>NZ_JBVHOQ010000013.1:0-180898 GCF_055568375.1 Streptomyces sp. NPDC026062
TACTGCAGGGGGGACCCTGTGGGAGAGTAGGACGCCGCCGAACAATCATTGTGGAAAAGCCCCGTGCCCTTGTGGCACGGGGCTTTTCTGCGTTCCGACCGTTTAAGGTCATGACATGCGCTACGAACTGGTCATCTTCGACAACGACGGTGTGCTCGTGGACAGCGAGCCGATCGCCAACACCATCCTGTCCGGCTACCTCACCGAGCTCGGGCACCCCACCTCGTACGAGGAGTCCCTCCGCGACTACATGGGGTCCGCTGTGCACCGGGTGCACGACCTCGTCGACGAACGGGGCGGGGAGAAGCTGCCCGCCGACTTCGACGACACGCTCCACGCACGGATCTTCGCCGCCTTCCAGCGGGAGCTGGAACCCGTCCCCGGCGTGGAGGAGGTGCTGGGGGAGCTCGTCGCCGACGGGATTCCCTACTGTGTCGCCTCCTCCGGCAGCCACGAACGGATCCGGGTCAGCCACCGCAAGACGGGGCTCGACCAGTGGTTCGAGGAGGAGTGGATCTTCTCGGCGGAGGACGTGGGCCGGGGGAAGCCCGCGCCCGATCTGTTTCTCCTCGCCGCCGAACGGATGGGGGTTGCTCCCGAGCGGTGCGTCGTCATCGAGGACAGCCCGCTCGGCGTCGAGGCGGCCAGGGCCGCCGGCATGGATGTGTACGGGTTCACTTCGATGATGCCGGCGGACCGGCTGGCCGGTGTGACCGGGCATTTCTCCGACATGGGACAGCTGCGGGAATTGCTTGCCTGACGCGTCTACCCATGGGTAGAGAGTGGCTCTACGCTCGCGCACATGACAGATGCACGTTTGCGGCACGGCAGAGCTTCCCTCGCGTTGAGCTTCTTCGTGCAGGGCGTCACCTTCGCTCTCCTCGTCACCCGGATCCCCGCGATTCAGGACCGGTACGGGATATCCGACGGCCTGTTGCCCGTGTTCCTCGCGGCCGTGCCGATCCTGGCCGGGGTGGGCAGCGTGGTCACCGAGAAGGTGGTCGCGCGGGTGCGGCCCAGGGTGGTCCTGCGGTGGGCACAGCCGGTCGTGCTGCTGGCGCTGCTCGGCGTCGGTGCCGGGAGCGAGTTGTGGGAAGCGGCCCTGGCGCTCGGTGTGTTCGGGCTGTCCGTCGGTGCGTTGGACGCCTCCATGAACATGATGGGGGTCAGTCTCCAGCGGGCGTACGGGCGTTCCATCATGCTCGGCTTCCATGCCGCGTACAGCCTGGGCGGGATCGCCGGGGCGTCCATGGCGTGGGCCGGAGCGCACTGGGACCTGTCGCTGCTGGTCTCGTACCTTCCGGTGGTCGTGGTGCTGCTGCCCGTCGCGTTCATCGGGAGCCGGTGGTACGTCGAGGGGAAGCAGGAGGAGGAGCTGGGCGCGGAGCGGGGGACGGCCGGCTCGGTCTCCTTCAAGCTGCTGATGCCGCTCTGTCTGGTGATGTGTTTCGCGTACATCGGGGACTCGACGGTCTCCAACTGGAGCGCGAAGTATCTGCAGGATGTGCTCGGGAGTTCGGAGCAGCTCTCGACCGTGCCGTACAACGTCTACATGGTGACGACGCTGCTGGGGCGGGCTGTCGGGGACTTCGGGGTGCGGCGCTTCGGTGCTGTGGCCGTGGTGCGGTCCGGGAGCGTGCTGGCCGCAGCCGGGTTCGGGGTGGTGGCCGTCGCGGGCGGGGCCTGGATGGGGATGCTCGGGTTCACCATGCTGGGGCTCGGGCTCTGTGTGATCGTGCCGCAGACCTTCGCGGCCGCCGGGCGGATGTTCCCGGGGGCGAGCGATACCGCCATCGCCCGGCTGAACATCTTCAACTACGTGGGATTCCTGGTGGGCTCGCCGCTGGTGGGTGCGCTCGGGGATGCCTGGAGCTATCGGGGCGCGATGCTCGTGCCGATGGTGCTGGTGCTCGCGACGCTCGCGTACGCCAAGTCGTTCGGTGCGGAGCCTGCCCGATACGGTGGCGGGCATGAGCGGCCGCGCACAGTTGATGTGGGATGACGCAGTAACGGGATACGACTTCGGGGACAGTCATCCCATGGACCCGGTCAGGCTCGCCCTGACGATGGGGTTGGTGCGGGCGTTCGGTCTCGACCGGGCCGTGGACGTCGTGGCGGCCAAGGCGGCCGGGGACTCGACCCTGCGGCTCGTGCACCGGCCGGACTATGTGGCGGCCGTGCGGGCCGCGTCCGCCGATCCCCGGGCCGCGGACCAGAGCTACGGGATCGGGACGACGGACGATCCGGCGTTCGCCGGGATGCATGAGGTGTCGGCGCTGATCGCCGGTCAGTCGGTGGCGGCTGCCGAGGCCGTGTGGCGGGGCGAGACCGGGCACGCCGTGAACTTCACGGGCGGGCTCCATCACGCCATGCCCGGTGTCGCGGCCGGATTCTGTATCTACAACGATCCGGCCCTCGCCATCGCGCGGCTGCTGGAGCTGGGCGCGGAGCGGGTCGCGTACGTCGATGTGGACGTGCACCACGGGGACGGGGTGCAGGCCGCGTTCTGGGAGGACCCCCGGGTTCTGACGGTCTCGCTGCACGAGCACCCCCGGACGCTCTTCCCGCAGACCGGGTGGCCGCAGGAGACCGGTGCCGGGGCGGGTGAGGGTGGTGCGGTCAATGTGGCGCTGCCTGCCGGTACGGGGGACGCGGGATGGCTGCGGGCGTTCCACGCGGTGGTGCCGGAGCTGCTGGCGGACTTCCGGCCACAGGTGCTGGTGTCGCAGCACGGGGCCGATACGCACTTCGAGGACCCGCTGGCCCATCTCGCGGTGTCGCTGGACGCGCAGCGGGCCGTGATGGCGGCCTGCCACGACCTGTCCCACGCGTACGCGCAGGGGCGTTGGGTGGCGCTCGGCGGGGGCGGTTACGCGGTGGTGGACGTGGTGCCTCGGTCCTGGACGCATCTGGTGGGGATCGCCGCGCACACGCCGGTGGACCCGGAGTCGGTGATCCCGTCGTCGTGGCGGGACGAGGTCTACGCCCGGACTCGGCAGCTCGGGCCGGCCCGGATGACGGACGGGCGTACGCCGGAGTGGAAGGCGTGGGAGGACGGATACGATCCGGCCGACCGGCTGGACCAGGCGGTGCTTGCGACCAGGCGCGCGGCGTTCCCGCTGCGCGGGCTGCTGACCTGACCCGGAGCCCGGAGTGATGGCGCGTTCTGGTTGCGCCAACTGTGGGGCGTAAACCGGGTTTTGGTCCCTGGCCGCCGTGGGTGGGGGAGCATCGGCAGGGTGTTGAGCACCGGAGCGCTGCGTGCGCATCTGCTGGCGGCCCGGCTGGCCGGGCCCGTCGCCACATCGAGGGAATCGAGTCTGCGGAGCTATCGGCTGTTCGCGGCCAGGGATCCGAGGGTGACGCTCGGCCTCGATCCCGGACGGGGGTGGGGGGAGCGGGATCTGCTGCGGCTCATGGCCGACAGGTGCGGGGTCTCCGATGATCCCGCGCATGTCTCGGGTTCCGATGTGATCGATCCGGAGCGGACGGTGGCGGGGCTGGACGCGTTTGCCGAGCGGTTGTCGGATGCCGCGGCGCGGCGGTCGCCGGTGCTGTTCGGGACGGGGCATCCGCACCGGCTGCTCGGTTTCTACGCGGCGCTGGCAGACGCCTTGTCGGCGGTGGGATGTGCCGTGCTCACCCCCGCGCAGGGGCGACGTATCGACATAACGACCCGGTTCGGCGTACGCACTTACCACCTCGACTACGTACGGGGAGTCGCGATGGTGCGCGAACCCGGCGTGCGGATGCCCGGTGGTGGCACCGGCGCACATACCCACTCACCCCTGCCGCTGAGGGTGGCCCTGGAGGCCGCCGTGGACGCCCGGGGGCCGCTGCCGGAGCTCGTCGTGGGGGACCACGGCTGGGTCTGCGGGGCAGGTCAGCTGGGCATCGACGCGATCGGCCTGGCGGACACGGACGATCCGGCGCTGTTCGTCGGGGAGGCGGAGGGGCGGGTGTCGGTCGTCGTCCCGCTCGACGACGCCGTGCGTTCCGCGTACTACCTGCCGCTGACGCGCTATGTACTCAATCGGGCGTGTCTGTCACAGTAGGCGGCCGATCGTCTCTCCTCTTCCCCACTCGTATCACCCGCCCCTAACCTGGGGAGTGAGCGCACAACGACGAAGAGTCACCGGAGGGGAAGCCGGTGGGCGTCTCGTGCGGAAGGTACAGGTGGGTCATGGCTGCTGACAGCGAGAGGCCTCTCAACGAGGTCAAGTTTCTGACTGTGGCGGAAGTCGCCTCGGTCATGCGAGTGTCGAAGATGACCGTGTACCGCTTGGTGCACAGCGGTCATCTGCCGGCGATCCGGGTGGGCAGGTCCTTCCGGGTGCCGGAGCAAGCGGTGCACGAGTATCTCCGCGAGTCCTTCGTGGGGGTGGGGACGGCCTGACGTTCCCCTCGGATTACGTACCTCACGCGGTGGCGGGTAGGCTAGGCCGACGTAGGTCGTGTGGGCCCAGACGCCCCGCACCAGTGAAGAAGAAGTGAGCGAGGGTAGTCGTGGGCTCTGTTATCAAGAAGCGGCGTAAGCGGATGGCCAAGAAGAAGCACCGCAAGCTGCTCAAGCGCACGCGCGTTCAGCGTCGCAACAAGAAGTAAGCGAACGCAGTTCGTGACAATCGCAGCCCTCCCGCCGGTCCGGCGGGAGGGCTGCGGTGCTGTACGGGGAGTATCCGCGAAGGGTGCGCACATTCGGGCCAAGACGCGGAACCGGGCCGTCGCGCAGTCATCACAGGGCAACATCCACCCGCTACGGTGACGACCGGGGGAGTGTCCTTTCGCGGGCGCTGCCTCCACTCACCGCACAGAGGACCGACGGAAGGCGCTGATCTTGGGGAAGGTCGTGCTCGTCACGGGAGCGGCCCGGCAGCTGGGTGGCCGGTTCGTGCGGCGCATCCAGCGTGATCCGGACGTGGACCGGGTGATCGCGGTCGACGCGGTCGCGCCAGGACACCGGCTGGGCGACGCGGTCTTCGTCCGCGCGGACATCCGCCAGCCCGCCATAGCCAGAGTCATCGGCGAGCACGCGGTCGACACGGTCGTCCATCTCGACGTCAGCGCCAGGGCGATCGGGGCCCAGGGACGTACCGCGGTCAAGGAGACCAACGTCATCGGCACCATGCAGCTGCTCGGTGCCTGCCAGAAGGCGCCGTCGGTCCGGCGGATGGTGGTCAAGTCCAGCACGGGCGTCTACGGCTCCGCGCCCCGCGATCCGGCGGTCTTCCACGAGACCACCCCGCCCAAGTCCCTGCCCGGCGGGGGCTTCGCGAAGGACGCGGTGGAGGTCGAGGGGTACGTACGGGGCTTCGCCCGCCGCAGGCCGGACGTGGCGGTGTGCGTGCTGAGGTTCGCGAACATCCTGGGCCCCGATCCCGACTCGCCGCTCGCCGACTATCTGTCGCTGCCGGTACTGCCGACGGTGTTCGGCTACGACCCGAGGCTCCAGTTCGTCCACGAGGACGATGTCCTCGACGTCCTCGGCATCGCCGCGGGCGAACCGAGGCGCGGGACGCTGAACAGCGGCACGTTCAACATCGCGGGCGACGGAGTGCTGTTGCTCTCGCAGTGTTCGAGGCGGCTGGGGCGGCCGACGATGCCGCTGCTGCTGCCCGCTGTCACGTGGGTGGGGCAGGCGCTGCGGAGCGTCGGCATGACGGACTTCTCGCCGGAACAGGTCCGGCTGCTCACCCATGGCAGGGTGGTCTCCACGGTCCAGATGCGCGAGACCCTGGGTTTCCGTCCTCGGTTCTCCACAGCTGAGACCTTCGCCGAGTTCGCGCGCAGCCAGGGGCCGGGGCTGCTGCCGCCCGCGGCGGTGGGCCGGGCCGTCGACAAGGTGGCCGCGATGCCGTTCGCCGGGAGCACCGGTGGGTCCGGCGACGACACACACCCGACTCCGAGCGTCAGGTAGAGGAGCGCACCGACGATGGCGGATGCCAAGGTCATTCCGTTCGACGACGACCGTTCGCGGTCGGGGGGTGTGCCGCGCGCTGCGCGCAGGCGGCCCCCGGCACGGGGCACAGGGTCCGTCAGCGCCCTGCCCGGGCAGCCGGCGGCCGTGCCGTCGTCGCAGGAGGGGCAGGAGGGGGCTGTGGCTTCCGAGGGCGCGGGAGGCGGCGGCTGGGACCGTCGGATCGCGGGCGGGCTGGCGTTCCTGCGGCGGCGGGTCACGGGCGAGTACGACGTCGACGAGTTCGGTTACGACAAGGAGCTCACCGACCAGGTCCTGATGTCGGTGCTGCGGCCGGTGTACGAGAAGTACTTCCGGGTCGAGGTGAAGGGCATCGAGAACATCCCGTCGGACGGCGGGGCGCTCGTGGTGTCCAACCACTCGGGGACGCTGCCGCTGGACGGGCTGATGCTCCAGGTCGCGGTGCACGACAACCATCCGGCCGAGCGGCATCTGCGGCTGCTCGCCGCCGACCTGGTCTTCATGCTGCCGGTCGTGAACGAGCTGGCCCGCAAGGCCGGTCACACGCTGGCCTGTGCGGAGGACGCGGAGCGGCTGCTGCGGCAGGGCGAGGTCGTCGGCGTGATGCCGGAGGGGTTCAAGGGCCTGGGCAAGCCCTTCGGCGAGCGGTACAAGCTGCAGCGCTTCGGGCGGGGCGGCTTTGTGTCGACGGCTCTGCGGGCCGGGGTGCCGATCGTGCCGTGCTCGATCGTGGGGGCGGAGGAGATCTACCCGATGATCGGCAACTCGAAGACCCTGGCGCGGCTGCTGGGTACGCCGTACTTCCCGATCACGCCGACGTTTCCGTGGCTGGGGCCGTTGGGGGCGGTGCCGTTGCCGACGAAGTGGACGATCCAGTTCGGTGAGCCGATTCCCACGGACGGGTATCCGCTGGAGGCGGCGGAGGATCCGATGCTGATGTTCAACCTGACGGATCAGGTGCGGGAGCAGATCCAGCACACGCTGTACAAGCTTCTCGTGCAGCGGCGGTCGGTGTTCTTCTGACGCCGGTGCCCGGGGCGTCCTCGTGGGGCCCCGAGCACCGGGCCCGGACCGTGCCGGACGGGCTCTGCGGCCCATCCGGCGGTCTGTTCAGCTCCTGTCGTTCTCCGCGTCGATCCCGAGGCCGCCGATCAGGCCGGGGATCAGCGGCGGGAGGGTGATGTCCGGCGACGGAGCCGTGCTCGGGGTGTCCTGTGTCGGTGTGGTGGCGTCGGGCGACGGTGGGTCGAAGAGCCCGTCCGTGCCGCCGCCGAGCAGGCCTTCCGCGGGGGTGTTGCCCGAGTCCGACGGCCGGGGCGAGGAGCTGGTGTCCGTACCGCTGCTGCCGCGGGGGCCTTCGGGGGAGGAGGGGGACGGGGCGTGCGAACGGGAGGACGGGGCGCTGCCGGCGCCGGTGGTGCCGGACTCCTGGGATCCGTTGCTCGCCTCCGGGGGGCGGGGCAGCAGGGATTGCAGCGGTTCGACCTCGTCGTTTATGGCCGCGAAGACCGAACTGACCTGGTTGCCGACGTCGGTCAGCTGCAGGGGCAGGCTGTCGCGGAGGCTGCTCCAGCTGTCGCGGTGTGCGCGGGCGAAGGAGTCCAGGGTCTGGATGGGGCCGATCGTGCCGTCGCGTTCGTAGGCGGAGCGGAGGAGGCGGTGGCCTTCGGCGGCGTCGTGGGTCATGCCGTTGAGGGTGCGTCTGACCTCGCCGAGCTGTTCGTGGTCCAGGTCGCCGGAGCGGGCGCGCTCCATCAGCCTGCGGGCCTCGCTGAGCCGGGTCGAGGCCTGGTCGAGGTAGACCTCGCCGCGGTCCGTGTCGCCGTTGGCCAGGCCGAGGTGGATGTCCTCCATGCCGCGCTTGAGCCCGTAGAGGGAGTCACCCGGCAGGGCGTCGGAACTGGCCGCCGCCACTCCGCCGAAGGCCCCTGCGGCCACACCGACGGTGAGCCCGCCGGCTGCGAGGCTCTTCGTCCAGCGTGTCCTGGGGCGCAGTTTCCGGAGTGGCGAGGCCCGGTGGGCCCCCTTGCCCCGCTGTTCGGGCACCGTGGCGTCCGCGGCTGCGCCGCCCTCGGCGAACATGGCCTCCATGGCGGCGACGAGCTGGGCTCGCTGCACCACTTTGACTTCGGGATCCAACTCCGGCTTCGGTAGCTCACCGAGGCCGTTCGCCAAGGCCAACAGCGGTCCGGGGACGGCCTGTTCGGCCGGTTCCTCGGGCTGCGCGGCCGCCGCACCGTGGAGCGACTGCTCCTCCAGGGCCTGGGCGAAGGCGGCCGCCCGCCGGTGTGCCGAAACGTTTGCGATCACTGGCGGCACCTCCTCTCGTCATGACGGTCGACTCCCCTGTGAGTTCGGAAGGTTGCACACCTTGAGCGCATCCACTCGAATGAGTGAGCTTCTGCGGACATGGTGTGACGACAGGGGGCCTGCAACCGGCACAACGAGCGGCGCGGCACTTGGGTTACGCACGAAAGATGATCGGACCAGTGCGTGATGAACATATCGCCGAGAGTGACTCGGCTCGGGTGGGCTCAGCGGGCGTCGTCCGGAAGAAGTCGGGCAAGCGTGCGAACGGCGCGATACTGCAGGGTCTTGATCGCCCCCTCGTTCTTGCCCATCGCCCGTGCGGTCTCGGCGACCGAGAGGCCCTGCAGGAATCGCAGGGTGACGCACTCCTGCTGCTGGGGGTTGAGTCGGCGCACGGCTTGCAGCAGCGCGGCATTGGAGAGGGACTCCAGGACGGAGTCCTCGGGGCTGCGCTCGACCTCGTTGGCGTCGAGCATTTCGCCGGTGGTCACTTCCAGTCGGAAACGACTGGATTTGAAGTGGTCGGCGACCAGGTTGCGAGCGATGGTGACCAGCCAGGCGCCGAAGTCCCGGCCCTGCCAGGTGAAGGTGGAGATGCGCCGCAGGGCACGCAGGAAGGTCTCACTCGTGAGGTCCTCCGCTGTCGCCTTGCCGCCCACCCGGTAGTAGATGTAGCGGTACACGGTGTCGCTGTACTGGTCATAGAGGCGGCCGAAGGCGTCGGCCTCGCCGGCCTGTGCGCGCTCGACGAGATCCATCATGCGGGCGCTGTCGCTGTCGGCGGTCGGCCGGCGGACGGCGGACGTGGTCGTTGCGCCGCGGTTGCTGCGTCTTCCGACCGCCGCGCTGCGTTCGGCCAGGGCGTAGCAGGGGCCGGCAGGTGCAGGGGTGGCAAAGGCGGGTACGGCGTACGCGGTGGGGACGAAGCCGCGCAAACGGTCGGCGACCGTCGCGCGCAGCGTAGCCAGGCCCGAGGCGTCAACCCCGACGTGTGGGTACACGGGACTCCCAGAGGCAGAGCTTCCATCACGTTCAGTGCGAAACCGTCACTCGTCGTGGTGAGTGGTGGGTTCCGGAATGCGTCTGAGGAGAATAACGCTTCGTACAGGCAGTGCTACACCCAGTTGCTCAAATCACCGATTACGTCGCTTCTTTAGCGACTATTCGACGCATTAGCTAACACATCGCGATCGGTTATTGATCGGATTACTTCGGGATCTGCCTGGAGCCGCGACAGGTTGTGGTCGAGTGCGGGTAACCCGACTGGCCGGAGCGGTCGGTGGGCAGGGGGTCCCGATTGGTGGCGGGGGCCGGGCGTGGCCCGGCCCCCGCCGGGTGGTCCGTCAGCGGCGGCGGCGGTGCAGGGCGACGGCCGCCGCGGTGCCGCCCGCGAGGGCGCCCACGCCTGCCGCGGCCGGGATGCCGACCTTGGCGGCCTTGCGGCCGGTCCGGTAGTCGCGCAGCCGCCAGTCCAGGGCGCGCGCGTGCTTGCGGAGCTTGGTGTCCGGGTTGATCGCGTACGGGTGCCCGACCAGGGACAGCATCGGGATGTCGTTGTGCGAGTCGCTGTACGCCGCGCAGCGGGCCAGGTCCAGGCCCTCCGCCGCGGCCAGCGCGCGTACCGCCTCGGCCTTCGCCGGGCCGTGCAGCGGTTCGCCGACCAGGCGTCCGGTGTAGACGCCGTCGACCGACTCGGCGACGGTGCCCAGCGCGCCGGTCAGCCCGAGCCGGCGGGCGATGATCGTGGCCGTCTCCACCGGGGCGGCGGTGACCAGCCAGACCTTCTGGCCGGCGTCGAGGTGGGCCTGGGCGAGGGCGCGGGTGCCGGGCCAGATGCGGTCGGCCATGTACTCGTCGTAGATCTCCTCGCCGATCGACATCAGCTCGGAGACGCGGTGGCCCTTGACGATGGACAGGGCGCTGTCGCGCGCGTCCTGCATGTGTTCGGGGTCCTCGACGCCGGCCAGCCGGAACCAGGCCTGCTGCCAGGCGAACCTGGTGAGCTCGCGGCGTTCGAAGAACTTCCGTTTGTACAGCCCGCGGCCGAAGTGGAAGATCGCCGCGCCCTGCATGACGGTGTTGTCGAGGTCGAAGAAGGCGGCGGCCCGGTCGTCCCCGACGACGGGGAACTCGGGTTCTTCCGGCTCGCCGGGGTGTGTGTCGGAGGCGGCGTCCTCGGCAGCGGCGGACTGCTCGGCGGCGAGCGAGGACTTCCGTGCTGCCTCCGCCGCTGCTTCGCCTGCCAGCACGCTGCGTGCTGTCGCGGAACGCCTACGCGGTGTGAGCCATCCAAGAGCGGCCATGCCGTGAGCATAGCCAGTCGCCCCGCTCCATCCCGACCTGCCGGGATGCGGTGGCGTGAACTCTCGGAGGCCGGTGCGTTGAACGGGCGATTCGGGGCGTACCGGTCCAAGGTCCTTCCGGGGCCGGTGTGCGGCAGGTCCAGGGGTGTTCCGAGGGTGTCGGATGCGGCTTCGGGTCCGGATCGGGGGCGGTCCGCCGCCGGGGCGGGCCGGGGGTGGACCGGGCGCGGCCCGGGGGCGGCGCAGAATGAAAGGCATGAGTGCCCTGCTGCGTCGTACGAAGAAGAAGCCCGCCGACCGCGTGGTCACCCTGGTCGGGAAGCCGGGGTGTCACCTCTGTGACGACGCCAGGGCGGTGGTGCGGGCGGTCTGTGAGGAGACCGGCGCGTCCTGGGAGGAGAAGGACATCACCCGGGACGAGGAGCTGTACAAGGAGTACTGGGAGCAGATCCCCGTGGTCCTCGTTGATAACGAACAGCACACGTTCTGGCGGGTGGACGCGGCAAGACTGCGCAGCGCGCTGCTTTCCTGAGTGAAACCCGGTTACCATCGTGGGCGTTTTGAGTGGTCTCGGGGGCGTGGCTGTGAGGAGTGTGTTCCGCTTTGCCCCCTTCGGGCCCGCAACGGGCTGATGCGGTCCTCGGTTCCTGGATCGCGCGACGTGTATGCGTGACCCCGGTCACTTTGACCGGACAAAACGGACACCATCTTTGTGCACGCGTTCACAAAGACATAGCCTGCATTCGACGGGGCGGTCTTGGGACATACGGCCGCCTGCAGCCCCGCTCATCCCGCAGGAGCACCGTGGCAACTGGCCGAAATCACCGACCGGCGACCCGTAGCCGAGGAATTCCCGAGGCCACCGTCGCCCGACTTCCGCTGTATCTCCGCGCACTGACCGCGCTCTCCGAGCGCTCGGTGCCCACGGTCTCCTCCGAGGAGCTCGCCGCGGCGGCGGGGGTCAACTCCGCGAAGCTGCGCAAGGACTTCAGCTATCTCGGCTCGTACGGGACGCGCGGCGTCGGCTACGACGTCGAGTATCTCGTCTACCAGATCTCGCGCGAACTCGGCCTCACCCAGGACTGGCCGGTCGCCATCGTCGGCATCGGAAACCTCGGGGCGGCGCTCGCCAACTACGGCGGTTTCGCCTCCCGCGGCTTCCGTGTCGCCGCGCTGATCGACGCCGACCCGGCGATGGCCGGAACGCCCGTCGCCGGGATCCCGGTCCAGCACGCCGACGACCTGGACCGCATCATCAGCGAGAACGGGGTGTCGATCGGTGTGATCACCACACCGCCCGGCGCCGCCCAGCAGGTCTGCGACCGGCTCGTCGCCGCCGGCGTCACCTCCATCCTGAACTTCGCCCCGACCGTGCTCTCGGTCCCCGACGGCGTCGACGTGCGCAAGGTGGACCTCTCCATCGAGCTGCAGATCCTCGCCTTCCACGAGCAGCGCAAGGCCGGCGAGGAGGCCGCCGACAGCGTCCCCGACCCGGCCGCGCCGCCCGTGCGCGCCACCGGCGGACGGAAGGGCCCTGACGGGGACATGCCTGCGGTGATGCCGGCATGAGTCTCCTTGTCGTGGGCCTGAGCCACCGCAGCGCACCCGTCGCCGTGCTGGAGCGGGCCTCGCTGTCCGCCGACAGCCAGACCAAGCTGCTCCAGGACACCCTTGCCGCGGAGCCCGCGGCCGAGGCCGCCGTCCTCGCCACCTGCAACCGCATCGAGCTGTACGCCGACGTGGACAAGTTCCACGCGGGCGTCGCCGAGCTGTCCACCCTGCTCGCCCAGCACAGCGGCGTCGGGCTGGACGAGCTCACCCCGTACCTCTATGTGCACTACGAGGACCGGGCCGTCCACCACCTCTTCTCGGTGGCCTGCGGACTGGACTCGATGGTCGTGGGCGAGGGCCAGATCCTCGGCCAGATCAAGGACGCGCTGGCGCTGGGGCAGGAGCTCCACACCGCCGGCCGGCTGCTGAACGACCTCTTCCAGCAGGCTCTGCGGGTCGGCAAGCGCGCCCACAGCGAGACCGGGATCGACCGGGCCGGGCAGTCGCTCGTCACCTTCGGTCTGGAGCAGCTCGCCGACGGGCGCGACCCCGCGGCCTGGGCGAAGGGCAAGCGCGCCCTGGTGATCGGCGCGGGCTCGATGTCCTCGCTGGCTGCCGCGACCCTGGCCCGTACCGGCGTCGCCGAGATCGTCGTCGCCAACCGCACCCGGGCCCGCGCCGACCGGCTGGTCGAGATCCTGGGCCAGGACGGCGGTACGGGAGTGGCCGCCCATGCCGTGGAGATGGACGCGGTCTCCGACGAACTGACACGTGCCGACGTCGTCGTCTCCTGCACCGGCGCCACCGGGCTCGTGCTGAGTGCCGAGGCCGTCGCCGCAGCGCTCGGGCTGGACTTCGACTCCGCGTCCGAGGCGCCCGCCGCGCCCGTACCCGCGCCGGCCGCCGAGCCCGACCAGCAGCACGCCGCCTGGGTGGAGAACGGTTCCGCCACCGCGACCGCGCAGGCCCGAGCCGTGCGCCGGATCCCGGCCCAGTCCACCGGCCCCGTCCGCCTCGCTCTGCTGGACCTCGCCATGCCGCGCGACATCGACGGCGGCGCCGCCCGCCTCGACGGTGTGCGCCTCGTCGACATCGAGTCGCTCGCGGAGGCGTCCGCGGACGCCCCGATGGCCGCCGATGTGGACCAGGTGCGCACCATCGTCGCCGACGAGGTCGCCGCCTTCGGCGCCGCCCAGCGCGCCGCCCACATCACCCCCACCGTCGTCGCCCTGCGCACGATGGCAGCCGGAGTGGTCGCGGGCGAGATCGCACGGCTGGACGGACGCCTTCCCGACCTGGACGAGAAGCAGCGCGCCGAGATCTCGCAGACCGTGCGCCGCGTCGTCGACAAGCTCCTGCACGCGCCCACCGTGCGGGTCAAGCAGCTCGCCAGCGAGCCCGGCGGCGCCGGGTACGCCGATGCGCTGCGGGAACTCTTCGACCTCGACCCGCAGACGGTGGCCGCCGTCTCCCGGGCAGACCTGAACGACCCGAATAGAGGGCGGTCATGACCGACAACTCACCCCTGGGCGCGGGGTCCACCCAGCCGCTGAGGCTGGGGACCCGGCGCAGCAAGCTCGCCATGGCGCAGTCCGGCCTGGTGGCCGACGCGGTCAGCGAGGTGACCGGGCGCGCCGTCGAACTCGTCGAGATCACCACGTACGGGGACACCTCCCGTGAGCACCTCGCGCAGATCGGCGGCACCGGTGTCTTCGTCGCGGCCCTGCGCGACGCGCTGCTGAGCGGCGACGTGGACTTCGCCGTCCACTCGCTCAAGGACCTGCCGACCGCGCAGCCCGACGGCCTCGTGCTGGCCGCCGTGCCGGTGCGGGAGGACCCGCGTGACGTGCTGGTGGCGCGCGACGGGCTGACCTTCGGGCAGCTGCCGTCCGGTGCCCGCGTCGGCACCGGCTCGCCGCGCCGCATGGCGCAGCTCAACGCGTACGCCCGCGGTCACGGCCTCGACATCGAGACCGTGCCGATCCGGGGCAACGTCGATACGCGTATCGGATTTGTACGAAGCGGGGAACTCGACGCGGTGGTACTCGCCGCGGCCGGGCTCAGCCGCCTCGGACGGAGCGGTGAGGTGACCGATTTCCTGTCGGTCGACACCGTTCTGCCCGCTCCCGGCCAGGGAGCACTGGCGATCGAGTGTGCTGCCGGCAGCACCGACCTCGCCGCCGCACTCGCCGAGCTCGACGACCCGTACACCCGGGCCGCCGTGACCGCCGAGCGTGCCCTGCTCGCCGCCCTGGAGGCCGGCTGCTCCGCACCTGTGGGTGCGCTGGCCGACCTCCTGGCCGACGGCCAGGCTGTCAACGAACTGCGCCTGCGCGGTGTCGTCGGTTCCACCGACGGTTCCACGCTGGTCCAGCTGTCCACCACCGGTCCCGTCCCCACGTCGCACGACGACGCGGCGGCCCTCGGTCGCGAACTCGCGGCCGAGATGCTCGCCAAGGGTGCGGCCGGTCTTATGGGGGAGCGAGCACTTTGAGCCCCACCGGCCACGCCGCATCCGATTTTCCCGTCCTGTCCGCAGGGCACGTCACCTTCCTCGGCGCCGGTCCCGGCGACCCGGGACTGCTGACTCTGCGCGCTGTCGAGGCGCTTGCGAGCGCGGACGTTCTTGTCGCCGAGCCGGACGTTCTCGGTGTCGTCCGCTGCCATGCGCGGGCAGGCGTAAGCACGCCTGAGCTGACGGTTGTTGACGCACAGTCAACAGCCGCCGGGGTGCCCGTTCTCAGGGACGCGGTCAATCTTGTCATGGAGGCCGCGAAGGGCGGCAGGCGGGTCGTGCGTGCCGTCTCCGGCGATCCCGGACTGGACGGCAACGCGGGCGGCGAGATGCTGGCCTGCGCCGCCGCGGGCATTCCCTTCGAGGTCG
The DNA here is from genome assembly GCF_055568375.1 of Streptomyces sp. NPDC026062. Lineage (NCBI taxonomy): Bacteria > Bacillati > Actinomycetota > Actinomycetes > Kitasatosporales > Streptomycetaceae > Streptomyces > Streptomyces sp. NPDC026062. Next base: position 14,987 of record NZ_JBVHOQ010000013.1, read on the forward strand.
TGCCGGGTGTGGCCAACGTGGTGGGCGTGCCCGCGTACGCGGGGGTGCCGCTGCGCGACGCGCAGGGCGCGGACGTCCGCTTCATCGACGCCCGTACCGCGTCGGACCGCTGCTGGAGCGAGGTCGGCGCGAGCGACTCCACCTGTGTGATCTCGACGCAGCTCGACGCGGTGGCCGCGGCCGCCGGTGAGCTGGTCTCGGCGGGCCGCAAGCCCGACACCCCGCTGACCGTGACGGTCGCCGGTACGACGACGCGCCAGCGCACCTGGACGGCGACGCTCGGCACGATCGCCCAGGTCTTCAAGCAGGGCAAGATCCTGCCCTCGCCGGACGGGCACCAGCCCGTCATAGCCGTGGTCGGGGAGCGCAGCTCCGCCGCCCAGCGCGACCAGCTCGCGTGGTTCGAGTCCAAGCCGATGTTCGGCTGGAAGGTGCTCGTGCCGCGTACGAAGGAGCAGGCGGCGTCGCTCTCCGACCAGCTGCGTTCCTACGGCGCGGTGCCGCACGAGGTCCCGACGATCGCCGTCGAGCCGCCGCGTACGCCCCAGCAGATGGAGCGCGCGGTCAAGGGCCTGGTCACGGGCCGCTACGAGTGGATCGCCTTCACCAGCGTGAACGCGGTGAAGGCGGTCCGGGAGAAGTTCGAGGAGTACGGGCTCGACGCGCGTGCCTTCGCCGGGATCAAGGTCGCGGCCGTCGGCGAGCAGACCGCGGCGGCGCTGGTCGACTTCGGTGTGAAGCCGGACCTGGTGCCCTCCGGGGAGCAGTCCGCCGCCGGTCTGCTGGAGGACTGGCCCCCGTACGACCCGGTCTTCGACCCGATCGACCGTGTCTTCCTGCCGCGTGCGGACATCGCCACCGAGACCCTGGTGGCCGGGCTGATCGAGCTGGGCTGGGAGGTCGACGACGTCACCGCGTACCGCACGGTCCGCGCCTCGCCGCCGCCCGCCGACACGCGTGAGGCCATCAAGGGCGGCGGTTTCGACGCGGTGCTCTTCACCTCGTCCTCGACCGTGCGCAACCTGGTCGGCATCGCGGGCAAGCCGCACAACGTGACGGTCATCGCGTGCATCGGCCCGGCCACGGCGAAGACCGCCGAGGAGCACGGCCTGCGCGTCGACGTGCTCTCCCCGGAGCCCTCGGTGCACAAGCTGGCCGAGGCCCTGGCCGAGTTCGGCGCCCGGCGCCGGGACGCGGCGAGGGAGGCCGGCGACCCGGTGACGCGGCCGAGCGAGCGTCGTCCGGGTGCGCGGCGGCGGCGTACGACGACCTGATCGGGTGCGACCCGTGCGGGGCCCGGCTGCTTCTGCGTGAAGCGGCCGGGCCCGCCGTCGTTCCGGGATCTTTCCCGCGGGCTTCCCGCAGTCCTTCCGCGATCCTTCCGCTGTCTTCCCGTGCCCTTTTCCCGGCGCGGGTGTCGGTAAGAGCGTGATGTGTACGGGTCTAGTCTCGAAGGATGACTGTGTACGGAAACTTCCCCGGCTCTCGCCCCCGACGGCTGCGGACGACCCCCGTCATGCGGCGCATGGTCGCCGAGACCCGGCTCGACCCGGCCAATCTGATCCTGCCCGCGTTCGTCCGCGAGGGCATCAGCGCCCCCGTCCCCATCGCGGCCATGCCGGGCGTGCGGCAGCACACCCTGGACACCCTGCGGAAGGCCGCCGTGGACGCGGTCTCGGCGGGCGTCTCCGGAATCATGCTGTTCGGTGTGCCGCTGGAGGAGAAGAAGGACGCCCGGGGCACGGCGGGCACCGACCCGGACGGCATTCTTCAGCTCGGTCTGCGCGCGGTGCGCGAGGAGGTCGGTGACGATCTCGTCGTCATGTCCGACCTCTGTCTGGACGAGACCACCGACCACGGCCACTGCGGCGTGCTGACCGAGGACGGCCGTGTCGACAACGACGCGACGCTGGAGCGGTACGCGGAGATGGCCCAGGTCCAGGCCGACGCGGGCGCCCATGTGGTCGGCCCCAGCGGCATGATGGACGGCCAGGTCGGCGTGATCCGCGACGCGCTGGACCAGACCGGGTACGAGGACGTGTCGATCCTCGCGTACACGGTGAAGTACTCCTCCGCGTTCTACGGTCCGTTCCGCGAGGCCGTCGGCTCCTCGCTCAGGGGCGACCGCAAGACGTACCAGCAGGACCCGGCCAACGTCCGCGAGTCGATGCGCGAGCTGGCGCTCGACCTGGCCGAGGGCGCGGACATGGTCATGGTGAAGCCGGCCGGCCCGTACCTCGACGTCCTGGCGAAGGTCGCGGACTCGGTGGACGTGCCCGTGTGCGCGTACCAGATCAGTGGCGAGTACTCGATGATCGAGGCCGCCGCGGCGAAGGGCTGGATCGACCGGGACGCGGCGATCCTGGAGAGCCTGACCGGTATCCGGCGGGCGGGTGCGCAGATGATCCTGACGTACTGGGCGACGGAGGTCGCGCAGAAGCTGGGGCGTCGCTGAGGGAGGGCCGGCGGCACGGTACCCCCGGCCGGCGTGCCGTGCCGGGGACGGCTGGGCTCAGGGCCAGTCGATCAGCGCGGCGAACGCCACGGAGGAGATGAACACCGTGGCCGGGGCGAGCACGGCGAGCGGGACGGCGGTGGCCGGCCGCCTGCCGCTGAGCGCCCAGCTCGTGACCAGCACGGCCAGGGCCAGGGTGAGCCCCCAGGTGAGCACGGGCCAGGCGGTGTCGAAGCTTGAGTCGAAGCGGTCCGACTGGGCCTCCGAGCACGCGTCGCAGGCCATGGGCGAGAACGCGCCGAAGATCCGGGCGAAGAACGCGAGCGGCAGCGTGACGAGCGTCGAGATCAGTGCGGCGATCCAGGTGCGCGGGCGCCGGGGAGTCTGGGTTCCTTCGGGCATGCGTACGAGTCAACTCGGTCCGGGCGCGCGCCGCATGAGTCGTCGTACTCAGCCGCGCGGGGCGGACCGAGCCGTTCGGCGGCCATGATTCCAGGTGGGCCTGTGGGCCTGTGGGCCTGTGGGCCTGTGGGCCTGTGGCCGGTTCGCCGGTGAGTCCGGCTAAACGGCTGTCCGTTCGGAGAACTCGATGGTCTCGCGCACGTCGTCGTGCGGGTCGTCGGCCATCCGCCGGAGCAGTTCCTCGACCCCGGGTGTGGACCAGCGGGACACGGCCGCGACCAGGGAGGCCCGGACGCCCGGGTCGGGATGGTCGGCCAGGTGGGCCAGTTGGCCGATCGGGCCGCGGCGTCGGTAGCCGAGCCAGTGCAGGGCGTCGCGGAGCTGGGCGGGGTCACCCGGTTCGCCCGCCGCCTCGATCCGGGCGAGCAGGACGGGAGTTGCGGGCGCCGGGCCGTCGAACGGGTGCGGTCGACGGCGGCGCAGGCGCTGTGAGCCGTACTCGCCGCGTACGCGGCAGCCGTCACAGGTGCACGGCTTCCGCGTGTGCGAGTCCGGGAAGTAGCGCCAGCCGTTCACCTGGCGGACGGCGCGTATGCGGTGGACCTCGGCCCGGGCGGCGGCTCTGGGGAGGAAGACCTCCCAGCCGCGGGGGTCCTCCAGGGCGGCCACGCGGCGCACTGCCTCGCCCGCCGTGGTGGCGGTGTGGGCGCGGCCCGGCCGGTTGCCGTAGTGGCCGACCGTGACGGGTTCGGTGTCCGGCAGCCGCAGATGGACGGCGACGAGGCCGCGCGGGCCGCCGCGGCGGGAGAGCTCGCGCAGCCACTGGTGGGTCAGTGTGTGGGAGGGCAGGACCGGGAAGCAGAACAGGCCCTTGCCCCCGTCGTGGCCATGACTGACGGCCCGTATCCCGGACTTGCGGATACGGGCCGCGTTCGCTGCGGGCGTCAGGTGGACGAACATGGCCATGGCGTCGAGGCTACGGGCCGGTCTGCGGGTACGGCCAGCGGGTTCTTCCCGGCCGTGGCTCAGTAGGTGAGCGCGTCCGCCATGTCGGTCTGCCAGTAGGTGACGAAGCCGTTGTCGTCCCAGGAGGTGGCGGTGGGGAGCGTCAGTTCGGCCGGGGTGCCGGTGGAGCCTTCGGGGCTCCTGCCGGAGAAGTTCACCTGAAGGTGCGTGGCCTTGCGCGGTTCCGGTCCGGCGCCGGGCTCACCGGTCAGACCGATGGCCGCGTACGCGGACCGGCCCGGCTCCAGCGTGACGACCGCCTGCGGCCGGCTGTCCTCCAGGATCGGGAAGACGGCCTGCGCGTCGTCGAAGCGGAGCTTGGGCGCGTAGTACGCGTAGCAGGGGCGGTCGCCCGTGTTGGTCACCGTCAGCAGCAAGTGGTTGATGGGGCGGCTCACCTTCGTGACGGTGGTCCTGGTGTTGCCGCCGGTGCAGGTGACGGGGGTGCGGTCGCGGTTCGCGGCGGTGTCCGTGCTGGTGTCCGTACTGCCCGTGTTGCCCGTGCGCTGTGTGGAGCCGGTGGTGTTCTCTCCGCCGGTCCTGGCGGGGGAACCGGCGGGGGGAGCGGTCGGCTCGGGCGTGCTGCCGGTGTGGGTGCCGGTGGTCTTCTCCGTCGCGGCCGGCGCGGGGGGCCGGGACTGTTCGGCTGCCGTGTGTGCTGCCGGAGCGGCCGCACCCGCCTTGGTGCTGTCGCTGCCGGCGTCACTGCCGCACGCGGTGAGCGAGAGGGCGGCCAGGAGGGCGGTGGCGGCGAGGGCGGTGGTGCGGATGCGGTTGCTGCGCATGGTGGTACTCCCCGTGAAGTGCGGTGGTGGTCGTGGTCGGTGATTTGCGGTGCTCAGTACTGGAGGGCTTCGTCCATGCTCATCTGCCAGTAGGTGACGGTCAGGCTGCTGTCCACGAACGTGCTCTTGGCGAGCCGCACCTTGACCGCCGAGCCGGTGCCGTCGGAGTTGCCGTCGCGGTTCTGGAAGCTGACGTTCAGGTCCTGGGTCTTGTATCCGCCGGAGCCGCTGCCGTCGGCCGAGGAGGTCATGACGCCGGTGTAGACGGACTCGCCCGGGTTGATGGTCGCCACCGCCTGCGGCTTGCTGTCGTCGAAGGTCTTCGGAACGGACTGGGCCTCGCCGAACTGCAGGTAGGGGTAGAAGTAGGCGTTGCAGGCCTTCGAGCCGGTGTTGGTCATCGTGAGCAGCATGTGGTTGAGCGGCCGCTGCACCGCGGTCATCGTCAGCTTGGTGTTCGCTCCGGTGCAGGCCGTCGTGACCACCCCGTTGTCGCTGCCGGCCGGCTTGTCCTCAGCCTTGTCGCCGGAGTCCGAACCGGAACCGGAACCGGAATCCGATCCGGAGTCCGAACCGGAACCGTTGCTCGAACCGGCGGAGTCCTGGCCCTGGTCGGCGGACGGCTCCGTCGCGTCCTTGTCGCCGGAGCCGCCGGTGCTCCCCGCCGGGGTCTTGGAGGACGAGTCGGGGGAAGCGGAGGCGAGGGCGTCGTACGGTGCCGGGTCGTCGCTCTGGCAGGCCGTCAGGGAAAGCGAGGCGATCAGCGCGACGGCTCCGAGAGCGGAGGTGCGGGCGGCGCGGCGGAAGGTGGCAGTACGCATGAGAGGCAATTCCGTTCGTTGAGTGCTGCGGAGTGTGGGGCGCCGCTTTGGCGCACCGGGGACTGACGGATGTACTGGACAATGACGTGTGGTCAGAGGGTCCACAGGAGTGTGATGACGGTCGTGACGCAGGCGATCAGTACTCCTGTGGCCACCGCGTCGGTGAGGCTGAGTCGAGGACGAGTACGCACGGCGGCTCCCGGGGACGGGCAAGTTGGTGGGTGTACGAGTCGCGCTGCTCGCCCTGGCCGGGGTGCCGCTGCGGTGTGTTCCACCATCGTGTCCGGCCCTCGGATCCGAGGGCAACGGCTGTCGGCCGGTACGGGACGCTGGAACGGAAACATGGCCTCTGACCTGCGATGACAGCACCTGCCTGGGACGCCGTTCCGGGAGGGTAGGAGAGGGGAACGGTCAGGGTGGGCACGGAGATCCAGGACTTCGCGGCGTTGCTCAGGGGGCTGAAGCAGCGCTCCGGGCTGAGCTATGGAGGCCTCGCCCAGAAGCTGCACATGAGCACCTCCACGATTCACCGGTACTGCAACGGGGAGGCCGTCCCGCACGACTACGCGCCGGTCGAACGCTTCGCGCGGGTGTGCCGTGCGGGGGCGGACGAGCTGGTGGCGTTGCACCGGCAGTGGATCCTGGCCGACGAGGCCAAGCGGCGAGGAGCCCGGAAGACGGAGGCCGCGGCCGGGCCGGCCGCGGAGCCGGCGGCAGGATCGGGGGCGGCGGCAGGAGCGGGTGCGGGGGCCGCGTCGGAGCTCGCGTCCGCTGCCTCGCCCGTGGCGGGCCCCGCGTCCTCGCCGGAGCAGGTGAACCGACCTCAACCGGAACCGGAACCTGATTCGGAACCGGAACCGGAACCAGATTTGGATTCGGAACCGGAACCGGTGCCTGCGCCCGGACCGGAGAGGGACGCGGAGCCGGCGGCCGAGGACGTGACGCCGGATGCGCGCCCACCGGGTACCGGGCGTCCACCGCGGGGCCGGCTCTCCGGCAAGCGGCTCCGGGTCCTGCTCGCCGCCGTAGCGGTCGTGGCGCTCACCGTCCCCACCGCGCTGGCGATCAGTCACTACGCGGGCGGCGACCGCACCCACGACGAGGGGAAGGAAACGTCGCTCAGCGTCTTGCCCACGCCGTCGAGCAGTCCGAGCGGCAGCACCACCTCTCCGTCCCCGAGTCCTTCGAAGCCCTCGCCGTCCGCGACCGGCGGGTCCGCCTCACCCTCCGCCACGGCCGCGAAGTCCACGGCCCCCCAGGGGTCGGAGGGCCGGAAGGACGGGAAGAGCACCGGATCCCGGGGTGTGCCGGTGACCGCCGCCATCAGCTCGTACAACTGGGATTCGCCCTGCGGGCAGTACTACCTTCTCGACGGCGACCCCCGGACCATGCCGCCGGTGCCTCCGATCCAGGACCGGCGGAACTGGTCGGCGCAGCTGGGCGGGGTGGACGCGGGGAACATGCGGCTCGAACTGACCCTTCAGGGCGCTTCGCAGGAGGCGGTCGTGCTGACCGCGCTGCATGTGCGGGTGGTGAATCAGGCCCCCGCCCTCGACTGGCCCGCCTACACGATGGGGGAGGGCTGCGGGGGCGGCATCGTGCCGCAGACGTTCGACATCGACCTGGACGACAGCCAGCCCGTCTCGCACCCGGTCGCCGGTGAGGACGCCGGCAGGGTCGTACCGGCGAAGAACTTCCCGTACCAGGTGAGCTCCACCGACGTGGAGGTGTTCCACATCAACGCGCACACCGAGGGCCACGATGTGACCTGGTTCCTGGAGCTGGACTGGTCCAGTGAGGGCCGGCGCGGGAAGCTGACCATCGACGACGGCGGCAAGCCGTTCCGTACGAGCAGCATGAAGGACCGGCCCGTGTACGAGTACCGGTCGGACACGGCCGAGTGGGAGGACATCTCGGACTCGCTGGAGGGCCAGGGCAACTGACGGCGGCGGCGGGGCACCGCCGGTCCCGGCGCGGTCGACGGTGCGAGGGCGACCTCGGCGCCGTCGACCGGGTGCCCCAGCCGGTCCGCATGCAGGTCAGCAGGGCGTCAGCGGTCACATTCCTTCACAGCCCGCAAGGGTCGGTGCGTTCCTCCATGGGCTGGGGAGAGGGCCCCGCGCGTCCTCAGATTCACACGCGTTCAGGTGGCGTGCACACGGTGTGACCTGCATGGGGGGATGGGCGGACCGTGCGACGGTGGCGCAGTCCCCGGTCTGGGTCCTGTGTCTCGGGGCTTGGGGCTTGGGGCTTGGGTCCCGGGCTTCGAGTTTCGAGACGCGAGCTGCGAGGTGCGAGGTGCGAGCTTCGAGGTGTGGGAGGGGCTGTTCACTCGTTCGAGGGGCGGTGGGGCGGGTCCGGCCCGGAGCTTGAGACCCGAGATACGAGCTTCGAGACGCGAGCCGCGAGATTCGAGCGCCTTCTTTTAACCGGCCACTGAATACAGGGGGGTTGGGGAAACCTCCCCTACCTCCCTGACCTGTAACGGCGAGCAAGTATGACTAATGGTGACGGCTTGCGACGGAGCGTCGCGACTGTCTACGGTGCGAGAACGAAGCGACCCCGACTGGTGTTGAAAGCACCGAGCCGGGGTCTGACCCCAAGATCGAAAAGGCGATCCCGTGGCTTCCCAGGATTTTAGTCCCGCCCTGCCCGCGCCCGCAGTGGCGGCCCCGTACCCGATGGCCCAGCCCGGCTACGGCAAGCGCTCCACCCCGGACCAACTCCCTCCTCATCCTGATGACTTCGCTCTGCTGCCCGTGCGCGAGCGGTACATCGCGGGGTTCATCGACCACCTTCCCGAGGGCGCGTCGATGAGCGTGAAATGCCTCGCCAAACAGATCCCGCTCTACGGCCAGCAGGCCATCGCCTCCGCCCTGACCGCCCTGTCGGTGGCCGGGCATCTGCGCCGCGTGCGGTGCGCGGTCGGTGTCGGCGACGAGACGCGATGGGTGTTCCGCACCTTCTGGTCCCGCACCGCCAGGGACAGCGAGTGGTGGGCCGCCCACCTCACACCGGGAACACCCCAGTCGGTACCAGCTCCTGTGCCCGCGCCCATGCCTGTGCCTGTGCCCGCGCCCGTGCCTGTGCCCGCCCCGCACTCGCAGCCCGAGCCCGCCCCCGTGGCAGTCCCCGTACCCATTCCCGTACCGCGTGCCGCACCCGAACCGGTGCCGGTGCCGGAGGCTTCCTCGCCCGCCTACCTGGCGCTCGCCCGGCTCGGGCACCTCGACACACGGCTCACGCTCTCCGCCGACGACTGCACGGCCCTCCAGGAACTCGCCGAGCGCTGGTTCGCCCACGGCGTGAACGCCGACTACCTCACCAGCGCCCTCACCGCCGGACTGCCCGCCCACGTCGACTCACCCATCGGCTTCGTCCGCCGACGCCTCATCGACAAACTCCCGCCCGCCCTGCCCACCACACCCACCCCGCCCCCGGCCGGAACCCCCACCCCGCGCGTGATGATGGAATGCACCGACTGCGGCGCCCCCGGCCCCGCCACAGCACTCCCCGACGGCCTCTGCCGCCCCTGCCGCCAGCCCAAGACCCACACGGAGACCACGGTGGCACCCCCCGCCGAACGCGACGTCACCACACTCGTCGCCGGACTCCGCGACCTCCTCAAAACCCCCTGAGCCGCTCCTGGGGGCTCAGTCCCACCAGAACGCCCACGTCTCCTGGTTCAGCAGAGCTTTCTCCGCATACGCCTCCAAGGTGTTGAGCGTGGACTGCTGGATGTTGTCCGGGCAGAACGCGAAGTGCTCGGCGGCCAGGGCCTCGGACTCGGCGATGGTGGTCGGGGGACGGCTGACCGAGACGATCATCGTGTCGAAGCCAAGCACCACGATGCGGGCTCCGAACCGGTCCTCCCAGGAGCGCAGCACCGCGCAGAGCCTGGCCACGTCGTTCTCGTGGTTGAGCGGGCCCGACCAGCCGATCGCCGCCGGTATGTCCGCGCTGCGGCGTGCGGGCACGAGCGCCGCCCGTACCCCGGCCATCGGGCCGTCCGGTGCCGTCAGCTGGTCCGCGATCTCCGCCGCCAGCGCGTCGGGGGTGTCCGGTCCGGCCGCGGCCGGTACGGGCGCCAGGCCCGGCCACTCGGCTTCCTCGTCGTCGAGGTCCAACTCGTCGGCGGCGTACGCCTCCCACGCCTCGCTCAGCACGTCCTCGGCGTCGTGGTCCCCCGGATACGACGTCCGGGCCGGGCCGAGATCCCAGGCCTCGGGCCACTGGGTGCGCATCCCGCCGTCGATCAGGACGGGCAGCAGCCCGACCGGCCGCCCCGTCGCGCGCAGGGCGGCCCATGTGCCGGGGGACGCGGGCTCGTCCGCGTACCAGAGAAGGGGTTCGTGCCACGTCTCGTCGATCGTGGTGTCCACGTAGGTGCCGGGCGGGAGTTGGAGACCTGCGTCGGCCGGGGAGCGGAGAGGATTCGGAAGCGTCGCCATAGTGGTGACTCTAAGTGCCCCCACTGACAGTCATGCCGTCAGCCGCCCACGTACCCCGTGAACGCGGTCCAGGCGGCGGGGGCGAGCGCGAGCGCGGGACCTTCGGGGTTCTTGGAGTCGCGGACGTGGATGGTGGTGGGGTGAGCAGCCACCTCGACGCACGCGCCACCTTCGCTGCCGCTGTAACTGGACTTGCGCCAGTCGTAGGCGACTTCGAGGCAGGCCCCGCCCTCCTCGCTGCTGTAGCTGGATTTGAACCACTGACGTGTGGTGCTCATAACTCTCCTAGCAGCCGGTCCAGCAAGCCCTTCGTATCCTCGGTGTTGAGGGCTGGGTCCGCAGCATCGCATATTTCTGCGCCAGGATGCTGACCTCGTCGGGGTCTCCGACGAGCTGGCTGCCGCGCTGCGTCTCCGTGTAGGCGAGGTGCTGGTAGTCCGGTGTTTCGAGCAGGATGAACGGCCCATCCAAGGCCGCGTGAGTGTGGCGCCCCAGCGGCATGATCTGGAGAGTGATGCCCGGCCGTTGGGCATCCGACAGGAGGCGTTGCAGCATCTCCGCATATACCTCGTCGCCGCCGAGACGGTCCAGGAGGACGGCTTCGGACACGACGAAGCTCGTAGTCGGTGGGTTCTTTCTGCTCAGGATCTGCTGCCGTTCGACACGTGCCGCGACCTGTGCCTCGATCTCGTCCTCGCACATGATGGGCACCTTGCAGCGGAAGACCGCCCGTGCGTAGTTCTCCGTCTGGAGCAGCCCCGGCAGTACCTGGTTCTCGAACCAGGACAGCGCCAGCGCCGTCCGCTCCAGGTCCATGTACTGCTCCGCCCACGCCGGGATCAGATCCACCTCCGGCATGTTCTCCACCGCCGTCGCCAGCGCCCCCTTCGTATCCAGGATGCGGTCCAGTTCGCGGGCCAGTGGGGGGAGCAGGGCGCGGCGGCCCTGTTCGATGGAGGCGATGGTTTCGGGCTGTACGCGGGAAAGGTCCGCGAGTTGGCGCTGTGTCAGCTCGGCCGCCGTGCGGAAGCGGGCCACCAGCGCGCCCACGAGCTTCATGGCCGACGCGTTCCTGCGCTGCCGATTTCTGGGGTGCATACGGTCCCCACTCCCCACCCTTGTCCGTACTTCACGCCTCGTCGACCCGTACAACCAAGCTGTACGGGTCGACGCACTGCCCCAGCGTAGTCACGGAGTGTGACTCTCGTCCCATGAACGAGACGATGCAACTCCCTCTCCTGCGCGAGCGGTTCTACCGGCGCGAACGCAGATCCGTGCGGGCCGCACGGGAGTTCGTGCGGGAGGCCGTCGTGGAAGGGGGTTGGCTCGCGGCGCGGGTCGACGACGTGCTGCTCTGCGTGAGCGAGCTGGCCACCAATGCCCTGGTGCACGGGGTGCCGCCGGGGCGCGGGTACCGGTTGCGGCTGCTGCTCGGGGAGGAGGAGCGGGTGTTGCGGGTCGAGGTGCACGACAGTGGGGACGGGGCGCCGGTGGCTCGGGAGCCGGACGGCGAGGGCGAGTCGGGGCGGGGACTGCTGATCGTGGCAGCGCTCTCCGATGAGTGGGGGGTCGGGGAGCGCAGCCCCGGGAAGGTCGTCTGGTGCCTGTTCCGCGGGGAGCGGTGACGGTGGCCGGAGGGCGGTGAGGGGTGGTGCGGGAACGCCGCACCACCCCTCACCCCTCACTCCTCAACGCCTCCTGCGTCAGGCCTGCTTGCGGCGGCGGGCCGCCACGACGAGGCCGGCGCCCGCGGCGAGTACCACCGCGCCGCCGATGACGATCGGGATCGTGCCGTTGGAGCCGGTCGAGGCCAGGTCGCCGCTGTCACTTCCGGGCGCGCCCGGGGTGGAGCTGCCGGACGGGGCCGGAGTGGTCGGCGTCGCGGACTCGGACGGGCCGGCGGACGGGCCGCTGGACGGGGTGGAGCTTCCGGACGGCGTGCTCACCGGGGCCGACGGGGTGCCCGTCGCCGGAGGCGTTGTCCCGGGGGTGCTGCCCGGGGTCGTGCCGGGGGACGGGTTCTCCACGCCGGGGACCTCGGGGAGGCAGCCGGTGAAGGGGAAGTGGTGCGTCTCGGCCCCGCCCGAACCGTGCAGGGAGGCCACCCACACCGAACCGTTGACCGGTGCGGCCGATCCCAGCTCCAGGTGGGCCTTGGGGGCGAGCACGCTGCCGGGCCAGGCGGCCTGGCTGTTCTTGATGACCTTGGTGGCTTCGGGGAAGTTCCACAGCAGCTTGGCCCGTACGGCACCGTCCGACGCGCTCTGGAGCTTGTCGTCCAGGACGAAGTCCTTGCCGGCCGACAGGAAGAAGCCCGTGGTGCCCGCGGTCGCCATGTCGTACTCCTGGCCTGCGACGTTGACGATCGTCGTCGCCCCGGCCGGGACCTTGATGAAGACCTCCTTGGCCTTCTCCAGCTGGTCGGCGGGTACGGAGAAGACGTTGCGGCCGCTGTCGCCGCCCTCCAGCGTCAGCCGGTTCCCGTCGAGCCGCACCTGGGCGCCCGAGGTCGTGGACTCCTGGCCCAGCGCGGTGGAGTAGGACCCGAGCTTGGCGAACTCCGCCTCGAAGTCGATGAGGTCGGCCTTCTGGCTGAAGGTGCCGTTGTGCAGATCGACGGCCCGGCCCGAGACCTTGCCGCCGACGACCGCGTTGCCCTTCATTACGACGGTGGCCGAACCGCCGTTGACCAGGTCGCCCCGGACGACGAGCGAAGCCCGGCCGGGCAGGGCGTCGACCTGGGCTGCCGACAGTTCGTTGGCGACGCTGAACCCGCCCCGGAAGTCGGCGTTGCCACCGACGGCCACGGCACCCTCGGCGTCGGGGGAGTGGACATCGTCCCCGAGGACGAACTCGCCGTACTTGCCGACGATTCCGAAGGCGTCGGTGGTGCAGTCCGCCTGAGCGGGGGTGGCCTGGGCGGCCGGAGCGACGGTGAGCCCGAGTACCAGGGCGCCGCCGAGCGCTGCGAGCGCGGCGGTGGTGGGTATACGCATGAGGCGTGGTTCTCCCGCGGGGCAGTTATGAAGGTTCTGTGGTGACTTCGGTCATGATCGCCCTTCATTCGGAAATTGGTCAATACCAATGAGGGGTTTCCGCCCGGTACGCGGCAAAGCGTCGACGTTCGGACCACGTTGGCCGCTGAGGAGCCCGACTTCCGCCGGTCGCGGCCGACTTCGCGGTGGGGTGGCGAAGCCCGTCGTGGACGCGGCGCACCGCCCCGCTGACGCCCGACGCACATGACAGAAGGCGCGGCCGTCCTTCGAGGACGGCCGCGCCTTCATGCGCGCCGCCGCACCCCGGCCGAACCGGCGGGGGGTGCGGCGGCGCGGAACGGCTCAGAGCCGCTCGGGGGTCCTGATGCCGAGCAGCGCCATGCCCCGGTGCAGGGTGCGGGCGGTGAGCTCGACGAGGAAGAGACGGTTCTCGACGACCTCGGCGGGGTTGTCGTCGCTCAGGACCTGGCACTGGTCGTAGAACGTGGTGAGGTGCGAGGCGAGCTGGTAGAGGTACGCGGCCAGCTTGTGCGGTTCGTACCCCGCCGCCACCTCGGAGAGGACCTCGCCGAACTGGTCCAGGTGCAGACCCAGCGCCCGCTCGGCCGGGGCCAGCTCCAGCTCCGGGTGCGCCACCGGCTTCGCGTCGCCCGCCTTGCGCAGGATGGAGCGGATCCGGGCGTACGCGTACTGGAGGTACACCGACGTGTCGCCGTGCAGCGACACCATCTGGTCCAGGTCGAACTTGTAGTCCCGCACGGCGGAGGTCGACAGGTCCGCGTACTTCACGGCGCCGACACCGACGTACCGGCCGTTCTCGACGATCTCGTCCTCGGACAGACCGATCTTCTCGGCCTTCTCCCGGACCACGGCCGTCGCCCGCTCGACCGCCTCGTCGAGAAGGTCCTCCAGCCGGACCGTGACACCCTCACGGGTCTTGAACGGCTTGCCGTCCTTGCCGAGCACGGTGCCGAAGGCGAGCTGGTGCGCCTTGACGTCCTCGTTCAGCCAGCCGGCCCGGCGGGCCGTCTCGAAGACCATCTTGAAGTGCAGGGACTGCCGTGCGTCCACCACGTACAGCAGGGTGTCGGCCTTGAGGTTCTGCACCCGGTCGCGGATCGCGGAGAGGTCGGTCGCCGCGTAGCCGTAGCCGCCGTTCGTCTTCTTGACGATCAGCGGGACCGGGTTGCCGTCCGGGCCCTTCACATCGTCGAAGAAGACACAGAGCGCACCCTCGGAGCGGACGGCGACACCCGTCTCCTCCAGGATCCGGCAGGTCTCCTCCAGCATGTCGTTGTAGCCGGACTCGCCGACGATGTCGGGGTCGTTGATCTCCATGTCGAGCTTGTCGAAGACCGAGTAGAAGTAGATCTTCGACTCGTCGACGAACCGCTGCCACATGGCGAGCGTTTCCGGGTCACCGGCCTGGAGCGCGACGACCCGGTCCCGCGAACGGGCCTTGAACTCCTCGTCGGAGTCGAAGAGGGCGCGCGACGCCTTGTAGAGCCGGTTCAGGGACGACATGGCGGCTTCGCCGTCGGCCTGGCCGTCGTCACTCTTGTGGTTCAGCTGGTCCGGGTGCTCGGTCAGATACTGGATGAGCATGCCGAACTGGGTGCCCCAGTCGCCGATGTGGTGCCGCCGCACGACGGACTCACCGGTGAACTCCAGGATCCGCACCATCGCGTCACCGATCACGGCGGACCGCAGATGACCGACGTGCATCTCCTTGGCCACGTTCGGCTGGGCGTAGTCGATGACGGTCGTCCCGGCGGCGGCGTTCACCGGCACACCGAGCCTGCCCTCGTCGTCCGAGGCACGGGCGGCGAGGGTCTCGATGATCGACTTGTCCGAGAGCGTGATGTTCAGGAAGCCGGGGCCGGAGACCTCGATGTCCTTGATCAGCTCCGTCGCCGGGAGGGCGGCCGTGACCTGGGCGGCCAGCTCGCGCGGGTTGCCCTTGAGCTTCTTGGCGAGCGCCAGGATGCCGTTGGCCTGGAAGTCGGCCCGGTCGCTTCGGCGCAGCAGCGGGTCCGCGGTACCGGCATCCGGCAGGGCTGCCGTCAGGGCGTCCGCCAGCTGCTGCTGGAGCGTGGAAGCGAGGGAAGGGACCGAGGCCATGGGCTGGCTGCCGTTTCCGTAGGGGTACAGGGGATGGACCCAAGTATCCCACGGCCTGTAAAGCGGTTTACGCCTCCGGGCGCGCGCCGCCGTAAAGCCGTTTTCGCACTGTGGGCGGTACCTGGGAGAATGGGCGACGCCCCTATGAGTCCTACAAGAGAGAAGGACGTGCCGACCGTGGCTCAGAGTCAGAGCAGCACCGAGACCGACTGGGTCTCCCGCTTCGCGGACGAGGTCATCGCCGAATCGGAGCGTCGTGCGCCTGGCAAACCGGTCGTCGTCGCGTCCGGCCTCTCCCCGTCGGGCCCGATCCACCTCGGCAACCTCCGCGAGGTCATGACCCCGCACCTGGTCGCCGACGAGATCCGCCGCCGCGGGCACACCGTCCGGCACCTGATCTCGTGGGACGACTACGACCGCTACCGCAAGGTGCCGAACGGGGTCGAGGGGATCGACGCCTCCTGGGCCGAACACATCGGCAAGCCGCTGACCTCGGTGCCCGCCCCGGCCGGTTCCGCGTATCCGAACTGGGCCGAGCACTTCAAGGCCGCCATGACCGCGGCCCTGGACGAGCTGGGTGTCGAGTACGACGGGATCAGCCAGACCGAGCAGTACCTGGCGGGCACGTACCGCGAGCAGATCCTGCACGCGATGCGCCACCGCGCGGACATCGACGCCGTCCTGGACCGCTACCGCACCAAGAAGGACCCGGCGGCGGCCGGAGCCAAGGGCGGCAGGAAGCCGCAGCAGAAGAAGGCCGACGAGGCCGAGCTGGAGGCCGAGGCGGGTTCCGGCGCGGCCGCCGAGGACGACGGCAGCGGCGGCTCGGCCGGCTACTTCCCGTACAAGCCCTACTGCGGCAACTGCGAGAAGGACCTCACCACGGTCACGTCGTACGACGACGAGAGCACCGAGCTGAACTACACCTGCACGGCCTGCGGCTTCGCCGAGACGGTCCGGCTGAAGGAGTTCAACCGGGGCAAGCTCGTCTGGAAGGTCGACTGGCCGATGCGCTGGGCGTACGAAGGCGTGATCTTCGAGCCGAGCGGAGTGGACCACTCCTCGCCCGGCTCGTCGTTCGTCGTCGGCGGCCAGATCGTCCGCGAGGTCTTCGACGGGGTGCAGCCGATCGGACCGATGTACGCCTTCGTCGGCATCTCCGGCATGGCGAAGATGTCCTCCTCCAAGGGTGGCGTGCCGACCCCGGCCGACGCGCTGAAGATCATGGAGGCGCCGCTGCTGCGCTGGCTGTACGCGCGCCGCAGGCCCAACCAGTCCTTCAAGATCGCCTTCGACCAGGAGATCCAGCGGCTCTACGACGAGTGGGACTCTCTGGGCCGCAAGGTCGCCGACGGCTCCGTGCTGCCGGCGGACGCCGCCGCGTACGCGCGGGCGATCGGCACGGCCGCCGGTGAGCTGCCGAGCACGCCGCGACCGCTGCCGTACCGGACCCTCGCCTCGGTCGCCGACATCACCGCCGGGGCCGAGGACCAGACGCTGCGCATCCTCGGCGAGCTGGACCCCTCCACGCCGCTGGCCTCGCTGGACGAGGTCAGGCCGAGGCTGGACCGGGCCGAGAACTGGATCACCACCCAGGTCCCGGCCGAGGCCCGCACCATCGTCCGCGAAGAGGCGGACCAGGAGATCCTCGGTTCGCTGGACGAGCAGGGGCGCGAGTCGCTGCGGCTGCTCCTGGAGGGGCTGGACTCGCACTGGTCGCTCGACGGGCTGACCACGCTCGTCTACGGCGTACCGAAGGTGATGGAGGGGCTGGAGCCCGACGCCAAGCCGACCCCGGAGCTGAAGGCGGCACAGCGGTCCTTCTTCGCGCTGCTGTACCGGCTGCTCGTCAGCCGGGACACCGGCCCGCGCCTGCCCACCCTGCTGCTCGCGGTGGGGGCGGACCGGGTGCGGAGGCTGCTCGGCGCGTAGCCGCGCTGCGGTGCGTGACCGCGTGCGCAGGCACGTACGCGGCCATGGACGTACGACGAAGGGCCGTCACCCGGATCAGCGGGTGACGGCCCTTCGTCATGGGCGGGTGCGTGGTGCCGCGGCCCATCCGCTCACGCGATGTGCTCGGCCTCCAGCTCGGCGTGGTAGCGGTTCTTGAAGCCCTGGATCAACTGGCGGAGCAGCGCCACGCTGCGCGGGTGCTGCATGTTGTAGCCGTCCGACAGATGTATGTCGAGGGCCTCGATGCTGGGGTACGTGCTGTGCTGCTTCACGAAGTCCGCGAAGACCTTGTAGGCGGTCTCGCTGAACTCCGCGTCCTCCTGCGCCCACTCGTCGGCCCACTCGTCGGCGGCGTCCACGACGGGCGTCGGCTGCTGCCGTACCTGCTCCTGGACCGGGATCTGCTCCTGGACCGGCACCGGGACGGGGACCTGGACCTGCTCCGGGACCTGCCCCTGGACCTGAGCCTGTTCCGGGACCTGCCCCTGGGACTGGATCTGTCCCTGTGCCTGTGGCTGTGGCTGTGGCTGTGCCTGTGGCTGGCCCTGTCCCTGGACCGGGAACTGTCCCTGGGCCTGGCCCTGGATCTGCGCGTTGTCGCCCTCGGGGGTCAGCGGTGAGTGCTCGGTGCGGGGGCCGGGCACGGCGCCGATCGTGCCGACGTTGCCCAGCGGACGGGTACGGCCACCGGGGCCCGACGGGATCATCACCGGACCGTGCTCAACACCCTCGACGTACGCCGGGTCGTAAGAACCCGCGTACGCCCCCTCCTGAACCTGCGCCGCGAACCACGGGCTCTCGTGCGAGCCGGGGCCCTCCACGGGCTGCTGCTGCTCCTCCACCCATTCGCCACCGGCAACCGTCCTGGCGTGCTGCTCCTGCTGGGGGGCGTAGGCGAGTTCGGGCTGCGGGGCGGCTGTCTCCACGGCGGCGGGAGCCGGAGCGGCGGCCTGAGCCGAGGCCGGGGCCGGGGGCAGCAGGGCGGGTTCGATGCCCGCTGCGGCGAGTCCGGCGGGGCCGGTGTCGGCGAGGGGGACGCCGTACTTGGCGAGACGGAGCGGCATGAGGGATTCGACGGGGGCCTTGCGGCGCCAGTTGCGGCCGAAGCGGGCCTGGAGGCGGGCCTGGTAGATCAGCCGGTCCTGTTCGAGCTTGATGACCTGCTCGTAACTGCGCAGCTCCCACAGCTTCATCCGTCGCCACAGCTTGAAGGTGGGGACGGGGGAGAGAAGCCAGCGGGTGAGGCGGACGCCCTCCATGTGCTTGTCGGCCGTGATGTCGGCGATGCGGCCCACCGCGTGGCGGGCGGCCTCGACGGCGACGACGAACAGGATCGGGATGACGGCGTGCATGCCGACGCCGAGCGGGTCGGGCCAGGCGGCTGCGCCGTTGAACGCGATCGTCGCGGCGGTCAGCAGCCAGGCCGTCTGGCGCAGCAGCGGGAACGGGATGCGCAGCCAGGTCAGCAGCAGGTCCAGCGAGAGCAGGACGCAGATGCCCGCGTCGATGCCGATCGGGAAGACCAGCGAGAAGTTCCCGAACCCCTTCTCCAGGGCGAGCTCGCGCACGGCCGCGTACGAGCCCGCGAAACCGATCGCCGCGATGAGCACCGCACCTGCGACCACGAGCCCGATGAGTATCCGGTGCGTACGTGTCAGCTGCATCGCGGCCACCCGCGACCCCTCCCCAATTCTCTGTCTCCGACGTCCGTTCCAGCGGGACGACTTCGAGTTCCGGCGGGCACAGCCTGGCACATGCCTGCGCGGTGCGTTGCGCGGGGAGGGGCGAAGCCCGGTCCTCGGGCGAGGGCCGGGCTTCGCAAGACCGCTTCTTCGGGGGAGGGTTGGGGCGGTCGGCTACCGCTGCCGAACGCCGCTCCCGGATGCCTCGCGGCCGTGCGACGACTGTCCGTTCCGGCGTGCCGTTTCCTTGCGCCTTCCCTTGGCCGTTCCCTTGCGCCGGGTGAGTGCGCCGGGTGAGTGCGCGGGGCGGTCAGTCCGTCTTCGTGGCCGAGGACTTGGCCTTGGCCGTGCTCTCGTCCGTGGCCTTGGCCGTGCTCTCGTCCGTGGTTTTGGCCGTGGTCTTGGCACCGGCCTTGTCCGTGGTCTCGGCTCCGGTCTTGGCCTTGGCGGACTGGGAGGGCTTCGGCGAGCCGCTCGGCTGCGTGTCTCCGTTGGCGGTGGCGACCGAGGCGACCGCCTCCTTGGCGGCCTTCTCGGCGCCCTTCAGGATGTCGGCTGCGGACGGGGTCTTGGCTCCCGCGTAGCCGGCGCCGTTGTAGTTGAGGGTGACGACGACGTTCCCCGTACGGGCGACGATGGTCGCGTACTTGAAGTCCTCGCCCGTCTTGGTGAGGTCGTACGTGATCCGGGTGGCCTGCTCGCCGATGGAGTCGACGGGGGCGGTGGCGAGCTTCTTCGCACCTTCGGCCGCCTGGGCCTTGGCGACCTGCTTCGTGTAGTCCGTACCGGCGCGGTCCGCACCGCTGCCCAGGGCCTGGTCCGAGCTGTAGCGGGTGAAGCCGACGTCGAGCCAGCGGTACTGGGAGCCCTTGATGCCGTTGTCGTCGAGGCCGTTCCACGAGCAGCCGCCCCGGGCGGACGAGTCGCTGGACTTGCCGCGGGTACCGCTCTTGGTCTTGGCCGAGGGCACCAGGGACTTGACCGTCTTCGCGGTGATCGACTTGCACGGGTCGGGCAGCGTGGCGAACCTCGCCGGCGCGACGGCCGGTTCCGTCTTCGTCGCGTCCGGTGCGGCGGACGCGGAGGAGGCGTCGTCCTTCTTGCCGTCGGAGTCCGACGAGCAGCCGGCGACGACGAGCATCACCGGGACGGCGGCGCAGGCGAGTATGCGGGTGAGTCGCGGGGCTGATCGGTGCATGGTTCCTTCACTCGGGTGGAGCGGCGGTCGGGCAGTGCAGGAGGGCCACGGTACGACGGACAGGCGCCGGATGCCGCCTCGGCCGGCAGGCCCGCCGGGCGGCCGGCGCCCCGTCCGGGACGGCCGGGGGCGGGACTATTCGCTGAAGGTGTCGACCAGCTTCTCGCCCAGTGCCTGGGCCTTCTCCTGCAGTTCCTTGCTGTCGGGGACCTCGGTGGAGAGGACCGGCTGCGCGGTGTACTCGATGGTGACGATGACGTTCGATGTGCGGAATACCACGCTCACCGTGCGGTGCTGCGCGGTGGAACCTGCCCGGGTGAGCACATCGTCCAGGAACGCGCTGTCTCCGAGCGTGTCCAGGACGCGGGGCTGAAGATTCTCGGCGGGGCTGCCGGATGTGCCGCCGTCCGAGGCGTCGCCTCCGGCGTCATCCGCGGTGCCGGTCGCGGTGCTGTCCGGGGAGGTGCCGGAGTCCGGCGTCGCGCCCTTCTTCCCGTCCGTACCGCCCTCGCCCTTGGCTCCGGCCTTCCCGCTCCCGGTGGGGGAGCCGCCGGGCGAGGCCGTTCCCTTGTCCGCGTCGTCGGCCGGGAGGGAGGCGGAGGGGAGATCTGCGGCCTCCTCCTTCTTCGCGTACACCTCGCGGGCGCGGTCCTCGTCGCTCACGGACGGGTCGTACGAGACGACGCGCTCGAAGTCGATGGCGACGCTGCTGGAGGCGTCGGGCGCGTCGGACGTCCATCGGCAGCCGACGCGGCGGTCCGTGTCGAAGGTTCCGGCGGGCGTTCCCTCGTACACCTTGTCCTGCTGGGCCTCGGGCAGTTGCGCGGCGCCGGGAAGCAGGTCCTTGAGGGTGGCGAGGGGGATGGCCCGGCAGGCCTCGGGGAGGGTGAGGTACTTGCCCGGGGGCGCGGCGGAGGTGGTCAGGGTGCCGGGCTTGCTGTCGGAGGCGGACACGTCGCCTTCGGTGCCGGCACTACAGCCGGCGACGAGTGCCGCGATCAGCACGGCGCCGGGTACGTACGCCATTCGTCGCACGGTCCTGGGCTCCCTTCGCACGAAAAACGGTTGCCGCTCGCTGGCGGCCGATGGACACAATGTGTATCGCACGCGCCGCTGTGAATGCCGGTCGGCCGACTCATTTGCCGACCTTGGCACCGGTTTTGCGTTTTCAGGCTTTTCGGGGGGATCGAGGAACTATGTCGTATGTAGAGGTGCCGGGTGCCAACGTGCCCATCCGTATGTGGGCCGACCCGGCTTCGGTCGAGGACGTCGCGATGCAGCAGCTGCGCAACGTCGCCACCCTGCCCTGGATCAAGGGGCTCGCCGTGATGCCGGACGTGCACTTCGGCAAGGGCGCCACGGTCGGCTCGGTGATCGCGATGCATGGTGCGGTCTGCCCGGCGGCGGTGGGGGTGGACATCGGCTGCGGAATGTCCGCGGTGAAGACCTCGCTGACCGCCAACGACCTGCCCGGCGACCTGTCCCCGCTCCGCTCGAAGATCGAGCAGGCCATCCCGGTGGGCCGCGGGATGCACGACGATCCGGTGGACCCGGGGCGGCTCCCCGGTCTGGCGGCGAGGGGCTGGGACGACTTCTGGGCGCGGTTCGACGGGGTGGCCGATGCGGTCAAATTCCGTCAGGAACGTGCCATGAAGCAGATGGGAACGCTCGGCGGGGGGAATCACTTCGTCGAGTTCTGTCTCGATGAGGCAGGTTCGGTCTGGCTGATGCTGCACTCCGGGTCTCGGAACATCGGCAAGGAACTCGCCGACTTCCACATCGGCCAGGCGCAGCAGCTGCCGCACAACCAGGGTCTGATCGACCGCGACCTGGCGGTGTTCCTCGCGGGCACCCCGCCGATGCAGGCCTACCGCAGCGACCTCTTCTGGGCGCAGGAGTACGCGAAGCTCAACCGTGCGGTCATGATGACGCTCTTCCAGGATGTGGTCCGCAAGGAGTTCAAGAAGGCCAAAGTGACCTTCGAACCGGTCATCTCCTGTCATCACAACTATGTGGCGGAAGAGCGGTACGAGGGCATGGATCTGCTGGTCACCCGTAAGGGGGCCATCCGGGCCGGCTCGGGTGACTTCGGTATCATCCCGGGCTCGATGGGCACCGGCTCGTACATCGTGAAGGGCCTCGGCAACGAGAAGTCCTTCAACTCGGCCTCGCACGGCGCGGGGCGGAAGATGAGCCGCAACGCGGCCAAGCGGCGCTTCTCGACGAAGGACCTGGAGGATCAGACGCGGGGCGTGGAGTGCCGCAAGGACTCCGGAGTCGTGGACGAGATTCCGGGTGCGTACAAGCCCATCGAGCAGGTCATGCGGCAGCAGCGCGACCTGGTCGAGGTCGTCGCGAAACTGAAGCAGGTCATCTGCGTGAAGGGCTGAACGCGGAGTGCCGGTGGCGGGGTGAGGCTTACAGGGGGAGCCTCACCCCGCGCAGTCGGCTGCGCGCAGGTGCGTTCAGGCCGTGCGGTGGACCTTGGAGTTGGAGGCCTGGGCACGGGGGCGGACCACCAGGAGGTCGATGTTCACGTGGCTGGGGCGGGTGATGGCCCAGGTGATCGTGTCGGCCACGTCGTCCGCGGTGAGGGGGGCGTCGACGCCCGCGTAGACCTTGGCGGCCTTCTCGGTGTCGCCGCGGAAGCGGGTGGTGGCGAACTCGTCCGTCTTCACCATGCCGGGGGCGACCTCGATGACGCGGACCGGGGTGCCGACGATCTCCAGGCGGAGGGTCTCCGCGAGGACGTGCTCGCCGTGCTTGGCGGCCACGTAGCCGCCGCCGCCCTCGTAGGTGGAGAGGCCGGCGGTCGAGGAGAGGATGACCACCGTGCCGTTCCCGCTCGCGGTGAGGGCGGGGAGCAGGGCCTGGGTGACGTTGAGCGTGCCGATGACGTTGGTCTCGTACATCTGGCGCCAGTCCGCCGGGTCCCCGGTGGCCACGGGGTCGGCCCCGAGCGCGCCGCCGGCGTTGTTGACGAGGACGGCGAGGGTGCGGAACGCGGTGGCGAACTCGTCGACCGCGGTGCGGTCGGTGACGTCCAGGGCGTAGGCCGTGGCCTCGTGGCCCGCCTCGGTGATCTCGGCGGCGAGCGCCTCGATGCGGTCCTTGCGGCGGGCGGTCAGCACCACGCGGAAGCCGGCGGCCGCCAGCTGCCGGGCGGTCGCGGCGCCGATGCCGCTGCTTGCTCCGGTGATGACGGCGATGGGGGATGCGGCCATGGCGGGCTCCTCGGACTGCTGGTCGGTACGGGGTCAGGATAGGCAGGGCGCGGTCAGTGGTTGCGGGGGGCGTACATGATCACGGCCATACCGGCGAGGCAGATCAGCGCACCCGTCACGTCCCACCGGTCGGGCCGGTAGCCGTCGGCGGCCATGCCCCAGGCGATCGACCCCACGACGAAGACCCCGCCGTACGCGGCGAGCACCCGCCCGAACTCGCCGTCCGGCTGGAGGGTGGCGGCGAATCCGTAGGTGGCCAGGGCGATGATGCCCCCGCCGATCCAGGCCCAGCCCCGGTGTTCGCGGACCCCCTGCCAGACGAGCCAGGCGCCACCGATCTCGAACAGGGCGGCGACGAGGAAGAGCGCGAGGGAGCGGACCACAGACATGGGGGAAGGGTGTCATGGGCGGGCACCCGAGGACGCGCCGAACCAATCGGTATATATGGATAATTCGGGATGATCTGTATCTTCGGGGCATGGTAGTGATGCGTAAGGCTCTGCTGGGTGTGTCCGCCGCGGCGACGATGGCGTCGGCGGTGGCGCTGGGTGCGGGCGGGACGGCCGACGCCGTCGGCGCGCCCGTCGGTACTCCGGTGGGGCGGAACATCGCGCCGGAGGCGGATGTGTCGCACCACGGGCATGTCTCGTTGGCGGGTGCCTGGCTGGGGGTCGTGCTGCGCAGCGAGAACCGCGGGCCGGTGGACCTGGCCGGAGTCACCGTGCGGCTGCGGGTCTCCGTACCGCTGGCGGATCGCCAGGAGCTGCCGCAGGCCTGCCTGCGGGCCGACCGGGCGACCGTGCTGTGCCGGATGGGTGCCCTGCACGCGGACGGTTCCGAGCAACGGCGGCTCGCCCTCGGGCTGCGGCTCGCGGACCGGCCCACGGAGGTGGTCGTGCGGATCGACACCGTGTGGAACGGCGGGGCGACGGACCGGAACGCGAAGAACAGTGAGCACGAGGTGCTGGCGCTCGCGACGGGTGACGAGTACGTCTTCTGACCGGTCGGCCGACGCGGACGGGGTGGCCCCGCCGTCCGGTCGGCCACCCCGTCGGGGCGTGTGGCTGTCAGGGGCGGGACATGCGGGTCGGTGCCACCGACCCGGCTGCCGCGGATCGCGTGCGGAGCGTGCTGCGCGAGCAGCTGGTCCCGCGTGAGGGTGACGGTGACGGCGGCGCTCCGGCCCCAGGTGTACCGACCCGCGTGCGGTCAGGGCCGGTCGAGCGTGCCCGGTCCGGTCAGGGTGTCGCCGAAATCGCGGACCGCTTCGGTGACGATCGCCTCCAGACGGGCGTGGTGGGCTCCGCGCCAGTACACCCGGCCGCACTCCGTGCACTGGGCGAAGACGTCGTACGACCGCTGCGTACCGTGTTCCAGATGCGTGCTGACGGATTCCTTGTCGGCTGCCGCGAGCGGCCCGTTGCATGCCGTGCACCGCGTCCACGGGGCGAGGACCGGCGCGAAGCGTTCCAGTACGTCACGCAGCTGGGCGTCCGGGCGGTCGCTGTAGACGTACGCCCCCGCCCAGATTTCCCGCCGGTGCAACAGCCCCCGGTCCCGGGAGAGCAGGACCCGCCGCTCGCTCGCCGAGCGGGTGGCCAGGGCGGGGTCGCCGATGTCCTCGCTCTCGTACGCCGCGTCGACCCCGAGCAGCCGCAGTCGCCGCGCGAGCGTGCCGAGGTGGACGTCGAGCAGGAAGCGCAGGGGCGCGCCCGGCACGCTCTGCGGCCGTTGGACGGCTTTCACCTCGACCGTCTCGCCCGCGGCGGGGATGTGTGAGACCGGCACGGGCCGTCCGTCGACGAGGAGCTCTCCGGCCTCGGTGAGCGGAACACCCAGTGATTCGACGACGTGCCCGAGGGTGGACGAGCCGTCGGTGGTCACGGTCGTCCGGCCCCGGCGGCGTTCGTGTGCGACGAAGAGGCGTAGTCCGGGGGCGACTTCGAGGTGGATCTCGGGTCCGTTCACCTGGTCAGGATGTCATTGGGGCGGGGAGCCGGCCACGGGATTCGGGCGCGGGGGCGCAGGTGAGCGGGCGGGCGCTCGCGGGGCGTCGGGCGCGGAGGGCGTCGGTGTGCGCGGAGGCCCTCTGCTCCCGCGTGCGCTTCGGCTCTCCCCGGTCAGCGGTCCGGGTGGAGGTCCAGCCGCCAGTCGTGGGTCAGCAGCGGGTGTCCCGGCGGGTACTCGACCTCGCACTCGCCCATCAGCAGGAATCCCGTCCTGCGGCACACGCCGTTCGACGCACCGTTGTCCACGGACGGGTAGGCGTGCAGGTAGCGGTGCTTGTCCTCGGCGCGTGCCCGCTCGGCCACGGCCGCCGTCGCGATCGACGCGATGCCCCGGCCCTGGAACTCCGCGAGAACGGCCCACCCTGTCTCGTACACCTCCTGGCCCTGCCAGGTGCGCTCCCAGAAGCCGATGGTGCCCACGGCCTCGGCCTCGCCGGGCAGCGCGATGCGGAACATCCTGCCCCGCCCCGTACGGTCCGCGCTCAGCGCGACATAGCGGCCATGACGTCCTATGAGCTGTTCCTCCGACTCCGGGCCGCCCAGGTGATCCATCAGCTCCGGTGCGTTGGCGCGGCGGAGCAGCTCCAGGTCGTTCTCCGACCAGGGCTCGATCCGCACTGAGGATGCTTTGGTCCGCTCCATGTCAGAACTCTAGGACGGGCCACTGACATCGACGTGTGCGAGCACGAGTGCGGGCGTGAGCGCGTTCTGCGGTACGGGCGTGTTCAGCGGGCGGTGAGCATGGTCGGCGGGACGCCGACCGTCGCCGTGAAGTCCCTGACCAGGTGCGCCTGGTCGCTGTACCCGAGTTCCGCGGCGAGCCTCGCCCAGTCCACCGCCGGATCCGACTCGGCGCGCTCCAGCGCCTCGTGGATGCGGTAGCGGAGGATGACCCACTTGGGGCCGACGCCCACATAGGTGGCGAACAGCCGTTGCAGGGACCGCACCGACAGCCCCTCGGCGCGGGCCAGTTCGTCCACGCGGCGGACCGTGCGGTCGGTGCGCACCAGGTCGACCAGGGCCATGGCGCTCTCGGCCTGCGGATCCGGTTCCGGGCCGAGCGCCAGCAGGTACGCGTCGAGCGCCTCGACCCGCGCGTCCTCGTCCCCGGGGTCCAGCACGGCCGACGGCGGGGCGGGTGGCGCGAACACCTCGGCTGCGGGGACCCGGCGCCCCGTCCACTCGGACACCGGCCGGTCCGGTGCGAACGGCCGGAAGCCGCCCGGCCGGAACTGCACACCGCAGACCCGCCCCCGCCCCTCCAGCTTCTGCGTGAAGAGCTCCAGCCCGATGCCCGAGACCTCCGCGAACCCGGCGTCCTCGTCGGCGCAGCCCGCGTACCGCTCGAAGACCAGGTTGACGCTGGGGTGCGGGACCAGCTGGGAGGCGTACGGCTCGCGCAGGTCCCAGTCGATCAGCCAGTAGTGCTCAAGGTAGGGGCGCAGCGCGGGGGCGGGCTCGCGGCGCCGGAAGCGTACGTGCGTGAACAGTTCGGGGGCGTCGACGATGCCCCGGGTGTCGCGTCGGGGACCTTGGGAGCCGGGCATGGCTGCCGATCCTATGACGCGGCGTACTTCGTGTCCCGGCTGTCGCGTTTCTTCAATACGCGGGCCGTCGGCGGATGCATGGTCGAGGCATGAAGAAGATCAGTGAATTGCTGGATGCGGCAGCCGGCAGCGCCCTGCCCGTGGTGCGCGGGATCGACGACAGCCGGCTGGGTGACCCCACACCGTGCGCGGAGTACGACGTCCGTGCGCTGATCAGCCACCTCGTCCAGGTGGTCGTCAACTTCACCGCGCTCGCGGCCCGGGAGGACGCGGAGTTCGGCCGGACCCCGGACGCGGTCACCGGGGACTGGCGGAACCGCTTCGGTGAGCAGACCGCCGCGCTGGTGGCCGCGTGGGCGGTGCCGGGCGCCGACGAGGGGACCGCGGGTTCCATGGGGTTTCCCGCCCGGACCGTGGGTCACATGGTGCTCGGTGATCTGACCGTGCACGCCTGGGACCTGGCGCGCGCCACCGGCCAGGAGTTCGTGCCGGACGCGGCCGTGGTGGACGAGATCGTCCCCGCCATGGAGGGAATGGCCCCGAAGGCCCGCGAGGCGAAGATGTTCGGCGAGCCCTTCCCCGTACCGGACGGTGCTAGCCCCTTTGCGCGGGTGCTGGCGCTGACCGGTCGTGACCCCGAGTGGCAGCCGCCCCGGGGGTGATGCCGGTGGCCGGAATGTGCGTGTCCGCCGACGTGGGGCCGTCGTAGAGCGTGCCGAGGGACGCGTAGGCGCTGTCCACGATCCGCTCGGCGTCGACGAGCATCGCGCGTTCGGCGAGGCGGGCGGCCTGGTGCGTGTACGGGGACGGCGGCGCCGGGTGACGCCGCCGCCACCAGCTCGCACACACCGCGTAGCTGCCGCTGGCGAAGATCAGCACGGGAATGGAAAGCGCCGGCAGCGTGTCGCCCACGGCAGGCCCCCTTCAGAGTCGATGCCTCCAGCATCGGCAGGTTCGACAGGTCAGCTGAAGATCATTCTTCGGCCAATGAATGGCCTGATACGACTGGCTGACGGACGCCCTTCGTGCGGGTGGGCGGCGGGGGTCGCGTGTGCGGGGCCGCGTCTCCGGCGGGAGTGTGTTCAGCGGGACGTGTGTTGGGCGGGAGTGTGTTCAGCGGGCGAGCCGGCTTCGCCGCGGCCGTTCCCGGATGTGCCGGGGAGCTCGGTCGGCGGGGGGTGCGGGGACCGGAAGGTGAACGCCCCGGGGCCCTCCCCGGCATCGCGGATCAGTGCGATGCGGTCCATCGCCTCGCCGATGCTCGGGCGGTGACCTGCCGGGACCCACCACAGTGCGTGGTGGAAGTCGGCCAGCCGCTCGAACCATTCCCGGCGGCGCGCCAGCACCTTGAGGTGATCGCTGCGGTATGTGAAGTTCCGCAGCGCCTCGACCGATTCCCAGACCGAGCAGTTGATCAGGAGCATGTCGTCGTCGCTCTCGGGGCGCAGGTCCGTCGCGTCGGACCCGCTGTCGTCGACCATGCGCCAGACGAAGCCGGGAGCCTGATCGGCGACCGCGTTGATCTCCGGGAGCTGGGCCACGAAGTCGGCCAGCTGGGGGCTGTCGAGCGGGGCGAGGATGCGCCCGACGTTGACCTGGGCAAGGTGGAATTGGCTCACGGGGGCAAGCATGCCCGGGTGAGCCTTCTAAAGTCAACGGATGCTTTTTTTAGACTTCGGGTGCGACCTCGGGCGCGACCTCGGGTGCGGCCTGGGGGGTCACTCCGGATGCGGGTTCAGGTGCGGGTTCAGGTGCGGGTTCGGGTTCGGGTGTGGCATCGGGCGTGGCTTCGAGAGATACGCAGCAGCCGCGCGGCAGCGGATCCATCGCGGCGCGCCAGTCCCTGCCGCCCGGCAGCCCGGCGAGCAGGCCCTCGATCCCGGCCAGGTTCATCCCGCAGACCAGGGCGGGGAACTGATCGGCCAGCGCGTGGAACGGGCAGTTGCTCAGCCGCACCTTCCCGCCGTCCCGGAACGGTTCGTAACCGCGTGACCGCAGGGCCTCGACCGGATCCTTCGCACTGTCCGAAGTGCCCCCCTCGGCCTCCCCGGCCGCCCTTGCCGCCGCCTGGAGTTCACCGTCGAGCCCGGCCCGCTCCACCACCTCGGCCAGGAGCCGGCTCGCCGTGTCGTAGGACCGGGGCGGCACCGAGACCGTGCGCTCGCCCTCGGCCCTCCGGTACAGCTTCGACGGCCGCCCGGCGCCCGGACCGCTGCGGCCCGAAAGCCGTCGGAAGCGCACGTCGAGCAGTCCGGCCTCGACCAGTTTGTCCAGATGGAAGGCGGCCAGCGAGCGGGAGACCCCGACCGCCTCGGCCGCGGCGTCCCGCCCCACGTCCCCCGGTGTCCCGGTGACGTGCCGGTACAGTCCGCGCCGCACCGGATCCCCCAGTACGACCAACGCCTCCAGGGCGGCATCCTCGCTGCTCACGGCCTAATTCTATAACCAACGACGATTGACGCCGCTGGGCCGCGGAGGCGTGGGAAGCGGAGGCGTACGGAGCGAAGTCGGAGTATCCGGCGCGCCCGTCCGTGCGTCAGGCCGCCAGGGGCACGTCACACGCGCAGTGGCGGAATTCCAGACCGAGTTCGCGGTCCACGGCCGCGCTCGAACGCGTGGCGGCTTCGGCGACCTTCTCCCAGGAGCCGTACTTCATGTAGAGCTGATCCGCTGTCGGGCCGAGCGGGTTGCCGTACTTCTTCTGATTGCGCGCCTCCAGCTCCGCGACCTGTTCCGGAGTCATGCCGGCGCGGACGATGTCCTTGGCGTCGTTGCGCATCTGGACCAGGGTGCGGGCGATGTCCTCCTCCGAGCGCCCCTCGGCACGCATGGCGCACTCCTGGCGCTCCATGTCGGCCAGGAGCTGGTGGTAGCGCATCCGCTGGTCGCGGGCGATCTCGCGTTCCTCCGGGGTCTCGCTCCGGATCAGACACACGACCGGTTCGGGGCTGGTGCAGTCACCGTGGTCGGGGGCGGCCTGGGAGACCGGGGCGACGATGACCGAGCCGCAGCCGGCGGACGACCGGCACGGATGTGCGGTGTACGCGGCGGCGGAGGTGGTCTGCAGGGGGAGGAAGGCGGCTTGGGCGACCAGCAGCGTGGGAACCACGCGGCGGGCCAGCGAGCGCAGGCTGGTCCATGACATGCGCTCATCGTTGGGCAGCCGGGCGTGCGACCGGAGCAGGACGAGGCCGAAGTCCTCCCCGCAGGCGGCCGAGACCACTCTGCCGAGTGAAGCGAGCCGGTGGCGCAGGCGCAGGCGCAGGCGCAGGCGGCGCCGCCTCCGGACCGCTGCCCCGTCCGGCCGGTCTCGTTGCGCGTGCTGCGGATTCAGCGTGCCGCCGGCTGCCCCGCCGCCACCCGGAACGCCGGCACGGAGAGCGGCGGAGCCGTACGCCCCTACCTGGACCGGCAGGCTGTACCCCCTCTACCTGGACCGGCGGAGCCGTACGCCCCTGAACTCGGCCGGCAGAACTCAGGGTTCAGGGTTCAGGGCCACACCAGGCAGTACGCCTGGTGTCCCGCGTCGTGCAGACGATGGCTGAAATCTTGCCATTCGTGCAGCAGTTGGTAGACGTTGAACGCGTCACGCGGGCCACCCCGGTCCGGGACCGTCGACCAGATGAAGGCCGCGGCGCCCACGGACTCCTCGCCCACGTCGCGCAGCGGGTCCACGACCGTCATGGGGAGCTTGACCACCGCGTAGTCGGGGTGCAGGACGACCAGCTCCAGCGGCGGGACCTTGTGCAGAGGTATGCCCTGTATGCCGGTGAGGACCATCGCGGCCACCGTCTCCGGCTTGATCTTGGTGAACATGCCGCCCATGCCCAGCTCGTCGCCGCCGAGCTCCTCGGGGCGCATGGAAATGGGCACGCGTGCGGCCGTGGCCCCGTCGGGAGCCCCGAAATACTTGTAGGTCACCCCCACCCGACCGCCACTCCTGCTTCCGGCCCCGGCCGGCCCGCCGGCGGCCTGTGTGCCCTGCTTCCGCTCAGCCTCGCGCCGGTGCCGACCTCGCCGGGCAGGCTCGGGCCCCAGGTCGTCGGTCCCTTCGCCCACTCCGCCACCGCGATGCATATCTCATCCACCCGACTACTAACTAGGAGACACAGCCCCCGCCGCGCAACCCGATCATCGTGTCAGTGACCTCCCCCGCGGGCGTGCGGTGAAACACCTGTCCGCAAGTCCGTCCGCGGCTCTGACACCATGGCATGTGTGAGCTTTCCCAATGACGCCCCAGTTTCGCAGACGCTTTTCGACCGCGCGTCCCTCGTGACGCCCGGTGGCGTGAACTCTCCTGTACGTGCCTTCCGGGCCGTGGGCGGTACGCCCCGCTTCATGGTGTCCGGCAAGGGTCCGTACCTCACTGATGCCGACGGTCGTGAGTATGTCGACCTCGTGTGCTCGTGGGGGCCGATGATTCTCGGCCATTCCCACCCCGATGTCATCGCCGCCGTCCAGGAGGCCGTCGCCCGCGGCACCTCGTTCGGTACGCCCGGCGAGGGCGAGGTCGCGCTCGCCGAGGAGATCGTGGCCCGGGTCGAGCCCGTGGAGCAGGTGCGGCTCGTGTCGTCCGGCACCGAGGCGACCATGTCCGCGATCCGCCTCGCCCGAGGGTTCACCGGCCGGGCGAAGATCGTGAAGTTCGCCGGCTGCTACCACGGTCACGTCGACGCGCTGCTCGCCGCCGCCGGGTCCGGGGTGGCGACCTTCGGGCTGCCGGACACGCCGGGTGTCACCGGCGCCCAGGCCGGCGACACGATCGTGCTGCCGTACAACGACCTGGAGGCCGTACGGGCCGCGTTCGCCGCGCAGCCCGGCGAGATCGCCTGTGTGATCACCGAGGCCTCGCCGGGCAACATGGGCGTCGTGCCGCCGCTGGACGGCTTCAACGCGGGGCTCAAGGAGATCTGTGCCGCCAACGGCGCGCTCTACATCTCCGACGAGGTCATGACCGGATTCCGTACGTCGAAGGCCGGCTGGTTCGGCATCGACGGGGTGCGGCCCGACCTGATGACGTTCGGCAAGGTGATGGGCGGCGGCTTCCCGGCCGCGGCGTTCGGCGGCCGTGCCGACGTCATGGCGCACCTGGCGCCCGTCGGCCCCGTCTACCAGGCGGGCACCCTCTCCGGTAACCCGGTCGCCACCGCCGCCGGTCTCGCCCAGCTGCGTCTGCTGGACGACGCCGCGTACGCGAAGGTCGACGCGGTCTCCGCGGAGATCCGGGGACTGGTGAGCCGGGCCCTGGACAAGGAAGGCGTCGCGCACACCGTGCAGGCGGCGAGCAACATGTTCTCCGTCTTCTTCACGGACGGCCCGGTCCGCAGCTACGACGACGCCAAGCGGCAGGAAGCCTTCCGCTTCACGGCGTTCTTCCACTCGATGCTGGCGCAGGGTGTCTATCTCCCGCCGTCCGCGTTCGAGTCGTGGTTCGTCTCGACCGCCCACGACACCCGGGCCGTCGAGCGGATCGCCGCCGCGCTGCCCGCCGCAGCCCGCGCCGCATCGGAGGCCACCGCATGAGCGAGACCAGCAGCAGCACCGGACGCAAGGACATCACCGTCGTCCACCTGATGCGCCACGGAGAGGTGCACAACCCGGAGGGCGTGCTGTACGGGCGCCGTCCCGGCTACCACCTCTCCGAGCTCGGCCGGCAGATGGCCGACCGGGTCGCCGAGCACCTGGACAAGCGCGACATCACACATGTCGTCGCCTCCCCGCTGGAGCGGGCGCAGGAGACGGCGACGCCGATCGCCAAGACGCACGGCCTGGACCTCGCCACCGACGAGCGGCTCATCGAGGCCGCCAACGTCTTCGAGGGCAAGACCTTCGGTGTCGGCGACGGGGCGCTGCGCAAGCCGGACAACTGGAAGCATCTGACGAATCCGTTCCGCCCGTCGTGGGGCGAGCCGTACGTCGAGCAGGTCGTACGGATGATGAGCGCCCTGGACGCGGCGCGCGACGCGGCCCGCGGTCACGAGGCGGTGTGCGTCAGCCACCAGC
Source organism: Streptomyces sp. NPDC026062 (assembly GCF_055568375.1). Classification (NCBI taxonomy): domain Bacteria; kingdom Bacillati; phylum Actinomycetota; class Actinomycetes; order Kitasatosporales; family Streptomycetaceae; genus Streptomyces; species Streptomyces sp. NPDC026062. The sequence goes on from NZ_JBVHOQ010000013.1 coordinate 47,639, forward strand.
TGCCGATCTGGATCGTCCGCAGCTTCGTCGAGCGGCGGCGGCTGTGGCACGACCCGCGCAAGCGGCAGTGCACGCTCGCGTCGCTGACCAGCTTCACGTACCAGGGCGACAAGATCGTGTCGGTCGGGTATTCGGAACCGGCCCGGGACCTGGTGCCGGCGCATCTGCTGGCGGGGGCGAAGCCGGTGAAGGGCGCGTCGAAGGGGTTCGGCGCGTAGCCGGCGCCGTTGGCCGGGGTCTCCCGGTCCGGGGCCGCCCCGGTCCGCTCCGGCCCGTGGGCGGGCCCGGGTGGCACCCGGTGGCCGTGCTGTCCTCAAGCGCCGGACCGTCCTGGGGCGGCCCCCGCCGCGGTCCGGGACGGGGTCGCCGGGGCGGGCCTGAGGTGGCCGCCGCGGTCCGGGACGGGGCCGCCGGGATGGGCTTCGGGTGGCCGCTGGGACGGGCCTGATGCGAGTGCTATCGGCCTGTCCGCTGATCGTTTGTGAGCCGACCGGGCGGAATTCCGCCGTCCGGAGTTTCGGCATGCGGTTTTTGAGGGTTTCGGAGTCGGTCTTGCGTTCGGTCATGGTCTGGGTCTGGTTCCGTAAAGAATTGTGTGCTAATTCGCGGAACCCTCGTGTTGCTTCATCCATCTAAGCGTTTGTCAGTTTGTATGGACTTGAGGCAAAACGACCGCAGATGGGAACGGTATGCGCGACATCAGCCGAAGGGGTTTGCTCGGAGCCGGTCTTGGGGCGGCGGCCGCCGTCGGGGTGGCGGGATGCGGTTCCTCCGGCAAGCCGGATACGGGAGGGGCCGGGCCGGACAGGGGAGCCAAGGGCGACAAGGGTGCCGACGGTGCGGTCAAGGGCAACGGCCCCGCCAAGAAGGACGTCCGCGCCATCGGGGACGGTTCCACCGCCGACACCGGCAAGCAGCCGCACCAGCCGTCCGCGCCCGTGCCGCTCGAACCGGGCCAGAAGCCTCCGCAGTTCGTGATCTTTTCCTGGGACGGTGCCGGCGAGGTCGGCAACGGACTGTTCCCGCGCTTTCTGGAACTCGCCAAGCAGCACGACGCGGCGATGACCTTCTTCCTCTCCGGGCTCTATCTGCTGCCCGAATCGAAGAAAACCCTCTACCGGCCGCCCAACAACCCCATCGGCGCCTCCGACATCGGCTATCTCACCGACGGTCACATCAAGGAGACGCTGAAGAACGTGCGCCAGGCCTGGCTCGACGGGCACGAGATCGGCACACACTTCAACGGGCATTTCTGCGGCGGTTCCGGATCCGTGGGCAACTGGTCCGCCTCCCAGTGGCAGAGCGAAATCGATCAGTCGGTTTCCTTCGTCACCGAATGGCGCACCAACACCGGCTGGACCGACCTCGATCCGCTGCCTTTCGATTACCGGAAGGAACTCGTCGGAGGCCGCACTCCCTGTCTGCTCGGACAGGACAATCTGCTGCCCACCGCGAAGAAGCTGGGCTGGCGCTACGACGCCAGCTCGCCCGGCGGCACCCAGGTCTGGCCCACCAAGCGCATGGATGTCTGGGATCTGCCGCTCCAGGGCATCCCGTTTCCCGGGCACACCTTCGAGGTGCTCTCCATGGACTACAACATCCTGGCCAACCAGTCGCAGAATTCGACCAGGGGAATGCCGTCCCGGTATCCGGGCTGGCGCGACCAGGCCACGCAGTCGTACATCAGCGGTTTCCAGCGCGCGTACGAGACGAACCGTGCGCCGTTCTACATCGGAAACCACTTCGAGGAGTGGAACGGCGGCATCTATATGGATGCCGTCGAGGACGTGCTCAAGCACATCGCGGGGAAGCCGGATGTGCGCCTCGTCTCCTTCCGGCAGTTCGTCGACTGGCTCGACGTCCAGGACCCGGCGGTGCTGGCGAAGCTCCGTTCGCTGGAGGTCGGACAGGCGCCCGGCGGCGGCTGGGACGCGTTCTTTAAACAAGCCTGACAACGGGCTTTACGGGCAGCGAGGGGGGTGCCCAAGATCCCCGAATCCGTCATGCGAAACTTTTCACATGAGCTATGGCCGCGCACCCCGACGCCGCTTCACCCTGCTCGCCGCCCCCGCGGCGGCCGTCGTGCTCGCACTGACGCTGAGCGCGTGCGGTTCGGGCAACAAGATCGGTGGCGGTGGCGACACGAACTTCGTCACGGGCACCGGCGGGATCTCCACCGCAGCCAAGGGTGAGCGCGCCGACGCGCCGAAGCTCGACGGCAAGGGACTGGACGGCAAGCAGCTGGACCTCGCCGACTACAAGGGCAAGATCGTCGTCCTCAACGCCTGGGGCTCGTGGTGCGCCCCGTGCAGGCTGGAAGCGAAGTACTTCACCAAGGTGGCGGAGGAGACGAAGGACCAGGGCGTCCAGTTCCTCGGGGTCAACACCCGCGATCCGGAGCCTGCCCAGGCCCTCAGCTTCGAGAAGGACTTCAACGTCACCTACCCCAGCTTCTACGACCCGACCGGCAAGCTCCTGCTGCGCTTCCCCAAGGGGACGTTCAAGCTGCAGTCCATCCCGTCGACCGTCGTCATAGACCGGGAGGGCAAGCTGGCCGCACGCTTCGTGGGCCCGCTCGACGACACCAACCTGCGCAAGATGCTCGACCCGCTGATCGCGGAGAAGTGATCAGGTGATCACCCTCGCCGCCGCCGCGCAGAACGAGACGGTCCTGAGCGGGGCCCTGCTGGTGGCCCTGCCCATCGCCCTGCTCGGCGGACTCGTCTCCTTCTTCTCGCCGTGCGTCCTGCCCCTCGTGCCCGGCTACCTCAGCTACGTCACCGGGGTCAGCGGCGCCGACCTGGCCGACGCCCGGCGCGGACGGATGGTCGCGGGCGCCTCCCTCTTCGTGGCCGGCTTCACCGCCGTCTTCGTCTCCGGGGGCGCGCTCTTCGGATTCTTCGGCGACACGCTCCAGGCGAACAGCGGGCCGCTCACCAAGGTCCTCGGCGTGCTGATGATCCTCATGGGGGTCTTCTTCATGGGCCTGATGCCGTGGATGACCCAGCGCGAGTTCCGTATCCACCGGAAGCCGGTCACCGGCCTGGTGGGTGCCCCGCTGCTCGGCGCGCTCTTCGGGATCGGCTGGACCCCGTGCCTCGGGCCCACGCTCAGCTCGGTGAGCATCCTGGCCATGGACCAGGGCACCGCGGGACGCGGGGCGATACTGACCGTCGCCTACTGCCTCGGCCTGGGCATCCCGTTCGTGCTCGCCGCCGTCGCCTTCCGCAAGGCACTCGGCGCGTTCGGCTGGGTCAAGCGCCACTACGCCTGGGTCATGCGCATCGGCGGCGGCATGATGATCGTGACCGGGCTGCTCCTGCTGACCGGCGCGTGGGGCAGCATGATGCAGGAACTACAGGGCTGGTCCGCCGGCTTCACGGTGGGGATCTGAGTACCGATGAGCAACACCACGTCCAACCCGTCCCAGGAGCGCGAGCGCCCCGATGAGCGGGAGGTGCGCGCCGAGCAGGACCGGGAGACCGCCCGGGAGCTCGGCGCCGCCGGCTCCCAGCTCTCCACCGCCCCGCGCGAGGAGGCCCTGGCGAACCTTCCCGCCATGGGTGTCATCGGCTGGGCGCGCTGGTTCTGGCGCCAGCTGACCTCCATGCGCGTCGCGCTGATCCTGCTCTTCCTGCTGTCGCTCGGCGCCATCCCCGGCTCGCTGATCCCGCAGAACAGCGTCGACGAACTGAAGGTGCAGACCTTCAAGGGGCTGCACACCACCGTCTCGCCGATCTACGAGAAGCTCCAGTTCTTCGACGTCTACAGCTCGGTGTGGTTCTCCGCGATCTACATCCTGCTGTTCGTCTCCCTCATCGGCTGCATCGTGCCGCGCACCGGCACGTTCGTCGGCCAGCTGCGCAGCCGCCCGCCGGGCGCCCCCAAGCGCCTGACCCGGCTGCCCGCGTACACCACCTGGCGCACCGAGGCCGAGCCCGGGGAGGTCCACGAGGCCGCGCTCCGGATGATGCGCAGGCGCCGCTACCGGGCCCATGTCGCGGGGGACGCCGTCGCGGCCGAGAAGGGCTATCTGCGCGAGGCCGGGAACCTGATGTTCCACATCGCGCTCATCGTGATGCTGGTGGCCTTCGCCTGGGGACAGCTCTACAAGTCCGAGGGCGCCAAGCTCGTCGTCGAGGGCGACGGCTTCTCCAACACGACCACGCAGTACGACAACTTCAAGTCCGGCTCGCTCTTCGACGAGGACTCGCTGGCCCCCTTCAGCTTCACGCTCGACGACTTCATCGGTACGTACGAGCGCAGCGGCCCCCAGATCGGCACGCCCCGGACGTACGAGGCGCGCGTGACGTACTCCAAGGGTGCCTACGGCAAGCCGGAGAAGAAGGTCATCAAGGTCAACGAGCCGCTTGTCGTCGACGGTACGAAGGTCTACCTCAACGCCCACGGCTACGCGCCCGTCATCTCCGTCAAGGACGGCAGGGGCAAGGAGGTCTACAAGGCCGCCGTGCCGCTGCTGCCCCGCGACAACAACGTCACCTCGTCCGGCGCGATCAAGGTGATGGACGGCTACCGCGACAAGAACGGCAAGAAGGACCAGCTGGGCTTCCAGGCGTTCTTCGTGCCGACCTTCGCCGGAAACGGCAAGGGCACGATGTTCTCGCAGTTCCCGGCCGCCGACATGCCGGTCCTCGCGCTGAACGGGTACCACGGCTCGCTCGGCGTCGACTCCGGGCTGGCGCAGAACGTGTACCAGCTCGACAAGTCGAAGATGACCGAGTTCAAGGACTCCAAGGGCAAGCAGCTCAAGCAGCGGCTGCTGGTCGGCGAGACGATGAAGCTGCCCGACGGAGCCGGCTCGATCACCTTCGAGGGACTCCAGGAGTGGGCCAGCTTCCAGATCTCGGAGCAGCCCGCCAGCGGCTGGGCGCTCACCGGGGCCGTCGGTGCGATCGCCGGACTCGCCGGCTCCCTGTTCATCCAGCGGCGCCGGGTCTGGATCCGTGCCGTACGCGGCGCGGACGGTGTCACCGTCGTCGAGATGGCGGGACTCGGCCGCAGCGAGTCCGCGAAGCTTCCCGAGGAGCTGGCCGATCTCGCGGTCACGCTCAACGCCGTGGCGCCCACCGCGCCCGGCCCAGACCCCGACCCCGATCCGGACCCCGGCACCCCTGTCGCCGCGTCCTCCGCAGAACCTTCCGAAGGGGCTGAGAAGTGAATCTCGCCGCCGCAACCAACGAGAATCTGGCACACACCAGCAATGTGCTGATCTACTCGTCGATGGCCGTCTACACCCTGGCCTTCTTCGCGCACATCGCGGAGTGGGTGTTCGGGTCCCGCAGTAAGGTCGGCCGTACCGCCGCCGAGCTGACCGCCGAACAGGCCGCCGCCGGTACGGTGAAGGTGCGGGTCGCCCAGAAGGGCGGTACCACCGCCGTCCTGGAGCGGCCGAAGATCGTCACCCGTTCCGCGGCCGGTACGCGCGATGTGTCGGACGGTCCCGGTGCCGCCGGCGGCACCTTCAAGGGCGACCTCTACGGGCGGATCGCGGTCTCGATGACCGTGCTCGCGTTCCTCGTGCAGGCCGGCGGCGTCGTCGCCCGCGCCATGTCCGTGCAGCGTGCCCCCTGGGGCAACATGTACGAGTTCTCCATCACCTTCTCCACGGTGGCGGTCGGCGCGTACCTGGCCCTGCTCGCCCTGAAGAAGAACGTCCGCTGGATGGGCCTGATCCTGGTCACGGCCGTCCTGCTGGACCTCGGCCTGGCGACCACGGTGCTCTACACCTCCAGCGACCAGCTGGTGCCCGCGCTGCACTCGTACTGGCTGTGGATCCACGTCTCCACCGCCATCATCTGCGGCGCGGTGTTCTTCATCGGCGGCATCGGCACCCTGATCTACCTCTTCCGCGACAGCTACGAGAGCAAGATCGCCAACGGGGGCACGCCGGGTACGTTCGCCCACTCCGTGCTCTCCCGGATGCCGTCCGCCTCCAGCCTCGACAAGTTCTCGTACCGGATCAACGCCGCCGTCTTCCCGCTGTGGACGTTCACGATCATCGCGGGCGCGATCTGGGCCGGTGACGCCTGGGGCCGCTACTGGGGCTGGGATCCCAAGGAGGTCTGGTCCTTCATCACCTGGGTCGCGTACGCCTGCTACCTGCACGCCCGCGCGACCGCCGGATGGAAGGGCCGCAAGGCCGCCTACCTGGCGCTGATCGCCTTCGGCTGCTGGATCTTCAACTACTACGGCGTCAACATCTTCGTCACCGGCAAGCACTCCTACGCCGGAGTCTGAGCCGCACGGACACCACGGCTGCCCGCTCCCGCTCCGGCGGAGGCGGGCAGCCGTTTTCCGTATCGCCGTTCTCAGTGCCGGGCGTGTGCGGGCAGCCGTCCCGGTCCCCCCGGGGTCAGGGCGCCGAGGACGGGGGCAGGCACTGCTCCTTCGGCGGCGCGCCCTCCGGCCAGGCCAGTGCCGAGAACCGCTGGTGCGGCTGGTCCGGTGCCAGCTCCACCACCGGGACGGCCTTGTTGTACGGGTTGCCGTGGTTGTCCAGGCAGATCCAGCCGCTGGCCCCCCGCAGCCGCAGGGAACCCTTCACCCGGGGCCACTGGCCGCCCACGTCCTCCAGGCCCGGCAGTTCCTTCCCGTCCCCGGTCGCCCGCCGGATCCCCGCCACCGCCAGCGTCATCGCGTCATGGGCGATGATCAGCTGCCCGTCGGTCAGGTCGTCGTGCCCGGTCGGCCCGATCGGACCGACCGGCTTCTTCCCCACCTCCGCCAGCAGCGCGGTGAAAGCCCGGTAGTCCTCCGCCGAGCCGCCGGTCGGCTGCTTCCCGCCCGCCGCCACCTCGGGCCAGGCGTCCGGATGGGCCAGCGAGGCGTAGCGGACGGTCACCTTGCGCCGCAGCGCGTTCCGGTCGAGCTTCTTGTCGTCGCCCAGGTACGAGCCCTCGTCGCCGGTGAGCACCGTGAAGCGGCGGCTCTGACAGCCGCGCGCGCCCAGCGCGTTGACGAACTGGCGCAGCTGGACGTGGCGCCCGGCGAAGAACACCGTGTCCGTGTCGGTGTCGCAGATGAGATGGGTGATCTGCTCGAAGGTGTTGGCGGTGGTCCCCTCGTCGTACGGATCCTTCCGCGAGGTGAACAGCTGCGGTTCGTACTTCGACCCCTTCAGCAGGTTCCGGAACGCCGACTTCAGGGTGTCCGTGTAGTGGTCGCCGCTGCGGGTGTCCTGCACCAGCAGTGCCTTGTCGGCCTTCACCTCACCGAACGAGGCCAGTGCCCTGGCCTCGTCCCGGTTGGTCGGTGACACCCGGGCGAGGCCGGGGAACGGGTCGCCGTCCGGGCCGTTGGCGATGTCGTCGGCGGTGATCGTGGTGCCCACGACCGGTATCCCGGCCCGGGTCAGCTCCTTCACGGCCTCCTTGGTCTGCGTGCTGCTGATCGCGACTCCGGAGACCGCGCGCAGCCGGTCGGGAGCGGCCGTCATCCTCAGCAGCCGGTCCACGACCGGGCGCCACCGCAGGCTGTTGTTCCCGATGTTCGCGAGTACCACCCGGATCTGCGGGACCTGCCCGTTCGCGTGGTGGTTGGCCCGGTACTGCGCGGCGAACGCCCCCTGGAGCTCGTGCAGCACCTTCGTCCGCATGGACGCGTCGGTCGAGGTCAGCGGGAGCAGCAGGGCCACGGTCGCGTACCGGCCCGGCTTCAGGGAGGCGTTCTCCCGGCCGATCGCCGCGGCGGCCGATGTCAGATGCGACTGTCCGAAGTCGTAGCCGCTGCCGGACACCCCGACGCATTCGTCGCTGCCCTGGGGCCGCTCCACACCTGGCGCGCAGGAGCGGTCCTCGGGTTCGGTGAGGCGGTCGGCGCCGTACCAGCCGGCCGTGACCAGCAGGGCGGTCACCACGACCGAGGTGACGATCTTCTGCCGGGTGGTCCACCACAGGCGGTACCGCAGCGGGTTACGCATCCGGACCACCGCCCCCCGGGCCGCCCGGTCCGGTCCGGGCCGGGGCGGGTGCTCCCGGCGGCATGGACAGGGCCCGCCAGGCACGCAGGTCGCGCGGCCAGTGCGTCGCCGCGTCCCAGAGCACCGCGTGCCCCGTGGCGTGCCTGCCGGACAACTGCCGCAGCTCGTGCGCCATCTTGTCGATCACCTCTTCGTCGGGCAGCGCCAGCGGATCGGAGAGCAGCCAGACGGCGTGGAGCAACCGCCTCAGCTGCAATTGGAGTTCGGCGTCCCGCTCGGCGAGCCCGGCGAGCGCGTCCCGTTCGTCGTCCGATGCGGGCGCCCGCCCCAGCGCGACGGCCCGCCGGGGATCGGGTCCGGTGCTGCCCGGCGGGCGTGGGCAGGGCGCCGAGGCGATGAACCGCAGGGCGTCGAGCCAGCTCCGCACATCGGGCCCGGCGAACCGCACCCGCAGATGCGTGACGCAGTCCTCCGTCGCGCCCAGCACCAGCTCCTGGTGCAGACGGTGCGGCTCGCTCGGGCAGGCGCCCCCAGTGGCGTACGCCGAGCGCAGCGTCTCGTGCACCGCGCGCCACACCGCGTAGTACGGGGGGTCGTCGTCCTGGAACCGAAGCCGGTGCAGCAGCAGCGACCGCAGCAGCGGATCGGCGACGAAGTGCTCGGGCCCCACCGGCCAGTCCTCCGACCGCAGCGTGTCCCGCACGCGCAGGGCCACATCACCGTCCAGCGACTCCCCGCGCAGCCGGGTGGTGGCCAGCAGCCGTGCCGAGTCCTCGCCGTGTGCGGCGGCCAGCACGCTCAGCACGTCCGGGCGCTGTCCGGGGATCAGCCGCTCCAGCAGCTCGTCGGCCACCCGGACCGGCGGGCGGTCCTCCCGCAGTTCCACCGTGCGCTCCAGCAGCGCCCCCGGCACCAGCGCGCCCGGATCCGGTGACTCGCCCGCCGCCTGCGCCAGCAGGGCCACCCCGAGGGGGCGTCCGCCCGTCAGCCGGTGCACGCCTCGGGCCAGCCCCGCGGGGGTGCGGCCGTGCGGGTCGTGCCGGTCGAGTGCGGAGCGCACATGGCCGGCGTCCAGCGGGGTGAGGCCGACGGCGAGGATCCCGGACGTCACCTCCGTGCCCCGCGTCCAGTGCGAGGAGTGCGCCACCTCGGGCAGCCGCCGGCGCACCGCGTGGCTCAGCCCCACGTGGTCATGGACGCGGGACGAGGCGAACACCGCGATCTGGTCCCGGGCCCCGCCCGTGCGCTGCCGCAGCAGCGGTTCGACCAGCCGGCGGCCCAGCCGGGTGTGCGCGTTGTCGAGGAGCAGGACCGGACGGCCCCGCCGGGCGCCGCGCGCCATCCCCCGGTACGCACGCACCAGGTCCTCGACCAGGGCCAGCACCAGATGGTCCTCGGCGCGGCGGCGGAGATCGCCGCCGCGCTCGAAGTCGACGGCGAGCTGCCGCAGCCCGATGCGTCCGTTGCCGCCCGCGTGGGGATAGGTGCCGTACCAGTCGGCCGACCGCCGCTGGAACCGGCTGAAGGTCTCCTCCAGCACCGTTTCCACGGTCGCCTCGGCCACCGTGCCCGCCATCGGGGCCATCGAGTCGAACGCCCCGGCGGCCAGCTTCGTCAGGACCTTGGTGACCCAGCCGGTCGCGGCGTCGCCCCGGCTGTCGAGCGTCGCCAGCACCGGGCCGAGCGACTGGAGGTCACGCTGGGCCCGCGACTCGTCCTCCCGCCGCCAGGACACCGACGCCACTGCCACCAGGCCCAGGCTGAGGCGGGGGAACTGCACCGGGCGGGCGGCGTGCACCCGCGCCGTGAGCTGGGTGGCGAGCTCCGGCAGCACCCCTGTCACGGGTGTCCAGCCGGGTCCCGGGTCCGAGGGCGGCAGCACGGCCTCGCAGTCGACCAGGGCGACCGGGGTGATCTCCCGGTACAGGCTGCGCAGTTGCTTGAGGACGGCCGTCTTGCCCATGCCCCGGCCGCCCGTCAGTACGGCGACGGGCGGATCGTCGCCGTGCTCGCAGACGACCCGCCGCGAACCGTGTGGAGTGAGACCTGTCAGTCGCGCCGCAAGCCCGTCGTCACCGAAAACCGCCTCGCGCCCGTACAGATCTCTCTCCACAGCACCCCCAGCTCCGCCGCCCATTCCGATCTGCCACTCCGTCAACACCAGGATATCGACTGGGTGTTGGAGGAGGGTGACGATTTTCGAACGATTGGCGGGGGTAACGACCGGCTCAGTCCTCGCCGATGTCCTCGTTCCACAGCTCCGGGTGCTCGGCGGTGAATCCGCGCATCAGCTCCACGCAGGCGGCGTCGTCGAGCAGCACGATCTCCACCCCGTGGCGGGCCAGCCAGTCGTGCCCGCCCCGGAAGGTCTCGGCCTCGCCGATCACCACCCGCGAGATCCCGAACTGCCGTACCAGTCCCGAGCAGTACCAGCACGGGGACAGTGTCGTCACCATCGTCGTGCCCCGGTACGAGCGCTGCCGCCCGGCTGCCCGGAAGGCCGCCGTCTCGGCGTGCATGGACGGATCGCCGTCCTGTACCCGCCGGTTGCGGCCCCGTCCCAGCAGCGTCCCGTCCGCCCCGTACAGGGCGGCGCCGATCGGGACACCGCCCTCGGCGAGGCCGGCCCGCGCCTCGCCGAGGGCGGTCGCGAGCCACAACGCGTCCCGGCCGGGCGTGCTCATGAGGGCATCGGGGTGTCGAGGACGGCCTTGCGGTGGCTGAACGTCTCCAGGGAGTACCGGCCGTGGTAACTGCCCATCCCGCTCTCGCCGACGCCGCCGAACGGCAGGTCGGAGACGGTGAGATGGGCCAGCGGCAGCCCGATGCCGACCGCGCCCGACGAGGTCTCGCCGATCAGCCGCTCACGTACGGCGTCCGAATCGGTGAACGCGTACAGCGCCAGCGGCTTGTCGCGGTCGTTGATGAACGCGATCGCCTCGTCCAGGCCGCCGACCGTGACGATCGGGAGCACCGGGCCGAAGATCTCCTCCCGCATCACGGGTGCGTCCGGCGCCACGTCGGCCAGCACGGTCGGCGCGATGTACTTGCTGTCCCGGTCGTACGTCCCGCCGGCCACCGTGCGGCCCGAGTCCAGCAGGGCCGTGAGCCGGTCGAAGTGGCGGTGGTTCACGATCCGCCCGTACTCCGGGTGCGTCGAGGCGTCCGCGCCGAACAGCCCCTCGATCGCGGCCGCGAGGGCGTCCGCGAGGGCGGCGCCGGTCTCCGGGTCGGTCAGTACGTAGTCGGGGGCGACGCAGGTCTGGCCCGCGTTCAGGAACTTGCCCGCCGCCAGCCGGCCGGCCACCGCCTTCAGATCGGTGTCCCGGTCCACGAACACCGGTGACTTGCCGCCGAGTTCGAGTGTGACGGGGGTGAGGTGCCTCGCGGCGGCGGCCATCACGATCCGGCCCACCGTGCCGTTGCCGGTGTAGAAGATGTGGTCGAAGCGCTCCGCGAGCAGTGCGGTGGTCTCGGGGACCGCACCTTCCACGACGGCGACCGCGTCCGTGTCCAGGTACCGGGGCAGCAGCCGCGCGACGGCTGCGGAGGTCGCGGGCGCCATCTCGCTCGGCTTCACGACGACCGCGTTGCCTCCGGCCAGCGCGCCGACGACCGGGGCGAGCAGCAGCTGCGCCGGGTAGTTCCAGGGCGCGATGACGAGCACGACACCGAGCGGATCCTGCACGGTGCGGGCCTTCGCGCGGCCCAGTGAGGCCGGTACGGGGGCGGGCTCGGGCCGCAGCCAGTCGGCCAGGTGCTCCAGCGTGTGGTCGATCTCGCGGATCGTGAAGTCGATCTCGGTGCGGTACGCCTCCTTGCGGCTCTTGCCGAGGTCGGCGTGGAGCGCGTCGGCGAGGTCGTCACCGTGCTCGGTGAGCAGCGCGCGCAGCTGCCGGAGCTGCCCCGTGCGCCAGTCGAGGCTCTTGGTGCGGCCGGTACGGAAGGTGGCGCGGAGGCGGTCGACGGTCTCGGCCGGGGACTCGGCGGGGGCCAGTGCGGCGACGATCTCGCGGGCGAGCTGCTCGGAGGAGGCCGGGTTCTGGCCGGTGTGCAGCGTGCGGTCGGTGACGGTGTGCGGGGTGAAGGGGGCGGCGGCCGTGTAGTCGGCGCCGAGCCCGGTGAGCCGGTCCTCCAGCAGCCAGGGCGCCTTGCCGGCGAGGCCGCCGATGGTCTCCTCAGCGTTGCTGAACCCGGTCATGCGGTAGCCGGCGAAGGGCCAGGAGCCGTCCTCGTGCCGGGCGGCGAGCAGGGCGGCCGGGGCGTGGCAGAGCACGCCGAGGTGCGTACCGGATGCGAGCGCGGTGGTCAGCAGCCGTCCGGAGGGCTCGCTGACGGCCAGGTCCTCCATGGGCCCGTGGCCGCCGGGGTAGAAGACGGCGTCGTAGCGGTCGGGGCGGATGTCCTCAAGACGGGCCGGGGAGCGGAGTTCGGGCCCGATCGCGTCGAGGTACGCGGCGACGGCGTCGGCCCGCTCCTGTCCGCCGTTGGCGGCGGCTGTCAGGCTGCCCGCGTCGACGGTGGGGGTGACGCCTCCGGGGGTGGCGAGGGTGAGGGCGTAACCGGCTTCGCTGAAGACCCGGTGCGGAGCGGCCAGCTCCTCGGCCCAGAACCCGGTGGGGTGGGTGGTGCCGTCGTTGAGGGTCCAGTGGTCGGCGCCGGTGAGAACGAACAGTACGGAGGGCATGGGGGTACTCCCTGCGAGCGGCGAGCGGTGAGGTGCGGTGTGGGGGATGCGGGGTGCGGGGGCGAGTGCGTGCGGCGCCGCCGCGAAACTTGATATGCTCAAGCAATACAGTTCATGTAACTGCCAAAAATTGAGCATGTCAAATAAATGCCGGCGGATGCCGATCGAAGAATGGCCGACCATGACCACCGAACCGACGCCCCGCGCCGCCACTGCTCCGGACGATCAACCCGCGCCGACCCCTGACGACCTCCTGGAGCCGCTGGCCCTCGTCGTCCGCGGCCACCACGACGACCTCACCGCCGTCGCCGCCCGTCATGGTCTGTCGACCTCGCAGGCCCGTGCGCTGATCGCGCTCAACGAGCCCATGCCGATGAGTGCGCTCGCCGCCCATCTGGTGTGCGACGCGTCCAACGCCACCGGCCTCGTCGGCCGCATGGAGGCCCGCGGCCTGGTCAGCCGCGCCCCCGCCCCCGGCGACCGCCGTTCCAAGGTCGCGAGCCGCACCCCCGAAGGCACGGAGCTCGCCCACACCATCCGCGCCGAGATGCGCGCCGTCCACGGCGCCCTCGAAGCGCTCACCCCGCAGGAGCGCACAGCACTGCTGCCCCTGCTCAGGAAGCTGGGGCAGCAGTTGTACGCGTGATCCGGCCCGGGGCCGGCTCCCGTTCCCGGACCGGGAAGCGGGACGGAAGGACCGGTCAGGAAGCGGGCGGGGGAGTCCCCTCCGGGCCGCTCTCCCGCCGCTTGAGCTCGTCCTCGCGGCGGCGCAGGTCCGCCTCCCAGTCCTTGAGGACGGCCTCGTCCTTCTCGTTCTCGTCCTTGAGCGACTTCAGGAAGTCGGGGTTGTCGTCCGGCGCCACCCACGGCTGACGGTGGTTGCGGTGCCACTCGGACGGCGTACGGCCCCCGGCGGGCACCTCGCGCATCTTGCCCGCGGCCAGCCACACGATCGGGCCGACGATCCAGAACAGCAGGATGATGAAGACCCAGGCGATCTTCGGCAGGTGCTTGGCCTCGTCCTCGGGGGTGTTCAGGCAGTCGATGAACGCGTAGATCGTCAGCGCCAGGGGCAGGAGATAGATCAGAGCCCGGAACATGGTGGAAGGTCCCCCCGAAGAGAGTTGGCGGGGCAATGTCCCACCCCGGTGACGGGCCCAGGGTAGCGGGTGTCGTCCGCGCCCTACGGCGAGCGGGAGCAGCCGGGCGGGACGGCCGCGCGGCGGAGCGCGGCCGGGAGCGGGCTCACGGCTCGCGGCGGCCGGGCAGCCGGTTTTCCGGGGTGCGGCCGGGGCGGCCGGTGGCTGACGTGGGGGAGCCCTGTCGGCCGATGCCGGGGAGGATGCCAAACTTGACCGCATGGCTTACGACGATCTTCGATCCCTCCTCCGGGCTCTGGAGCGCGAGGGCGAGCTCAAGCGCATCAAGGCCGAGGTCGACCCCTACCTGGAGGTCGGTGAGATCGTCGACCGGGTGAACAAGGCCGGCGGGCCCGCGCTGCTCTTCGAGAACGTCAAGGGCTCCTCGATGCCCCTGGCCATGAACGTCTTCGGGACCGACAAGCGCCTGCTCAAGGCGCTCGGGCTGAAGTCCTACGCCGACATCAGCGACAAGATCGGCGGGCTGCTCAAGCCCGAGCTGCCGCACGGCTTCGTCGGCGTCCGGGAGGCCTTCGGCAAGCTCGGCACGATGGTGCACGTACCGCCGAAGAAGGTGAAGAGCGAGAACGCGCCCGTCCAGGAGGTCGTCCTCACCGGCGACGACGTGGACCTGGACCGGCTGCCCGCGCTCTTCACCTGGCCCAAGGACGGCGGCTCCTTCTTCAACCTGGGGCTCACCCACACCAAGCACCCCGAGACCGGCGTCCGGAACCTGGGGCTCTACCGCCTCCAGCGCCACGACCGCCGCACCATCGGCATGCACTGGCAGATCCACAAGGACAGCCGCAACCACTACCAGGTGGCCGCCAAGCGCGGTGAGCGGCTGCCCGTCGCCATCGCCTTCGGCGCGCCGCCCGCGGTCACGTACGCCTCCACCGCTCCGCTGCCCGGGGACATCGACGAGTACCTCTTCGCCGGGTTCATCCAGGGCAAGCGCATCGAGATGGTCGACTGCAAGACCGTCCCGCTCCAGGTCCCGGCCAACGCCGAGGTCGTCATCGAGGGGTGGCTGGAGCCCGGGGAGATGCTTCCCGAGGGGCCGTTCGGCGACCACACCGGCTTCTACACGCCGCAGGAGCCGTTCCCCGCGCTGACCATCGACTGCGTGACCATGCGGAAGCGGCCGCTGCTCCAGTCCATCGTGGTGGGCCGGCCGCCGACCGAGGACGGGCCGCTGGGGCGCGCCACCGAGCGGTTCTTCCTGCCGCTGCTCAAGATCATCGTGCCGGACATCGTGGACTACCACCTGCCCGAGTCCGGTGGTTTCCACAACTGCGCGATCGTCTCGATCGACAAGAAGTACCCGAAGCACGCCCAGAAGGTGATGAGCGCCATCTGGGGTGCGCACATGATGTCGCTGACGAAGCTGATCGTGGTCGTGGACTCCGACTGCGACGTCCACGATCTGCACGAGGTGTCCTGGCGGGCACTCGGCAACACCGACTACGCGCGTGACCTCACGGTCGCCGAGGGGCCCGTCGACCATCTCGACCACGCCTCCTACCAGCAGTTCTGGGGCGGCAAGGCGGGCATCGACGCGACGAAGAAGTGGCCCGAGGAGGGCTACACCCGGGACGGGGGCTGGCCGGAGATGGTCGAGTCCGACCCGGACACGGCGGCGAAGGTCGACCGCCGGTGGAAGGAATACGGACTGTGAGCGCCGCCGAAGCGACCCTGGGATCGGGGCCCGCCCAGCCGAACAGCAAGGTCAGGGCGTTCCTGCGGCTCGTGATGATCGAGCACTCGGTCTTCGCGCTGCCCTTCGCCTACATCGCCGCCCTGACCGCGATGTTCCTGGACGACGAGTCGATCCACTGGGCGACGCTGCTGCTCGTCACCGTGGCCATGGTCGGGCTGCGCACGTTCGCGATGGCGGCGAACCGGATCATCGACCGGGAGATCGACGCCCGCAATCCGCGTACCGCCAACCGTGAGCTGGTGACGGGCGCGGTGTCGGTGAAGTCGGCGTGGACGGGCGCGCTCGTCGCCGTCGTGGTCTTCCTCGGCGCGGCGGCGCTGCTGAACCCGCTCTGTCTGGCACTGGCGCCGCTCGCGGTCGTACCGATGGTCGTCTACCCGTACGGCAAGCGGTTCACGAACTACCCGCACGCGATCCTGGGCATCGCCCAGGCCATGGGGCCCGTCGGCGCCTGGCTGGCCGTGACGGGCAGCTGGTCGTGGGACGCGGTGATCCTGGGTCTCGCGGTCGGCGTCTGGATCGGCGGCTTCGACCTGATCTTCGCCTGCCAGGACGTGCAGGCCGACCGGGCCCACGGGGTGCTGTCCGTCCCGGCGCGCTTCGGCGTTCCGGCGGCGCTGTGGGGCGCGCGGGTCTCCCACGTGGTGACGACGGGCCTGCTGGTCTGGTTCGGGCTGGCCACGGGCGCCGGGCTCTTCTACTGGATCGGCATGGCGATCGTCGCGGTGGCCTTCGTGTACGAGCACCGGGTGGTGCGGCCGCACGATCTGTCGCGGCTGAACCGGGCGTTCTTCCAGGTCAACGGGTTCATCGGGATCGCCCTGTTCGCGTGTGCGCTGCTGGACCTGCTGGTGCGCGGTCTGACGGTGTAGCACCCGTACCGGGACCGAACTCCTGACACGCCCCTGTCCCGGGGCGGCGGATAGGCTCGGGGGTGTGGATTCCGGTACTTCAGTGAGTCAGCAGCGGCGAGAGCCTTGGATTGTCGGGGTTTCGGGCGCTTCGGGCACCCCATTCGCCGCTGCCGTGCTTCGCGGCCTGCTGGCCGCGGGGGAGAGTGTCGATCTGGTGGTGAGCCGCGCCTCGCGGCTGACGCTGCTGGACGAGACGGGGATCGCGTTCCGCGACGCCCACTGGCAGGAGGACCTGCGGGGCTGGCTGGCGCGGGGGGCGGACGGGAAGCCGCACACCTTCGACGTGGACGTGTCCGGGGTGCGGCACTGGGCGGCCGGCGATCTGGCGGCCGGGCCGTCCTCGGGGTCGTATCCGGCGAAGGGGATGCTGATCGTGCCCGCGTCGACGGCGTGCGTGGCGGGGGTGGCCCTCGGGCTCTCGAAGGATCTGCTCCAGCGGGCCGCGAGCGTGACGCTCAAGGAGCGGCGGAGGCTGGTCGTCGCGGTGCGCGAGACACCGCTGAACGGGCAGACGCTGAGGCACATGGTGACCCTGGACGAGGCGGGCGCGGTCGTGCTGCCCGCCTCTCCGGCGTTCTACGCGGGGGCGACGCACATCCAGGATCTGGTGGATTTCGTCGCGGGGCGGGTGCTGGACGCGGCAGGGGTGCCGCACCTGCTGTACCGCCGCTGGGAGGGGGAGCTCGGTGGCGGCTCCCGCGGCTGATCCGTGTGGGGTCAGCGCTTCTTGGGGGTGCGCGGGTTGCGGGTCTTGTCGACCCGGTGGGCCGCGGCGGGCTGGTGGGCACGCGAGCGGTTGGCCAGGTCCTGCAGCTCGCGCATCCGGGCGTAGGCCATCTCGATCGTGTACACGGTGTATCCACTCCTGAAGATTCGAAAGCGTTTTTTGGAAGTTCGAGAAGATTTGCAGGCTCCGGCGCCTGCATGCCTTAGATTCTATACATAGACTCGCGATACTGCTGAATAATGGAAGGTTTCAGTCACATGGACGCGGTGGACAGGCAGCTCATTCAGGCCCTCAGGGAGAACGGCAGGGCCTCGTACGCCGAGCTGGGACGGCTCGTCGGGCTCTCCGGGCCCAGCGTCACCGACCGCATCAACCGGCTGGAAGTCGCCGGTGTCATCACCGGTTACCGCGCCACCGTCGACGCGGCCTCCCTCGGCCTCGGGGTCACGGCGCTCATCGGTATCTCGCTCTCCGACGCGGCCGACCACGAGGACGTGGCGCGCCGGCTGAAGGACCTCGCCGAGATCGAGGACGCCTGGTTCATCGCGGGCGACGACTCCTACATGCTCAAGGTCCGGGTCGGTGACGTGGACGGGCTGGAGAAGACCATCCGCAGGCTCAGCGGTACCAGGGGCGTCTCGCGGACGCGTACGACGATCGTGCTCTCCACGAAGTGGGAGAACCGGGTCGGAGACCTTCCCGAGGAGGGCTAGGCGTACGGTGAGCTGAGTCTGTTACGAAGAGGAAATGGGAGGCGCCCTAGTGGACGCGGGACTCAAGCGCGAGCTGGAGCAGAAGGTCCGGGACGGCGAGCGGCTGTCCCGCGAGGACGGGATCGCGCTCTACGAGTCCGACGACCTGGCCTGGCTCGGCGGTCTGGCCCATGAGGTGCGTACGCGGAAGAACGGCGACGTCGTCCACTTCAACGTCAACCGTCACCTCAACATGACCAACGTGTGCACCGCCTCGTGCGCGTACTGCTCCTTCCAGCGCAAGCCGGGGGAGAAGGACGCGTACACGATGCGCATCGAGGAGGCCGTCCGCCTCGCGAAGGCGATGGAGGGCGAGAGCCTCACCGAGCTGCACATCGTCAACGGGCTGCACCCCACCCTGCCGTGGCGCTACTACCCGCGTTCGCTGAGCGCGCTGAAGGAAGCGCTGCCGCAGGTCTCCCTGAAGGCGTTCACCGCCACCGAGATCCACCACTTCGAGACCATCTCCGGCCTCTCCGCCTCCGAGATCCTCGACGAGCTCATCGAGGCCGGTCTGGAGTCGCTGACCGGTGGCGGTGCGGAGATCTTCGACTGGGAGGTCCGCCGGCACATCGTCGACCACGCCACCCACTGGGAGGACTGGTCGCGCATCCACCGGCTCGCCCACGAGAAGGGTCTCAAGACCCCGGCGACGATGCTGTACGGGCACATCGAGGAGCCCCGTCACCGCGTCGACCACGTGCTGCGGCTGCGTGAGCTCCAGGACGAGACCGGCGGTTTCCAGGTCTTCATCCCGCTGCGCTACCAGCACGACTTCGTGGACATGAAGGACGGCAAGGTCCGCAACAAGCTCCAGGCGCGCACCACGATGGCGACCGGCGCGGAGGCGCTGAAGACCTTCGCGGTCTCCCGGCTGCTGTTCGACAACGTCCCGCACGTCAAGGTCTTCTGGGTGATGCACGGTGTGCAGACCGCCCAGCTGGCGCTCCAGCACGGCGCGGACGACATGGACGGCTCGGTCGTCGAGTACAAGATCACGCACGACGCGGACAACTACGGCACGCCGAACAAGCTGGGCCGTGACGATCTGCTGGACCTGATCCGCGACGCCGGCTTCCGGCCCGTGGAGCGCAACACCCGGTACGAGATCATCCGCGAGTACCCGGGCCCGGACGCGGACCGGCGCGAGTCGCCGCAGCCGATGCGGGTCTGAACCGGCGCGCGCCCCGTCGCGCGCGCACCGCTGTACGAAAGCTCCGGCCGCCGTCCCCGGCCGGAGCTTTCTCGCGTTTCGGACGCTGGTTGAGCCTCATGGTCCGTAAGGGTTAATCTGCGTTTATGGCACTTACATTTGAGCTTGATCCCGCGTTCGACCTGTCCCTCCGGGACGGCATAGCCACGCTCTGGGCCGATGTGTCCAACGCGGGCGGCGCGGTGGGCTTCGTGCCGCCCGTGACGGCCGAGGACGTCCGGTCCGAGCTGGTCAAGCATCTGGCCGCGATGGCCGATGGCCGGACCCGGCTGCTCGTCGGCCGGGACGAGGAGGGCGCCGTCGCCGCCACGGCCTTCCTCACCCACAACACGCACCGGCTGATGAGGCACTGGCTCTGGATCTACACCGTGATGGTCCACCCCCGGCACCAGGGCCGGGGCTACGGACGCGATCTGATGGCCGCGGCCGCCGACGCCGCGCGCACCGTCGACGGCATCGAGGCCATCCGGCTCACCTGCCGGGGCGGCACGGGCGCCGACCGCTTCTACGGGGCCTGCGGATACAAGGAGGTCGGACGGGTGCCGGGGGCGATCCGGGTGGCCGAGGGGGACGACCGGGACGACGTCATCATGCTGCTGCCGCTTCGCTGAGCACGCACGCGTGGGCGAATGCCCCGGCGTGCGCGTGCGTGCGGGCACACGCGTTGGCGCAGCCCTCCGAACTGATCGATTGTGGGTCATGCTTCACTGGTCGGGCAGGACCTGTCGTACGAAGAGAGAAGGCCAGCTGTGTCCGCTGCCAAGCCGAGCGCAACCGTCCGGTACACCGCGATGCGTCTGAGCATCTTCGTCGGCTGCCTCGTCGTCGCCGCCATCGCCGTCAACTTCGGGCTCATCCCATCCGGGGCGGGGGGATCCAACGCCGTCTGGGTCGTCCTGCTCGCGCTGGTGCTCTCCGCGCCGCTCAGCTACGTCCTTCTGCGCAAGCAGCGTGACGAGATGTCCGAGCAGATCGTGTCCACGGTCGGCCGCGCCAAGGCCCGCCTCGAATCGAACCGCACGCGCGAGGACAGCGTCACCCAGTAGTGGTTCGGTGAGGGCGGAGTAAGGAACTTGTAAGCTTCCTCACACCCACTTCATTCTTCTCGAAACCCCAGCACCGGAGCGACCGCTCCTGTACTGGGGTTTTCGCGTTCCCGGGACGGGCGTTGGCCGTGAACACGCCTGTGTGCGGGTGCTCCGGCCCCTCCCGTAGCCCAAAGAAGACCTTTGAGGTTCTCAAAGTTCAAGTGTTAACGTGTTCGACATGAAGACAGCCGTGCGCCTCAGTCCTACCGCGAGCATCCCGCTCGTGGAGCGCCTGCATGTCGATCTCTGCCGCTGTATGTCCGCGGTCTGTTGCCGCAACGTCTGAACCGGCACCATGCAGCGGCGCCGCCCTGTCCGAACCTGATCCACCGGACAGACCCCGACACGGGCGCCGCACCCCCCGTCCCCCGCACTGCGCCCTCGTGCGTCCCGATGCGTCACATCTGGAGTGTGTCCGTGTCCGCGAACCCCGCGTCCGCCACCACCGATGAGCCCTCCGGCTCCGGTTTCCGCATACCCAAGGTCCCGTTCTGGGCCCAGATCGTCGCCGGTCTCGTCCTCGGTGTCCTGCTCGGCTGGCTCGCCCGCAGCCAGGACATCAGCTGGCTCTACACCACGCTCGACAAGGTCGGCCACATCTTCGTCCAGCTGCTGAAGCTGGCCGTCGCGCCCCTCGTCTTCTTCGCGATCCTGGTGTCGATCACCAACCTGCGCAAGGTCAACAACGCCGCCAGGCTGGCCACCCGCACGCTGCTCTGGTTCATGATCACCTCGCTCATCTCGGTCGCCATCGGCCTCGCGATCGGCCTGATCACCAACCCGGGCTCCGGCACCGGCCTCACGCCGAAGGACGGCAAGCTCCCCGAGCACTCCGGCTCCTGGCTCGACTTCCTGACGGGCATCATCCCGGACAACGTGATCACACCGTTCGCCGAGCTGAACGTCCTCCAGATCGTCTTCATGGCCGCCGTCGCCGGCGTCGCCGCTCTCCAGCTCGGCGAGAAGGCCCAGCCGATCCTCACCCTCAGCGAGTCGGTCCTGGAGCTCCTCCAGAAGGCCCTGTGGTGGGTCATCCGCCTCGCCCCCATCGGCACCGTCGGCCTCATCGGCTACGCCATCGCCGACTACGGCTGGGACCTGATCGGCAAGTACGCGACCTTCACCGCCGACGTCTACATCGGCTGCGCCCTGGTGATGTTCGGCGTCTACCCGCTGCTCCTCTCCACCGTCGCCAAGGTCAGCCCGCTCCAGTTCTTCAAGGGCGCCTGGCCCGCGATCCAGCTGGCCTTCGTCTCCCGCTCCTCGGTCGGCACGATGCCGGTCACCCAGAAGGTCACCGAGCGCCTCGGCGTCCCGAAGGAGTACGCCTCCTTCGCGGTCCCGTTCGGATCGACGACCAAGATGGACGGCTGCGCCGCGATCTACCCGGCGCTCGCCGCGATCTTCATCGCGCAGATCTTCGACGTGCAGCTGGGTGTCGGTGACTACATCCTCATCGCGTTCGTCTCGGTGATCGGCTCGGCGGCCACCGCCGGTCTCACCGGCGCCACGGTCATGCTGACCCTCACCCTGTCGACGCTGGGGCTCCCGCTGGAGGGTGTCGGCCTGCTGATGGCCATCGACCCGATCCTGGACATGATGCGGACCGCCACCAACGTGGCGGGCCAGGCCCTGGTCCCGGTGATCGTCGCGGCCCGCGAGAAGATCCTCGACCACGACGCGTACAACTCGGCCTCGGCCTCCCCGGTCGACGACGCCGAGGTGCGCGACACCGAGCCGGAGCGCGTGGCGGTTCCCGCGTAACGCCGCACGCACGATCCATCGGAAGCGCCCCCGGTCCCGGACCGGGGGCGCTTTCCGTTCCGCCGCGACCGTCCGGCCGCCCCGGCGGGGGCGGTGCGACGGCTTTTGGCCGTCCGGGCCCGCGAAACCGGCTCCGTACGACGGCGGGGCGGCCCGCGCCGTACGCTTACCGAGGAGTAGGGCGGCGCGGGAGGAATTCGACGTGGGTGCTGTGAAGAGCAAACGGATGCCGCGCGCGGTGCGTGAGCAGCAGATGATGGACGCCGCGGTGCAGATCTTCGGGCAGCGCGGATTCCGGGCGGCCTCGATGGACGAGATCGCCGAGCTGGCCGGGGTGTCCAAGCCGTTGGTCTACCTCTACTTGAATTCCAAGGACGAACTCTTCTCCGCCTGCATCAGGCGCGAGGCGAAGGCGCTGGTCGAAGCGGTGCGGGCGGAGGTGGATCCCGGTCGGACCGCCGACCGGCAACTGTGGTCAGGACTCACGGCGTTCTTCACGCACACCGCCGAGAACCCGGACGGCTGGGCGGTGTTGTACCGCCAGGCGCGGACGCACGGAGAGCCGTTCGCCACCGAGGTGAACGTGATGCGTGAGGAGATCGTTGCGTTCGTGACGGGTCTGATCGGCGCCGCGGCGCGCGAGGCGCACCGTGATCCGGCGCTCCCCGACGGCGATGTGACCGGGCTCGCCCAGGCCTTGGTCGGCGCCGCGGAGGCGCTTGCCGGCTGGGCGAACGAGACTCCGGGCGTCACGGCCAAGGAGGCGGCGACCACCTTGATGAACTTCTCCTGGGCCGGCCTGGAGAACCTGATGAACGGCCGCCCCTGGCAGCCCCGGGGCTCGGGGAGCACACGCGCGTCCTGATCCCGGACCGGTCCCCGCGAGGCCCGGAGCCGGTGCGGCAGGGGTGCTACGGGATGCCGCCGGAAGCCCCGGGCCCCGGCCCCGCCCAGGGTGAGCCGGGGCCGGTCCTGCGGGCAGGCAGGTCCCGCAGGTCCCGGAGCATGACGGCGAAGGCGGGGGAGTCCGGGAACGGCTGCCGGCTTCCCGTCCTGCGATACCCCCCACGTCTCGTACAGAGCGTGCACCTTCGGGTGGCTGAGGTCGACCAGGAGGACGGCGAGTGCTTCGGGGCGGTCCTCGATCAGCGCTTCGTGCAGGCGCTCGGCGATTCCGGTCCTCCGCCAAGGTGGCCGCACCATCAATTCGGACACGGAGAAGGTGGACGTGTCGGCCGGCGGACGGCTCACATGCTCGCGCCACCACTCCCGGCCCGGTGCGGCCGGAGCCCCGTACGCGAATCCCACCGGCTCGGCGCCGTCGTAACCGATGACGCAGACGAAGTCCTGGTGGCTGCCCCAGTGTTCGACGAACCACGGAAAGCGCTGGTTGAACTCGTCGTCGAGCTCGTCGGCGTAGGCGTGGGCATGCACGTCCAGGAGGGTCTGCCGAATGGCCGGCAGGTCCTTGTGGCCGAAGCGGTACAGGCGGACGGGTGAAGTGGTCAACGGGTGCTCCATTTCCGGCTCTGCGGCGCTCCCCGCTCACGAGCCGGTCCACCGCGCCGCAGTCGCACGCTACCGCTCCGCCGTCCCCGTGAGGTGGACGCGTTCGCCCCCGGCGCCCCGGAGCTGGAAGGCCGTGCCGTCCGAGGCGTAGGTGACGGTGCCGGGCAGCAGGACGGGGGCCCTGAAGTCGGCCCGTACGGTGCGGACCAGGTGGGGCTGCGGGGTTTCGGCGAGGCAGCGGGCGACCGTCCACATGCCGTGGGCGATGGCGCGGGGGAAGCCGAACAGGCGGGCGGTCAGCGGGTACAGGTGGATCGGGTTGCGGTCGCCGGACGCGGCTCCGTAGCGGCGGCCGAGGTCGGCGGGCAGCTGCCAGTCGGTGACCGCGGGGAGCGGCGGTGCGGGGTTCGCGGGTCCGGGGGCTGTCTCCGTACGCGTCGCGTGGCGGGACAGATAGCCGCTGCGGGACTCCCACACCAGCGCGCCCGCCAGCCTCGCCTCGGTGACCATGGTGACCTCGGTGCCGCGCCGGTGCGGTGTCAACGCCTCCGCGTACACCGTGAGTTCGAGGTGATCCGTGGCGTGCGGCGGGCGGTGTGCGGTGATCTCGATCCAGGTGTGGACGAGTCCGGCGACCGGCAGCGGGAAGCGGCGCCGGATCATCAGCCGCATGGCGAGCGGGAAGGCCAGGACGTGCGGGTAGGTGACCGGGAGGGGGCCGGCGGCCTCCTCGGGGAAGCCGCAGATTCCGCGGTACGCGGCCAGGGGACCGGGGGCGATCGGTGCGGCCGGCAGGTGCAGGCGGTCGGCCGGCAGTACGGCGTCCGGCCTGCCCGCCTTCTTGAACGGGGAGGTGACGGCGCCGCGCGCCAGGGAGAGGGCCAGACTCGGCATCCGCGTCACGCTCCCAGCAGGCTCTGGCCGCAGACCCGGACGATCTGGCCGTTGACGGCGCCGGACGCGGGCTGGGCGAACCAGGCGGTCGTCTCGGCGACGTCGACCGGGAGGCCGCCCTGCGAGAGGGAGTTCATCCGGCGGCCCGCCTCCCTGATGAACAGCGGGACCGCGGCGGTCATCTTCGTCTCGATGAAACCGGGGGCCACCGCGTTGACGGTGACGCCGTGGTCGGCGGCGGCGCGTGGGGCGAGCGAGCGGACCAGGCCGATGATGCCCGCCTTGCTGGCCGCGTAGTTCGTCTGGCCGTTGTTGCCCGCGATGCCCGCGATGGAGGCGGTGGCGACGATCCGGCCGCCCCGGTTGACGGTGCCGGCCTTCAACAGGGCGTCGGTGGTGCGCAGGACGCTGTCGAGGTTGACATCGATGACCTGGGCCCAGCGCTCGGCGGCCATGTTGGCGAGCCGCCGGTCGCGGGTGATGCCGGCGTTGTGGACGAGGATGTCGAGGCCGTCCGGTGCGGCGGCCGCGATGCGTTCGGCCGCGTCGTCGGCGGTGATGTCCAGCGGCAGGGGGGTGGCGCCGAGCCGGTCGGCGGTGCGGACCAGGTCCTCCTGGGCCTGCGGGACGTCCAGGCAGATGACATGAGCACCGTCCCGGGCCAGGACCGAGGCGACCGAGGCGCCGATGCCCCGGGCGGCGCCGGTGACCAGGGCGGTGCGGCCGGTGAGCGGGGCCGCCCAGTCGGCGACGGGGTCGGGAGCGGCGTCGGTCACCTCGATGACCTGGCCGCTGATGTACGCCGACCGGGGCGACAGCAGGAAGCGGAGGGTGGAGCCCGCACCCTCGACCGATCCGGTGGCGACGCGCAGCAGTTGAACGGTGGCGCCCTTGCCGATCTCCTTGCCGAGTGAGCGCACGAAGCCTTCGAGGGCCTGCTGGGCGGCGGCCTGGTGGTGGTCGTCCGGGGACGGGTGCGTGCCGATCACGACGATGCGGCCGCCCGTGGCGAGGGAGCGGACGACCGGGTGGAGCGCCGCGTGTACGGCTCCGAGTCCGGCGGGGGTGTCGACGGCCGTCGCGTCCAGGACGATTCCGGCGGGCCGGTCGGCGTGTGCCACGATCTCCGGTTCGCAGCCGGCGAGGACGGCGCCGAGCTCCTCCGTGACGGTGGATTCCCCGGCGGTGAGGTGGATGACGGGACCGGGCAGCGCCGGGGTCTCCAGCGTCCAGCGGCGCAGCCGGGCGGGCTGGGGCAGGCCGAGTCTCCGGGTCAGGAATCGGCCGGTTGCTGTGCCTGTCAGGTGCAGATAGCGGTCGGCCATTGTCCGGACTCCTTGCTTCGTCGTAGATTTACTCTTGAGTAAGGTTACTCAAGAGTCAGGAGCTGGTCGAGATGAGTTGGTCGAGTTGATCCCCCTCGCGCTTCCGCAGCCTCGCAGGGTCGCGGTCATCGGCGGCAGCCGTATCCCCTTCGCACGTTCGGACGGGCCGTACGCACAGGCCTCCAACCAGCAGATGCTCACCGCGGCGCTGAACGGTCTGGCCGAGCGGTTCGGGCTCCAGGGGCAGCGGGTCGGCGAGTTCGCCGCCGGCGCGGTCCTCAAGCACAGCCGGGACTTCAACCTGGCCCGGGAGACCGTCCTCGGCTCCTCGCTCGACCCGCGCACCCCCGCGTACGACCTCCAGCAGGCCTGCGGCACCGGCCTCCAGTCCGTCATCACCGCAGCCAACAAGATCATGCTCGGCGCGGTCGACTCCGCGATCGCGGGCGGCGCGGACACCACGAGCGACGCACCGCTCGGCGTCAACGACGAGCTGCGCCGGCTGCTGCTGTCGGCCCGGCGCGCGAAGTCGACGGGCGGCAGGATCAAGGCACTTGCGGGCGTACGCCCCCGCCACCTCGTCCCGGACATGCCGCGCAACGCCGAACCCCGCACCGGCCTGTCGATGGGCGACCACGCCGCGGTCACCGCCCGGCAGTGGGACATCGGCCGCACCGAGCAGGACCTGCTCGCCGCCACCAGCCACCAGCGCCTCGCCGCCGCGTACGACCGGGGCTTCTTCGACGACCTCGTCGTCCCCCACCTCGGCCTGGAGCGCGACCAGAATCTGCGGCCGGGCTCCACGGTGGAGAAACTCGCCACGCTGAAGCCGGTGTTCGGCACGGACCACCCGGACGCGACGATGACGGCGGGCAACTCGACCCCGCTCACGGACGGCGCCGCGACGGTCCTGCTGGCGAGCGAGGAGTGGGCCGAGCAGCGCGGCCTGGAGCCGCTGGCCCACCTCTCCCTGTACGAGACGGCCGCCGTCGACTACGTGGGCGGCGAGGACGGGCTGCTGATGGCGCCCGCGTACGCCGTGCCGCGCCTGCTGGAGCGGGCCGGGCTGGGGATCGAGGACTTCGACCTCTTCGAGGTCCACGAGGCCTTCGCCTCCCAGGTGCTCGCCACGCTGGCCGCCTGGGAGAAGCAGGGGCTGGCGCCCGTCGACCGGGAGAAGCTGAACGTGGCCGGGTCCTCCCTCGCGACCGGCCACCCGTTCGCCGCGACGGGCGCCCGCATCGTCGCCACCCTCGCGAAGCTCCTCGCGGAACGCGGCACCCCGGGCCGCGGGCTGATCTCGATCTGCGCGGCGGGCGGCCAGGGCGTCACCGCGATCCTTGAACGCGCTTAGCGCGTACCGAAGCCGAGCAAGGTTCGGTGATGGCGTCAGGGACTGCCGTCAGCCGGAGCAGGTGAACCGCCCGACCCCGACGTTGAGGAGCCGCACGTGTCCACGCCACCCGCCACTTCCGTACCCTCCGCACCCTCCGCCCCCGTCCTGGTCGAGCCGACGAAGGTCAGGGCGGCCGACGGCAGCGTCCAGCAGGCCTCCGTACCGGCGTTCGCCCCGGCCGTGCGCCGCGGCTCGCTCGCCGAGATCCCGTTCGACAACGCCCGCGAGGCGCCCTCGGACGCCGTACTCAGCCGCAAGCAGCCGGACGGCAGCTGGCGGGACGTGACGGCGGCCGAGTTCGCGGCCGAGGTCCTCGCCGTCGCCAAGGGCCTGATCGCGGAGGGCCTGCGGGGCGGCGACCGGATCGCGATCATGGCGCGTACGACGTACGAGTGGACACTGCTCGACTTCGCGTCCTGGGCCGCCGGTCTGATCACCGTCCCCATCTACCCGACCTCGTCCGCCTTCCAGGCCCGCTGGATCCTCCAGGACTCCGGCGCCGCCGCCTGCATGGTCGAGACGGCGGAACAGGGCCGCGTCATCAGCCAGGAACGCAAGCAGCTCGGCGAGCTCACCCACCTCTGGCAGTTCGACACGGGCACGCTGGGACGGCTGAAGACGCTCGGCAAGGACATCCCCGACGACGCGGTCGCCGCCCGCCGCGCCACCCTGGAACCGGAGACCCCGGCCACCCTCATCTACACGTCGGGCACCACCGGCCGCCCCAAGGGCTGCGTCCTCACCCACGGGAACTTCTTCGCCGAGGTCGACAACGCCATCGAGCTGCTGCACCCGGTCTTCAAGTCCGTCAGCAAGTACCCGGCGTCCACCCTGCTGTTCCTGCCGCTGTCGCACGTCTTCGGCCGGATGGTCGCGATCGGCTGCCTGCGCGCCAGGGTCCGCCTCGGCCACGCCCCGTCGATCAAGACCGAGGACCTGCTCACCGACCTGGCGGGCTTCAAACCGTCGTTCCTGCTGGCCATCCCCTACGTACTGGAGAAGGTCTACAACACCGGCCGGGCCACCGCCGAGAAGATGGGCCGCGCCTCGTCCTTCGACCGGGCGGCGCGGATCGCCCAGCGTTACGGCCAGGCCGTCGAGGCAGCCGAACACGGCAAGGGCCCCGGCCCGGGGCTCGGTCTGCGCGCCGCACGCGCCCTCTACGACCCACTGGTCTACCGCCGCATCCGGGCCGCGCTCGGCGGCCAGGTCCGCTACGCGATCTGCGGCGGCTCCCCGCTGGGCCGCCGGCTCGCCGCGTTCTACGCGGGCGCCGGTGTCGAGATCTTCGAGGGCTACGGACTGACGGAGACCACCGCCGCCGCCACCGTCACCCCGCCGCTCAAACCGCGCCTCGGCACGGTCGGCTGGCCGCTGCCCGGCACCGCCGTACGCATCGCGCCCGACGGCGAGGTGCTGCTCAGCGGGGGCCAGGTGTTCCAGGGCTACTGGGACTCGGAGCGCGGCCGGGCCGTACCGGTCATGGACGGCGGCTGGTTCGCCACCGGCGACCTGGGCACGCTCGACGAGGACGGCTACCTCACCATCACCGGCCGCAAGAAGGACATCATCATCACATCGGGCGGCAAGAACGTCACCCCGGCCCCGCTGGAGGACTGGCTGCGCGCCCACCCGCTGGTCAGCCAGTGCATGGTGGTCGGTGACAACCGCTCCTTCATCACCGCCCTGATCACCCTGGAACCCGACGGGCTCTCCCACTGGCGGCAGATGAAGAAGAAGCAGGACGTCCCGCTGCGCGAACTCGTCCACGACGAGGAACTCCGCTCGGCGCTCCAGCGCGCGGTGGACGACGCCAACCGGCTGGTCTCGCGCGCCGAGTCGATCCGCAAGTTCACGGTCCTGCCGGTGGACTTCACCGAGGAGGGCGGGCACCTGACGCCGTCGCTGAAGCTGAAGCGGGATGCTGTGGCGCGGGACTTCGAGGCGGAGATCGAGGAGCTGTACCGGAAGTAGCGCGTCGTTGCGGGGCCCTTGGGCGGGCGGCAGCGGTGTTCCTGGCGTCGGGGACCCTGCCTGTTGCCCCGAACCGGGGCGCGGGGTTCCGTCCTCAATCGCCGGACGGGCTTGGTGTGTGCGGGTCGCCCCGTGGGTGCGGGTGCTCCGTGTTGCCGGGTTTGCGTCACCCCGGTGGGTGGGGGTCCGGTGCCCCTCCGGGGCGTCTCCTCGAACGACGAACGTTCTGCCGGTACGCGATGGAACCCGGGTCGATGTTCGTCGTTCTGCGGGGACTCCCCTGCACGGCCCCGGCCCCGCCCGTCGTGCGTCTGCGACCAGTCGCAGGCCGGCGTCGTCCCTCTTTGTCTGCGGGGTCGTCCCACCGGGGTGCAGACGTGCGACCGGGCTGGGTGGGGGCGTGCAGGGGAGTCCGCAGGGAATGGCGTACGACCCGGGTTCCACTTACGTTCCCGGGTGAACACGCCATTTCTGAGGAGACGCCCCGGAGGGACCCCACCCCCACCCACCGGGCAACCGCGCACCCCGCGGAGCACCCGCACCGAGCCCGTCCGGCGATTGAGGACAAAGACCCCAGCCCGGACCGGGGCAAGGCCAAGGACCCCCGCTGCCGCCCGCCCAAGGGCCCCGCCCCGGGCCGGGGTGAGGTCCAGGAAGTCCATCCCCTTGCCTGATGGGGCGTCAGGTACGACGATGGCCCCGCTTGTTATGTGACGAGCCGTCAGATTCGCGTCAGGGTCATTCCAGGGGAAGGAGGCCGTTCGGTGCCGATACTGCCCGCCGGACCGCTGTCGTACGGGATGCAGCTCCCGATCCAGTCGCAGAGCGCCATCTACGCGGAGCCGTGGGAGGCCGGGGCCACCCCGGCCGATCTCGCCGAGATCGCCCGCACCGCGGACAGGGCCGGGTTCACCTACCTGGCGAGCTGTGACCATGTCGCCATCCCGCGCAGGCTCGCGGAGGCGATGAGTACCGTCTGGTACGACCCGGTGGCCACGCTCGCCTATCTCGCGGGGATCACCGAGCGCGTGCTGCTCATGAGCCATGTCGCCGTCGTCGGACTGCGGCACCCGCTGGCCACCGCCAAGCAGTACGCCACCCTCGACCATCTCAGCGGCGGCCGGCTGATCCTCGGGGTGGGCGCCGGGCATGTGCGGGAGGAGTTCGAGGCGCTGGGGGCGGACTTCGAGGGGCGGGGCGGGGTGCTCGACGAGAGCGTCGACGCGCTCAGGGCCGCACTCGGGCCCGAGGAGTATCCGGAGTTCGCCGGGGAACGGTTCGCCTTCAGCGGGCTCGGGCAGCTGCCCCGGCCGGCCCAGGAGCGGGTGCCGGTCTGGGTGGGCGGGTCGTCGCCCGCCGCGGTGCGGCGGGCGGCCGTGCGGGGGGACGGATGGCTGCCGCAGGGCGATCCGAGGGCGAAGCTGCCCGCCCAGATCGCCCGGCTGCACGCGCTGCGCGAGGAGGCGGGGGTGGACCGGCCGATCGTCGTCGGGGCCATCACCGAGCCGCTGTACGTGGGGGAGCCGGGCTGGTCCGTGGGGCGTCGCACGCTCAGCGGGAAGCCGGAGGCCGTCGCCGAGTCGCTGCGGGAGTACGGCGCGATGGGGGTGCACCAGATCCAGGTGCGCTTCCGCAGCCGCGGCAGAAGTGAACTGACCGATCAGATGGCGGCGTTCGCCGCCGATGTCGCACCTCACCTCGACAGCTAGGAGTCAGGCCATGGGCAAGCTGGACGGACGGACCGTACTGATCAGCGGCGCGGCGCGCGGGCAGGGCGAGCAGGAGGCGCGGCTGTTCGCCGCCGAGGGCGCGCGGGTGGTGATCGCCGATGTGCTCGACGAGCAGGGCGAGGCCCTTGCGAAGGAACTGGGGGAGGAGACCGCGCTGTTCGTGCACCTGGACGTGAGCCAGGAGGCGGACTGGCAGGCCGCCGTCGCCGCCGCGAAGGGGGCCTTCGGGAGGATCGACGGGCTGGTGAACAACGCGGGGATCCTGCGTTTCAACGAGCTGGTGACCACGCCGCTCGAAGAGTTCCAGCAGGTGGTGCAGGTCAACCAGGTGGGTGCCTTCCTGGGGATCAGGAACGTCGCGCCCGAGATCGAGGCGGCGGGTGGCGGGACCATCGTCAACACCTCGTCGTACACCGGGCTCACCGGCATGGCGTTCGTCGGTGCGTACGCGGCGACCAAGCACGCCGTGCTGGGGCTCACCAAGGTGGCGGCGGTGGAGCTGGCCGCGAAGGGCATCCGGGTCAACGCCATGTGCCCCGGTGCCGTGGACACCCCGATGACCAATCCGGCGGCGCTGGACCCGGACGCGGACCCGGTGGAGACGGCCGAGGCCGTGGGGGAGCTGTACAAGAAGCTCGTGCCGCTCGGGCGGATCGGCCGGCCCGAGGAGGTGGCGGCGCTCGCGCTCTTCCTGACCTCGGACGACTCCTCGTACATCACCGGGCAGCCGTTCGTCATCGACGGCGGATGGCTGGCCGGCGTCAGCCTCTTCTGACCGTGCCGCCCACCCGGTGCCACCTGACGGAGTATCAGGTATTGACGGGTCGGGGTGTCGGTGGAACAGTCGGACGCATCAGAATCTGACGATGTGTCAGAAACGATTGAGGACGGTGAACCCCCTTGGAATTCGGGCTCTTTGTACAGGGGTACGTGCCCGCCGCGCGGGCCAAGGCCGACCCCGGGGCAGAGCACAAGGCGCTGATCGAGGAGACCGAGTACGTCATCCAGGCGGACAAGTCCGGCTTCAAGTACGCCTGGGCCTCCGAGCACCACTTCCTGGAGGAGTACTCGCATCTCTCGGCCAACGATGTGTACCTGGGCTATCTCGCGCACGCCACGGAGCGCATCCACCTCGGATCCGGAATCTTCAACCCGCTCGCCCCGGTCAACCACCCGGTGAAGGTGGCCGAGAAGGTCGCCATGATGGACCACCTGTCGGAGGGGCGCTTCGAGTTCGGCTCCGGACGCGGGGCGGGCACCCACGAGATCCTGGGGTTCATGCCGGGCATCACCGACATGAACCACACCAAGGAGCTCTGGGAGGAGACCATCGCCGAGTTCCCCAAGATGTGGCTCCAGGACGAGTACGTCGGCTTCCAGGGCAAGCACTGGTCGCTGCCGCCGCGCAAGATCCTGCCCAAGCCGTACGGGAAGTCGCACCCGGCGATGTGGTACGCGGCCGGCTCACCGCCCTCGTACGCGATGGCGGGCAGGAAGGGGCTCGGCGTGCTGGGCTTCAGCGTGCAGAAGGTCTCCGACATGGAGTGGGTCGTCGAGTCCTACAAGAACGCCGTCAAGGACGCCGAACCGGTCGGTGACTTCGTCAACGACAACGTCATGGTGACCTCGACCGCGATCTGCGCCGAGACCCACAAGAAGGCCGTCGAGATCGCGGTCGGCGGCGGGCTGAACTACCTCCAGTCGCTGCTGTTCCGCTACCACGACACGTTCCCCCGGCCGGAGGGCATCCCCGAGTGGCCGGAGCTGCTGCCGGAGTACTCCGAGGAGATCATCGAGCTCCTGATCGCCGAGGAGCTGATGATCTGCGGCGACCCGGACGAGGTCCTGACACAGTGCCGTCGCTGGGAGCAGGCGGGGGCGGACCAGCTGAGCTTCGGACTGCCGATCGGGATCAGCCCCGAGGACACGATCAACTCGATCAAGCTGATCGGTGAGCACGTGATCCCGAAGATCGACACGGATCCGGTGCACCGGACGACGCGGTTCCGCGACGCGGCGTAGCCGGTCGGGGGCGCGCGCCTTCGGGGGCGCGCCCCCCCGTATCTCCGTACCCCCGCTCCTCGATCGCCGTAAGGGGCTTGATCCTGCCCGGGTGGGGCTCGGTTCCGCCCGGACGCGGCTCGATCCTGCCCGGCTCGGCTCAAGTCCGCGGGCGGCGTCTTCCCGGACCGCCGCTCCGCGAGCCGGGGTGCGTACCGCGGCCGTACGCACCCCGGCGCACACCCATGTTTGGACACCAGGGAAAGGACCCCGTCATGCTCGACCACCTCATCCGCGGAGCGACCGTCGTGGACGGCACCGGCGGGCCCTCCTACCTCGCGGACATCGGCATCAGCGCCGGCCGCATCGCCGTCATCGCCGAGCCGGGGGCCGTCGCCGAGGAGGCCGTGACCTCCGAGGACGCCACCGGCCTCGTCCTCGCGCCCGGCTTCGTCGACCCGCACACCCACTACGACGCCCAGCTCTTCTGGGACCCGTACGCGACTCCGTCGATGAACCACGGCGTCACCACCGTCGCCGGCGGCAACTGCGGGTTCACTCTCGCCCCGCTCCATCCGGACCGGCCCGAGGACGCCGACTACACCCGCCGCATGATGTCGCGGGTCGAGGGCATGGCGCTCAAGGCCCTGGAGGAGGGCGTCGACTGGAGCTGGTCCAGCTTCCGTGAGTACCTGGACGCGCTCGACGGACGGATCGCCGTCAACGCCGGATTCATGGTCGGTCACTGCGCGCTGCGCCGCCATGTCATGGGCGCGGAAGCGGTCGGCGGGCAGCCGACCCCGGCCCAGATGGACGCCATGCTCGCGCTGTTCCACGACGCGATGGACGCCGGGGCATGGGGGCTGTCCACCACCCAGTCCTCCACCCACTCCGACGGCGACGGACAGCCGGTCGCCTCCCGGCACGCGCTCCCCGAGGAACTGCTCGCGCTCTCCCGCGCCGTCGGCGAGCACGAGGGGACCCAGCTCGAAGCGATCGTGGCCGGATGCCTCGACCAGTTCTCCGACGACGAGATCGACCTGTTCGTCGACATGAGCGCCGCGGCCGGCCGCCCCCTCAACTGGAACGTCCTGACCATCGACGCCGCCGTCCCCGAACGCGTACCGCGCCAGCTGGTCCCCAGCGAGCGCGCCCGCCGGGCGGGCGGCCGGATCGTCGCGCTGACGATGCCGATCCTCACCCCGATGAACATGTCGCTCGGCACGTTCTGCGCGCTCAACCTGATCCCGGGCTGGGGCGACATCCTCGCCCTTCCCGTGCCCGAGCGCATCGAGCGGCTGCGCGACGCGGACACCCGCGCCGAGATGCTGCGCCGCGCCAACAGCAAGGAGGCGGGCGTCTTCCGCCGCCTCGCGGACTTCGGGCGGTACGTCATCGGCGACACGTACAGCGCGGAGAACGAGGGCCTGAGCGGGCGCGTGGTCAGGGACATCGCAGCCGAGCGCGGCCAGGACCCCTTCGAGTGCCTGGTCGGGATCTGCGCGGCGGACGGACTGCGTACGGTCCTGTGGCCGATGCCCACCGACAACGACCCCGACTCCTGGGCGCTGCGGCAGCGGACCTGGGAGCACGAGGACGTCATGCTCGGCGGCTCCGACGCGGGCGCCCATCTGGACCGGATGTGCGGCGCCCCGTACACCACCCGCTTCCTCGGGGACTGTCTGCGCGGCCGGAAGCTCGTCCCGCTCGAACAGGCCGTCAGGATGCTGACCGACGAACCGGCCCGGCTCTTCGGGCTGCGCGACCGGGGGCGTGTCGAGGAGGGCTTCCACGCCGACCTGGTGCTCTTCGACCCCGAACGCATCGACGCGGGCCCCGCCACCCTCGTCCACGACCTGCCGGGCGACAGCCCCCGGCTCGACTCCAAGGCGCTCGGCATCGTGTCGGTCCGGGTCAACGGGGTGGAGACCCTGCGCGACGACAAGGTGACCGGCGCGGTTCCCGGGACGGTGCTCCGTTCCGGCCGGGACACCCGGACGGTGAGCACGGTATGACCACCGCAGCCCAGCGCCTGTTCATCGACGGCGAGTGGACCGAACCCGCCGCAGGCCACTACGAGGTGGTCGACCCGGCCACCGAGGAGACCGTCGGCCTCGCCCCCGAGGCGAGCCGTGCGCAGGTGTACGAGGCGGCCGCGGCGGCCCGTGAGGCCTTCGGCCCCTGGTCCCGTACCCGTCCCGAGGAACGCGCCGCGATCCTCGACCGTGCCGCCGGTCTGATGCAGCGCGACTTCCTCGCCCACGCGGCCCTCGCGCAGGCGGAGAGCGGCGCCACCACCGGTACGGCCCGGGGCATGCAGGTCGCCGTCGGCGCCGCCCGCTTCCGGCGGTACGCGAAGGGGGCGCTGGAGCCGGTCGAGGAGGCCGTGGCGCCGCAGATCAACGAGGCGGGCCCGATGGGCCGGGCCGGGATCTTCGGGGCGCTCGCCGTCCGCCAGCCGGTCGGCGTGGTCACCTGCATCACCTCGTACAACAACCCCTGGGCCAACCCGGCGGGCAAGATCGCACCGGCGCTCGCGATGGGCAACACGGTCGTCGTGAAACCGGCCCCGCAGGACCCGCTCTCCGTCTACCGGATGGCCGAGGCCCTCGCGGAGGCGGGCGTACCGGCCGGTGTCGTCAACGTGGTCAGCGGTGCGGGCCCGGAGGTGGGTGAGGCGGCGGTCGACTCCCCGGACGTCGACATGGTCAGCTTCACCGGCTCCACCTCGGTCGGGCAGCGGATCGCGGAGGTCTGCGGCCGGTCGATGAAACGGCAGCTGATGGAGCTGGGCGGGAAGGGCGCCGCCGTCGTGCTCGACGACGCGGACCTCGACTCGGCGGTCGCGGGGATCGGGACGACGTTCTCGTTCTACAGCGGACAGATCTGTACGGCTCCGACCCGCGTCCTGGTCCAGAGAGGCGTCCAGGACGCGCTGATCGAGAAGCTGGCCGCGTACGCCGGGTATCTGAAGGTCGGTGATCCGAGGGCGAAGGGCACGGTCGTCGGCCCGGTCATCTCCGCCGCGCACCGCGACCGCGTCGAGTCGTACGTGGAGCTGGGCCGCAAGGAGGGCGCCCGGGTCGTCACGGGCGGCGAACGCCCGGACCCGACCGGCCGGGGTTTCTACGTCGCGCCGACGCTGCTGGCGGACTGCACCAACGACATGCGGGTGGCGCGCGAGGAGATCTTCGGCCCGGTCGTGGTGGTCGTCCCCTTCGACGACGAGGAGGAGGGCATCACGCTGGCCAACGACAGCGACTACGGACTGATCGACTACGTCTGGTCCGGCGACGTGGCCCGCGCCTTCCGCGTCGCCCGCCGGCTGCGTGCGGGCGGGGTCGGGGTGAACACCATCGGCCGCAACATGGAGGCCCCGTTCGGCGGGTTCAAGCGGAGCGGTGTCGGCCGCGACGTGGGCTCGTACGCGCTGCACGCGTACAGCGAACTCCAGTCGATCGTCTGGCCGGGCTGAGGCGGGGGCGGGCGCGGGATCCGTCCGAGCGGGTCCCGAAGCCGGTCCCGCTCAGCTCGCACGCCAGTAACCCAGCGCGTGGACACGCTCCTTGGCGACGGACAGCTCCCTGCGCACGTACCCCGAGAGGGATCTCGTCGTCGCCGTGTCGCAGGCGATCCAGACGTACGCGTCGGACGGATCGGCGCCCAGCAGCTCCGGGAGTCCGGCCTTCACCGAGTCGACCAGCCCGGCGCCCCGGTGGTTGCGTTCGACCCGGTGGAGGGTGTGATGGGCGGGGTCCAGGCGGAGCGGGGGCTTCTCGTCCGACCCGGGCGGGGTCTCGAACCAGATCGTCGCCGGGGTGTCCGGGACCGCGCCGAGCAGGGAGTTGATCGCCGGCAGGGAGGCCGGGTCGCCGATCACGAAGAGCCGGGAGGGTGCCGGCCGGGGGAGGGCGAAGCCGGTGCCCTGGAGGGTCGCGTCAATGGTGTCGCCCGGCTCGGCCGCCCGTGCCCAGTCACTCGCCGGTCCGTCGTGCAGTGCGAAGTCCAGGCCGAACATGCCGGTCTCCGGTTCGGGATCGACCAGGGTGTAGGCGCGCTGACGGGGCTTCCCGTCGCGCTCGAACCAGAGCCGGACCCACATGGTCGGATGGGCGCGCCCGATCGTGGAGAGCATCCCGCCGTCGGTGACGTACACACGCCGGAAGCCGTCGGTTATCCGCTCGGTCGCGATCACGGTGAAGGTGAAGTCCCGCCCCCGCATCAACTTGAGGACGACGCCCTCCCAGCCATGTCCCACAGCCGCACCCTCTCCGCCCGGACCGGTCTATTTAGGTAAGCCTAACTTGGAGTGGTGTTCCTGGGGAAGGCGTGTTCCGGATCAGTTCAACGACCTTGTAAAGCAAGAGTCATGACGGGCCCTCACGCAGGTGGCGACCGGTCGCCACTTCGCTGTGCCGGAGCCTGCCCGGATTCCGCTCGGCCCGTCCGGCCCGCCCGGCCGGTCCGACCGCGATCACGGCCGGCGCGACGCCCGTGACGCGCCCACCCCGACCCCGCCCTCCCCGATGGCGCGCCGAGGTCTCGGCTTTGCGCACCGCACGGCATACGTTGGAGCCGCCACCAGACGACCACGGAGGTGTCCTCGTATGCGGATCGCCACAACGATCTTCCTCACCGACGAAACGATCACACCGGTGCGGCTCGCGCACCAGCTGGAGCAGCGGGGATTCGCCGGGCTCTATCTTCCGGAACACACCCACATCCCGGTGAGCCGGGACACCCCCTACCCGGCGGGTGGCGAGCTGCCACCCGAGTACGGCCGCACCCTGGACCCGTTCGTCGCCCTCGGGCAGGCCGCGGCGGTGACCGAACGGCTGGCGCTCGGCACCGGGATCACGCTGATCACCCAGCACGACCCGATCGATCTGGCCAAGCAGATCGCCACCCTCGACCACCTCTCCGGCGGCCGTTTCACCCTGGGTCTCGGCTTCGGCTGGAACGTCGAGGAGGCCGCCGACCACGGGGTGACCTGGTCGACCCGCCGCGAGCTGGGCCGGGACCGGATGGCCCTGATGCGCGCCCTGTGGGCGGACGAACCCACGGCGTACGAGGGAGAGTTCGGCTCCGTCCGGTCCAGCCACGCCCACCCGAAGCCGTTGCAGCGACCGCGCGGCCCGGTGGTCGGTCCGCGCACCCTGATCGGCGGCGCGGCCGGACCCAAACTGTTCGCGCACATCGCGGAGTACGCGGACGGCTGGATGCCCATCGGTGGCCGGGGCCTGACGGAGTCCGTGCCCGCGCTCCGTACGGTCTGGGAGGCGGCGGGCCGCGACCCGAAGGACCTCCAGGTCATCCCGTACGCGGTCCTGCCGAGCCCCGGCAAGCTGGCCCACTACGCGGACCTGGGCATCGAGGAGATCGTCCTCCAACTGCCTCCGGCCGCCGAACCGGAGGTCCTGCGGACGCTGGACGCGTACGCGGAGTACCTCTAGGTTCTGCCGTCACATGCCACGGGGTCGTGGACTCGGCGCCCCTCGGAGCAGCCCACAGGATGTCGCACATTCCCCCCGGAGCGTCAGGGGTTGGAGAACATCTGGACGTGGACGCGGTCGAAGCGGCGGGCGGCGAGGTCCTGGCGGGTGAGGGTCCAGTAGAGGATCGCCATGGGGAAGCCGGCCCACTGGGCGAGCAGGACCCAGTTCTCCGGGTCCGCGCGGTCCGGCTCGTGCTCGCCGAGCGCGGAGTCGGCGACGGGGTCGCCGTAGCCGTCGAAATCGTCGGCGTAGCCTCCGAACTGCCACGCGGTGCCGTCCCCGTG
Organism: Streptomyces sp. NPDC026062; assembly: GCF_055568375.1. NCBI lineage: Bacteria > Bacillati > Actinomycetota > Actinomycetes > Kitasatosporales > Streptomycetaceae > Streptomyces > Streptomyces sp. NPDC026062. Next base: position 86,190 of record NZ_JBVHOQ010000013.1, read on the forward strand.
CTCTAGCCAGACGTCGCACAGTGTCTCCGCGTGGGGGTGCCGCGCGATCACCTCGTCCTCGGGCGGTGTGGACGGCAGCGAGACTCCCCGGGCGAGCCGGAGTTCGCCGATCCTGTGGAGTTCGGCGTCCAGGCCTTCCGGGGTGTCGTACTCGTAGACGTCGTGGCTCAAGGAGACCTCCCGCTCCTCCACCGGGGTTCCGGCCGGGATGTAGACGGCGCCGCCCTCCGGTTCCATCTCCAGATCGGCGTTGGCGAAGAGGAGGACCTTGCCGTCGGGCGGGAGCGGCAGATCGGTCGTGCCCGGTGGAATGGCGGCGAAGTCGACGGTCGCGATGAGCTGTTGGTCCCACGCGCCGTTGTCGCCGGGATCCGGGACGTCCGGCGGGAGCATCAGGGGGCCGCCGAGCGTGGCGATCACGGGGGCGCTCGCGTCGGCGGCGGTGAGCAGGACCGGACGGGCGAGGCCGAGCCAGCGGTCCACGTCCGCCGCGGGCACGCCCTCTTCGACGGCCTTGCTCTTGAAGCGGTGGAGGACCCGGAGGACGCGGGCGGGCAGCGTCCGCACCGCCGGGGGCAGTACGCCCGCGCCGAACTCCCAGCCCGGTTCGGGGGCCGCGACCCCCGGTTCGGGGGCCGCGACCCCCGGTTCGCCCGCTTCCGCGAGCCACTCGGCCGCCGAGTCCCGTACCAGCGGCTCGGTGCTCTCCAGCGCCGCCCGCGCCTCGGCCCGGGCGCCCGGGTCGTCGCCGAGCACACGCCGTGCGGGCGCGCGGTGCCAGGTGCGGCCGAGGGCGAGCGAGGTCAGGCGCGGGCGCAGAGTCTCCGGGATCACTGGGAAACGGGCCAGGAGGGGGAGGATCATCGCGATCGTGTCGGGGCCGTCGTCCTGGCACTCCTCGTCGCCGTCGGCGCGCAAGAACTCCATGGCCAGGCCTGGGTGTTCGGCGAAGAACGGCCACCACCGCCCGGCGTCCCGCGCAGTCAGCTTCTCCCCCAGGCACGGGCCGTGGGACGGCTCCCTGCGCGTGATCAGGAGCGCGGCGAGCCGCCGGTCGGCGTCGCGCATCCCCGCCTCGCGCAGCGCGTCCCGTACCGCCCGGACATCGGGCACGCGCGGGAGGAACTCGCTGATGCCCGGCCAGAATTCCTCCCCGTCCGTACGGGACCCGGCGGCCCGCGTGTCCAGCTCCGCCAGGACCTCGGCGTCGGCCGGCAGCGCTGTCGGCGGTACGGGAACGACGCCCGCGCCCTCGCGCCTGAGCCTCGCGCGGGCGAGGGCGCTGCGCAGCGGCCCGGCGTATTCCGGTTCCTCCTCCCGTCGCACACGCAAGGCGTCCTCGATGGCCTCGGCGCCTCCCTCGGCATCGGCCAGGGCGCGCAGGACCTCGTCGAGTCTGTCCGGCGGGACGGTCCGCAGGTGCGTTCGCAGCAGGCTCACTTGGCGCTCCTCGGGCAGCCAGGCCAGCGCGGCGAGGGCCTCGACGCGCACTCCGGCGTCCTCGTCGACGGCCAGCGCGGCGAGGAGACCGGCGTGCCGCTCGGGGGCGGAGCCGCAGCGGACGGCCACGAACGCGCGCGCCCGGGCACCGGTCGCGGGGGCGACCTCGGCCAGGATGTCGGCGTGCCGGGCGAGGAACGCGTCGCCGGCGTCGCTCTCCATGAACAGGTTCCACAGGACCCCTTGCGCGTTCGGGGCGCCGGGCAGCAGCGTGGCGAGTGCCGTGCGCGCGGGGTTCGCGCCCGGCGTGCCGCCGGCCCGTGCGATGTCGTGCAGGAGCTGGGGGGTCCAGCGAGCCCTGGTGCGCCGGGCTGCCGGGGACAGGGAAGTGGTGGTGAACGCCGTCTGTTCCGTCAGCGTGGCGAGCCAGGCGCCGGAAGACCGCCGGGCGGGGTCGGAGTGGGCGAGCGCGTCCAGCACGTGGCCGAACCGGGCGAGCACGGCGGGCGGGGCGTACTCGTGGACGACCAGCCGCGCGGTCCTGGCGGCCTCGGCACTCCACTCGGGCTCCGCCTCCGCGACGCGGGCGATCTCCTCTTCGCGCCACGTGTGCTCGCGCCCGGCGACCAGCTTCGCGGCGGGCGCGGTCCCCAGCCCGTACAGCGCGTCCAAGGACTGCTCCTCCCCGCCGTGCAGGACGTACGCGAGCGGGGCGTCGAAGGCGTGCGCGGACTTGAGCGGTGCGAGACAGGTGCGTATCGCGGCCTCGATGTCGGCCGAGACGTCCACGCCTTCCGAGGACTGCGCGGCTGTGGTGATTTCTGTCATGTCCTGGGGCATGCAGGGAATCGTAGGTGCGGACCAACACGCTGTCGAAAGCGCGGAGTTGTACGGCGCACGGAGGGTCTTCCTCGACCGCCTCCGCGACGGCGACACGCTCACCGTCCAGGAAGTCGACCGCCCCGGCCGCAACCTCCTCGACGGGCTGATCGTCCTCAACGACCTCTTCCAGCGCGGCATCGCCGTCAAGGTTGTGGAGGGCACCGCCGCCGGCGAGCACACCAAGCACTCCCTGATCCGGGGCCTCGCGCTCGCACGCGCCGCGCACAGGCGCCGCGGCGTCGTACACAAGACCCTCAGCCGCATCCCGTGGCCCGCCCCTTCCGGCGGGTTACTCGTTCCCCGGTGTCCGGGCCAGGGCGCGGCCCGGACACCCCTGGGTGCTGATGGGGCGTCCGGGTGCTACCGGGTGCTGAGGGCGCGGCCGGTGCATCCCTGGGTGCTGATGGGGAGCCCGGGCGTCGCCGGGTGCCTGCCACGGCGGGGGGTGTCGGGTCCTTCTCCGGCTACCCGGGATCACCGAGCCGGAGAGCGTCCCTCATCTCGCTGAGCCTGGCGGTCGCCGCCGGGGTCCACTCCCGCACTTGCTCGGTGAGCCGGAGCGCATCGTCGACCTCGCTGAGCTTCGCGGAGGACAGGACCCCCGCCCGCTCCATCAGATCGTCCCGGGAAACCGTCGTCAGCCAGGTGCACGGGGTGAAGCCCGGACGCGGGAACGCGAGCCGCAGCACGCCTTCGAACGGGAGCCCTTCATCCGCGCCCACGGTCACTTCGACGCCCAGACCGCTGAGGTCGACGCCCGCCGGAGCGACGACCTGCATCACCCGGAAGCCGGAGGCTTCGTCCCCCGACAGCAGGACGACCAACCTCCGCTCGTCGAACTGGACCCACCAGACCTCACCACGTTGCACAAGCCCTCCAGAGACGGACCGGAGCCGGACGCCGCGCACGCGGTGGCCGCAGTTCGCAGCGTAGACCCTGCCCACGCGACCGCCCGCGGCGCTCGGTTCGTACGCCGTCGTGACCTGCTGCCCGGCGTCTCCGGCTTGCGCTTTCCGCTGCGTCAACTCCTACGGTCAGGTGTGCGGCCGGAGAAACCGGCCCGGTGAGGGGAGGCGCGGCCATGGCCTGGTCGATCGCTGAGGTGGTGCGGATGTCCGGGGTGACGTCCCGGACGCTGCGGCACTACGACGAGATCGGCCTGCTGCCGCCCGCGGGTATCGCGAGCAACGGGCACCGCTACTACGAGGAGGCCGGACTGCTGCGCCTCCAGCGGATCCTGCTGATGCGGGAGCTGGGCCTGGGGCTGCGTGAGATCCGGCGCGTGCTGGACGAGCGCACCGACCCGGTGAGCGCCCTGCGCGAGCACCACGGGCGGCTGCGTGAGGAACGCGACCGGCTCGACACGCTCGTCCGGACGGTCGAGCGGACCATCGCCGAACTGGAGGAAGGAAAGGACGGCAACGACATGGCCGGGATCAACAGGCCGGAGAACCTGTTCGAGGGCCTCGCGCACACCGCCGAGGAGGATGCCGAGGTGCGCGAGCGGTGGCCGGAGGCGTGGGAGGAGGCCCGCAGGTCCAGGGAGACGATGACCGGTGCGGACCAGGAGGCGTGGCAGCGCGAGGCCACCGCGCAGATGATCCGCCTCGCGGAGTTCATGGTGGCGGGCACACCGGCCGCCGACCCCGCCGTGCAGGCGGAGACCGACGCCCACTACCGGAGCATCTGCCGCTTCTGGACACCGAACGCGGAGGCCTATGTGGGCCTGGGCCGGATCTACGTCGACGACCCCCGGATGCGGGTCAACTTCGACCGGATCGCCGAGGGCCTGGCCGCGTACCAGTGCGAAGCGATGACGCTCTACGCGGAGGCCCGTCTGGGCTGACCGGCCGGTGCCTGAGCTGAGCTGACCGGGGGTCCGGGCGCGGCCGAAGTGCCCGGGGTGCCGGGGTGCGGCTGCCGGGGGGTGCTCGGTGACCTCGGATCTCAGGCGTCTAGGGTCACGCCCATGACGAGGACCACGCGCCCGCGCCCTCTCGATGTCGAGGCGCTCTTCCCCGAACTGGCGGACTTCCGGGGAACGACCACCCGGCTCCATCCGAGGCCGGGCGAACCGAAGGTGTCGGACAGTTCCGTGGGTGGTCCTCTGCTGTGGCCGGCGGACGAGCCATGGCCGGTGTGCGACGAGGCCCACGCCCGTGGGCGTGGCCGACGCCCGGCCGACATCCGCCGCTACCGGCGGATTCTGGCTGACGCATGGGCGCGCGAGCAGGCCCCCGGCCCGACGGACGAGGAACGGACGCTCCTGGGCGAGCTGGGCCGGAAGCACCGGATCCCCGGGGTCTCCGACACCGATCCGCTGCCGATGATCGGCCTCGCGCAGCTGTACCGGCGGGACGTGCCCGACCTGCCGAAGGGGCCGGGCGACTGCGATCTGCTCCAGGTGTTCTGGTGTCCCTTCGACGCGCACGGACCTGGCCGGCACGACCTGTCGCCGCACCTGCGCTGGCGGCGGTCGTGGGAGGTCGGCGAGGTGCTGACCGCACCGCCGCAGCCACTGGTCGTCGGGTCGGACGGCTTCGTGCCCGAGCCCTGTGTGCTGCACCCGGAGCAGGTGGTCACCTACCCGTTCTCCGGCCTTCTGCCGGAGGCATTGGGCGCCCGGATCGACGCCTGGGAAGAAGCCCTCGAAGAGGAAGCCTTTGAAGAGGAAGCCTTTGAAGAAGAGGCCTTTGAAGCGGAGGTTCTTGACGAGGACGCCGGGCAGTCGACGGACGAGAGCGTGACGGAGCCGATTGGCTACCAGTACGACCTGTCCATCCCGCCCGGCTGGCGCGTGGGCGGTTTCGCCTCCTGGCACGCCACCGACCCCTCGCCCATGGATTGCCTGAGCTGTACGGCACCGATGCACCTGCTGCTGACCATCGACAGCTCGGAATGGGACGGCGGCAGCGGCAGCTGGAAACCGCTGGAGGACCTGAACCGGCCCACTCACGGTGCCGCCACTCCCACGGAGGTCACGGTGGGCCGCTGGGGTGAGCTCAACGTATTCGCCTGCCCCGAGGAGCCGGAGCACCCCCATCGCTGGAGCATCCAGTAGCGGGCCGCACCCGGGGGCCCGCGCTCGGGAGGCCCGCGCTCGGGAGGCCCGCACCCGGGGGCCGCACCGACAAATCCGCCCCGCTCGTCCCCGCTCGTCCCGCTCGGCCGCCCGAGAACTCTCCTAGAAGGTGAGGTCCTTGGGCGCACCCTCGCCGACGCCGCCGTCCACTGCCTCACGAAGGAGGTCCGCGTGGCCCGTGTGGCGCGCGTACTCCTCGATCATGTCCAGGAGCATGGCCCGGACGCTGGGCGTGCGACCGTTCGGCCAGGTGTAGGACGCCGGTCCGTCGAGCCCGCGCTCCTTGATGACATCGGCGACGAGCTCGCGCGATCGCTCGACAGCGTCCCGCCACACTGCGTAGACATCATCTGGGGAGTCCAGAGCCCGGTGCGCCATTCCCAGTCGGGGTCGGCGTCGGCGTCCACGGCATCCCACGGGGCGCCGTACTCCTGGCCGGCCAGCTTCACGGCCAGCCAGTCCGCCTCGACCAGGGCCACATGCTTGACGAGGCCGCCGAGCGTCATCGAACTGGCCGCCGTGTTCGCGCGCAGAGCCTCCGCGTCGAGCCCCGCCGTCTTCCAGGCGACGGTCCGTCGGTTGCGCTCCAGAACCGCACGTAGAGACTCTGCCTCGGTGAGGCTTTCGGCCTGGCCCGGCAGGGTAGTTGACTCGCCCATGGCGAGGAGAACAGCCGGGCGCGGTCCTCTGCTGACGGTCTTGAGAACTGTCTGGCGACTCCGGCACTGCGCGATGGTCTGGCGGGAGCTCGACCCTCTGACTTCCCGAGTTCGCCTGCACATTCGGATTTCGAGAGCGAAGCTCGGTTCATGAATGTTGCACTGTGGTCGGCAGCCATCACCGGTGGCACCGCGCTGTTCGGCGTCGCCCTGGGCACGGGCCTGACCCTGTTCGGCGAGCGAGCGAAGTGGCGCCGCGAATCGCGTCGGACTGAGCAACGAGAGCGTGCCGAGCGGCTGGAGGACTTCCTGCTTGCCATGGAACAGGCCAAGCAATTGGTCGCACGCGCCACTCTCGGCAACATGGCGGAAGTCGAGCCTGTGAGAGAGGAGTTCGAGCAGCTCATGGCGTCGGTGGCGCTCAAGGTCCTGCGTATACAACTGGTTGAGCCGGCGCCTGTGGCGATCGGTGTGAAGGCAGTGCACACAGCGGCCGTACGAGCGATGGCCCGGTCAACTGACAGCTTGAGCACACAGTGGCTCGATGAATTGACAACAGCGCTGGAGAGCTTGATTCAGGTCTGTCGTGGCGCAGTCCTGGACCAGCCATAGCCGCCAGGCCCGTCCTCCGTTCCCGTTCCGGGACGGTGCGACCAGGGACTCCCGTCAGGCACCGAGCGGGTCCGGCCCCGTGCCTCCGCCGCACTCGTCGCAGTTGCCCGGCTTCGGCGCCCTGAACGCGCGGTCGCAGCCGTCGCAGTTCTGCAACGGCACGGGCCGGTACGCGGCGGGCAGGGAGCGTCCGGACGGCAGCGAGACGGTGAGCCGGTGCCTCAGCAGATGCGCGGGGAACCGTACGGGCCGGGGCAGATCCTCGGTGAGCGCCTTGCGTACGGCGTCGGGCGAGGCATCCCGCTCGAACCAGGCGGCCACACCGGGGACGAGGAAGTCGATCTGCTCCTCGGTCAGGCGGAGTTCGGCGTCCTGCTTCTGTAGCCCGACGAGGAGGAGCGCGGCAGCCTGGAGGAGCTGCGGCCGGGGATTGAGCGGCTGCGGAAGCGGGGGCCGAGGCGGCTTCTTGGCGGTGGGCGCGGGGACGCGGGGGAGCGGGGCGGGTTCTACGGAGTCTGTGGGCTCTGCGGGGCCTGTGGCGTCCGTGGGAGGCGCCGGGGCTGGAAGCGGGGCAGGGATCGCGGCCGGGATCGGAATCGGGATCGCGGCCCGGTTCGGGACCGGGATCGCGACCGGGACCGGGACCGGGACCGGGACCGGCCCGAGGGTGGGATTCGGTGCTGGTGCTGGTGCTGGTGCTGGTGCTGGTGCTGGTGTCGGGGCCGGTACCGGACCCGGGCGGGGCTTGCGCGGCCTGGTTGTCTCCGCCTTGGCGCCGGCTGCGGGGTCCGGGTGGTTGTACGAAACCGTGCGCGTGTACACCTTGCCCTCCGGCGAACGCACCCGGGTGCGCTTCAGGTAGCCGTGTTCCTCCAGCTCCCGCAGGGCTGCGGCGATGCGATGCTCACTGTCGGCGGGCAGGCGGGCGGCCAGGGCCTTGATGCCGATCTTGGCGCCGGGCGGCAGCGACTGGATGTGGAGGCCGAGGCCCCGGGCAGCGAGCGAGAGCTCGCTGTGCTGGCTGAGGTGGTTGCCCACGACGGTGAAACGTTCGGTGTGGCGGACGTTGACATGCTCGACGCCAGAGGGCGGGCAATAGGGGGCCGCGATAACCTGCGAGGTATCCATCGGGAAGGGACTACTTCCGTGTTGGTCAGGCCCCCGCTCGGGATTGTCGTCCCGGCGGGGGCCGTCAGCTGTCTGAAGTTGGTGCGGCGAGCATATGCCAGGCAACCGGGGCAGAATCCAGCCCAGTTGGCGAACCTCACCCGTGCGGGTGACGCGCCCTCCGGGCGGGGTTGGTGGGTAGTGAGTTCTCTTCCAAGAGCCTTTAAAAGCCTTTACGTCGTGCGTCACCGGGACGCGGGAATCCACGACGTGGGGTGCCGCATCGTGGATTCCCGCGTCCCGGTGACGGGCGTTCCGGGGTCAGTTCTGGCAGGCGTACGTGAGGAAGGCGGACCAGACGGCGGGGGTCACGTCCATGTGGGGGGCTTGGGGGTTTTTGGAGTCGCGGATGTGGATGGTGGCGGGGGAGGTGGCGACCTCGATGCAGTTGCCGCCTTCGCCGGTGCTGTGGCTGGACTTGCGCCAGTCGTATGCGACCTCGATGCAGGCTCCGCCCTCGCCGCTGCTGTAGCTGCTCTTGAACCAGTGCAGTTGCTCGGTGTTCATAGCTCTCCCAGCATCTTTTCGATGAGTGTCAGGGACTCCCTCGGGGTGAGAGCCTGCGCTCGGATGATCCCATAGCGCTCGCTGAAGACTCGGACTGATTCTGGATCGGTAATCAGCCGGGGGTTGCCATAGAGCTCCGTGTAGGCGGCCTGAGATCGCCCCTTGGGCGTAATCAAGGTGAACGTGCCGTCAATCGCAGGGTGTTCCTCTCGATCGGTCGGCATCACCTGAATCTCCACGGTGCGCAGGCGACCGATGCGCAGGAGTTGTCGCAGCTGTTCTGCATGTACGGCCCGCCCTCCGATGGGGCGGCGTAACGCTGTTTCCTCCAGCACGTAGCTGAAGGTCGGCGCGGGCCAGCGCTCGAAAATTTGCTGTCGTGCCAGCCGGTCAGCGACGCGTTTCTCGATGGTTTCCTCGTTCAGGAATGGGCGTCTCTGGGTGAATACAGCCCGCGCGTAGTCCTCCGTCTGCAGCAGACCGGGAACGACCTGTGAGCTGTACTCGTGCAGCGCGACCGCCTCCGCCTCGGCCCGCGCATAGTCCCGGAACCAGTCCGGGTGACGCGTCCGCACCTGCGTCAGCGCCTTCTGTACGTCGTCCGCCGCGGCGATCAGGACCCCGCCCGCGCCGGTCGCCCGGTCGACGCGTTCAAGAAAGTCCGGCTGAGGTGTCCGTACTCCCCGCTCCACCGCCGACACGAGGTCTTCCCCGCAGTGCGCCGCCAGGCCCAGTTCCCGTTGGCTCAGGCCCGCGCGTTCGCGCAGGACCTTGATCTGTTTGCCCAGCGCTCTGAACAGGTGCGCCGTACCGTCCGACTCGGCCGGCCGCTCCGGTCGTTCTTCGCGTTCCGCGTTCGCCATCTGCCCCGTACCGCCTCTGTCTGTCCGGTCACGGCCCGACAAGCCCGTACAGCCGTCGGCAGGGATCCGTACAGCTTCAGGGAGTCGTGGTGTCACTCCTGGTCAGCGTACGAGTACGCAGACACGCTGAGTCACATGAACGCCGAAATCACCCGTGAGTGCACCGAGTTCGTCCAACGCTTCTCCGCCACCCGCCGAGGCGTCCGGCTCGCGCGCCGGCTTGCGGTGCACCAGCTGGACGAGTGGGGAGTGCCGTACGGGAGTGAGCTGTCCGACAACGTGGCGGTGATCGTGGCCGAGCTGGCGGCGAACGCGGTGGCGCACGGGTACGTAGCGGGGCGCGACTTCGAGCTGCGGCTGACAGCGGGCGCGGGCAGGGTCCGGATCGAGGTGTCGGACGCGCGCGGGGAGCGGTGGCCGACGCTGCGCGCCCGAGGGGCTGGTGCGGAGACGGGCCACGGCCTGCATCTGGTCGAGGCGCTGGCGGCGCGATGGGGCGTGGCCGAGCGCCTGATCGGGAAGACGGTGTGGGCGGAGTGTGCCATGGACGTCAGCACGTGAAGGTCCTTCCCTGCCGGGACTGGCAAGGACGGGAAGCCTCGGTCGGCCACCCGGCAGGGACGGGGAATGGGGTGGGTCGCAGTGGTACGGAGCCTGGGCGAGCGGGACGGGTCAGGTCCGCCGCCAGGACCGGGTGATGATCTCCCGGTAGGTGTGGTGGGACGGGTTCTGGCCGCAGTGCCGCAGCACCCAGTCCTGCGGTTCGGCGAAGTCCTCGCTCGTCGGCGAGGTCTCTCCGTCCACCGCGCACTGCATCGCGTACAGGACCGGCTCCGCGTCAGGCTCACCGGCACCCCGGGCATCGACGTCCGTACCCACGAAGCCATGCGCTACAAGTCCGTCTACCGCGCCGACGACCAGTAGTTCGTCAACGCCCACGCCTGGGGCGTCAACGCTGACGCCGCCCCCGTACGGCAACTTCGCCGACACGAGACAGGCGGCATGAGCGCCGTACGGGAGCGAGCTGTCCGACAACGTGGCGGTGATCGTGGCCGAGCCGGCGGCGAACGCGGTGGCGCACGGGTACGTATCGGGGTGTGCGCCCTACTCCTTCATGCAGACGTCCTCGAAGGCCGACAGGGTGATCACGCCGGAGTCACTGAGGGCCTGGTAGCTCGCGACCAGGGTCCAGCCGCGCTGCTTGAGTACCGTCCGGCTGCTGTCGGTATCCCCGGTGTCCGGGGCCTTGCGTTCCTCCGGTGACCGGGTCTGTTGCCAGTCGCGCTCACCGAGCTCGTCCAGCACTGCCTGGTAGCGGTCGACATCGGCCGCGGTGGCGTCGGTGCCGTACCCCTTGTAGCTGACGGCGCACGACTTCAGTGAGCCGGCGGGAGCGTCTTCGAACCCATCACCCCACCCTGGTGCGTTCGCCGGAACGCGCGCGTCCGCAGCCGAGGTGTTGATGTCGGTGCGCACGACGTCCTTGGTGAGCGGACCGGTGCCCTTCGGCCGGGGCTTTACCGAAGTCGGGGCGGAGGCAGCCCTGGCGTCGGCGTCGCTCGTGCCGCAGCCTGCGGCTCCGAACGAGATGACCGCTGTGACTGCCGCGGCAGCCCACGTCGTTCTGTGCACAGCCGTACCCCCCAGCCTCGAAGAGCCGGGTGCCCCACGATGATATGAGGAGTGTGTCACGGGGGACGGACAGGGCCTGCCCCTTCATCCGGCTGCTCCGCCGGCGTCGGCCGGAGTGGTCGAGGACGTCGGGGACGCCGTGGGCGCGGGCCGGGGTGCGGTCATGTCGAGGAGGAGCAGGGCGTCGTGGTCGGGGCTGCCGGGTTCGGCGGTGTACACGCCGATGCGCTGACCGGGCGTGCCCTCCACCTGAAGGGACTGGGACGTGAGGGTGAGCGCGCCGACCAGCGGGTGCTGGAAGGTCTTGTGGGCGGGCTTGCGTCCGGTCACCTCGTAACGCTCCCAAAGGCCCGCGAATTCGGGGCTCTTGAGGAGGAGTTCACCGACGAGCCGGGTGAGATCGGGGGCGTCGGGGGCGATGCCGGCGATGGCCCGCAGCCGGGCGACACAGGCGGTGATCTGGCGGTCCCAGTCGGTGAAGAGGCCACGGGCCGCAGGGTGCAGGAAGAGGTAGCGGGCCAGGTTGCGTCGGGTGGCCGGCCAGTCGTCCAGGCCCGCGTACAGGGCGAGGCCGCCGGGGTTCCAGGCGAGCAGGTCCATGCTGCGGCTGATGACGTAGGCAGGGTTCGGACGGAGCGATTCGAGCAGCAGCTTGAGGTGGGGGCGCACGGTGCGGCTCGGGGCGGGCGGCGGCTCGGGGGCGTAGCGGGCGGCGCGGGCGGCGAGCTCGCGCAGATGCTGGTGTTCCTGGTCGTCCATCCGCAGGGCTCGGGCGAGGGAGTCGAGGACGGCGGGGCTGGGACGGGTCTCCTTGCCGCGTTCCAGGCGTACGTAGTAGTCGATGCTGATGCCGGCGAGGGTGGCCAGCTCCTCGCGGCGCAGGCCGGGGGTGCGGCGGATACCGGTACCGACGGTGAGACCGGCGGATTCGGGACTGGTCCGGGTGCGGCGGGCGCGCAGATAGCTGCCCAGCTCGGCGCCCTCGCTGTTCGCGCTCCGGTATGCCATGGCTCCAGTCTCGCTCGCACACGGCCCGGCGCGCGGGGGTGAGGGGGGCCCTGTCGTTGCCCCCGAAGAGTTCGCCCTGCCACACCGGCCCGATCCGGGTGAAGCTGGACACGCGGGACACCGGCAGGGACCCCGACACCCGGATCCCGCCGTCGGCCTGCTCAAGAGCGAGCTGCCGGGCCGGGCGGGACCGGGCCGGGCGGGAGCCAAGGCGGCGGGTGACGCCACGATGCGGAGAGGACGATATGCGTTACATCAACCTGCGTGACCTGGAGGTTTCCCGGATCGGGCTGGGTGCGATGGGGATGTCCCACGGCTACACCGGCTCCGGTACCGACGACCCGGAGTCGATCAGGACCGTGCACCGGGCGCTTGAGCTGGGTGTCACGCTCATCGACACCGCCGAGATCTACGGCCCCTACACGAACGAGGAGCTGCTGGGCGCGGCCCTGAAGGGGCACCGGGGCCAGGTGGTGCTGGCCACCAAGTTCGGCCTCGTGTCCCACGGAGGTGAGGGGGCGTGGAACCTGGACTCCCGCCCGGCGAACATCCGTACCGCCGTCGAAGGCTCCCTCAAGCGGCTGGGAACCGACTACATCGACCTCTACTACCAGCACCGCGTGGACCCGAACACTCCCATCGAGGAGACCGCGGGCGCCGTCGGTGAACTGATTGCCGAGGGCAAGGTGCGCGCCTTCGGTCTCTCGGAGGCCGGGCCCGACACGATCCGCCGCGCCCACGCCGTCCAGCCGGTGACCGCCGTCCAGTCCGAGTACTCCCTGTTCACCCGGGGGGTCGAGGAGCGTGTCCTGCCCACGCTGCGGGAGCTGAACATCGGCCTGGTGCCCTTCTCCCCGCTGGGCCGCGGCGTCCTGACGGGCACCGTCCGTTCCACCGACCAGTTCGACGAGAACGACTTCCGGCGCGACAATCCGCGCTTCACCGGTGAGAACTTCCGGCGCAACCTCGCCCTCGCCGACGAGGTCAAGGCCATGGCCGACGAGGTGGGCGCGACGCCCGCCCAGGTGGCGCTGGCCTGGCTGCTCGCCCAGGGTGAGGACATCGCCCCGATCCCGGGCACCAAGCGCGTCAGCCGGGTCGAGGAGAACGTCGCCGCCGACGCGATCACGCTGACCGCCGGGCAACTCGACCAGCTCAGCAGCCTGCCTCCTGCCGCCGGTGACACCCACACCGAAGCCCAGGCGCGCATGCTCGAACGCTGACCTCCCGGATGCTGGCCTCCTCACCCTCGGAGGTCCCCCGTTCGGAGCAGCGCCTCTTGATGCGTGCGGCCGGGATGTGCGGGCCCAAGACGCCCGCGTGGAGAACCGGCCCTCACGGCCCTCATCACCGCCTGACCCCCCGACCCCCTACGTAAAGGAGCAACCTCATGCAGTCCGTAACCCTGAACAACGGTGTCGAGATGCCGCTCCTCGGCTTCGGCGTCTACCAGATCCCCGCCGACGACACCGAACGCGCGGTCTCCGAGGCACTCGCCGCCGGATACCGGCTGCTGGACACCGCCGCCGCGTACGGCAACGAGGAAGCCGTCGGCCGGGCGATCAAGTCCAGCGGCATCGCCCGCGAGGACCTCTTCGTCACCACCAAACTCTGGGTGCAGGACGCCCCTGCCGAGGACAACACCCGCCGCGCGTTCGAGACGTCCCTGGGCAAGCTCGGTCTCGATCACCTCGACCTGTATCTGATGCACCAGCCGTTCGGCGACGTCTACGGCCAGTGGCGGGCCATGGAAGCCCTCAACCGCGAAGGCGCCGCGAAGGCGATCGGTGCCGCCAACTTCTACCCCGACCGGCTGCTCGACCTGATCTTCAACAACGAGATCACCCCCGCCGTCAACCAGATCGAGACCCACCCGTTCTTCCAGCGCGCCGACTACCAGCGCCTCATGGGTGAACACGGGGTCCAGATCCAGTCCTGGGGCGGCTTCGCCGAGGGCAAGAACGACCTGTTCACCAACCCCCTGCTGGCCGAGATCGGCAAGGAGCACGGCAAGTCGGTCGCACAGGTCGTCCTGCGTTGGCTCACCCAGCGCGGCGTCGTCGCCATCCCCAAGTCCGTCCGCGCCGAACGCATGGCGGAGAACTTCGACATCTTCGGCTTCCGGCTCACCGACGAGCAGATGGCCCGGATCGCCACCCTTGACACCGGTGCCTCGCTGTTCTTCGACCACCGCGACCCCGAGATGGTCGAGTGGCTCGCCAAGCGTCGGCTGGACGCCTGATCCGTACCCACGGCGGGCCTGACCCGCTACCTACCGCGGGCCTGACCCGTAGCCACAGAGGGTGCGGGTAGGTCGTGCCGTAGGCCCTTGCTCGCCCTCGTCCGGTCAAGCGGGACCGGGAGCCCAACTGCCAAGCACTGCCCACGTGATCACCGGCGGCGGAGGGCGGGTGACGCCTGGACAGGTGCGTCCCAGTGGCCCCGTCGATGCTTCCCTCTCCCGCCCGACCCGTTCTGGCATGATGCGCTGGCAGCGGTCCGGGAGGGCTGTGCCGTGCGCAGAGGAGGGGCCTTGTTCGACGGACTGGAGCCGGAGGACCCGCGGCAGGTGGGGCGGTACCGGATCGTGGCGCGGATCGGCGCGGGCGGCATGGGGCAGGTCTATCTGGGGCGTTCGCCCGGTGGCCGTCCGGTCGCGCTGAAGGTGGTACGTCCGGAGCTGGCCCGGGACCTGGACTTCCGGCGTCGCTTCGTTCGCGAAGTGACGGCGGCCCGCAGAGTGAACGGGGCTTTCACCGCCGGGGTCGTCGACGCCGAACCCGACGGCTCCCCGGCCTGGCTGGCGACCGTCTACGTATCGGGTGTGTCGCTGGGCGAGGCGGTTGCCCAGCACGGGCCGTGGCCGGCCGAGCACGTGCTGGCGCTCGGCGCCGGTCTGGCCGAGGCACTGGAGGCGATCCACGCCGCCGGTGTCGTGCACCGCGATCTGAAGCCCTCCAACGTGCTGCTGGCCCCCGACGGCCCCCGAGTGATCGACTTCGGCATTTCGACTGCGAGTGAGGCCAGCGCGCTCACCCATACCGGCATGACGATCGGCACGCCCGGTTTCATGTCCCCGGAACAGCTCACCGGCCGGTCCATCGGGCCCGCCAGCGACGTCTTCGCGCTCGGCGCGGTACTGGCCTACACCGCTGTCGGCATCGGCCCGTTCGGTACCGGCACCCCCCACGCCCTGCATTTCCGCGCCGTGTACGAGGAGCCCGACCTCGACGCTCTTCCGCCGAAACTGCGCCGGATCGTGGCGGCCTGCCTGGCCAAGGAGCCCGATCAGCGGCCGGCCGTGGCCGAACTGCTGCACCGGATGACCACCCCGGACGAGGGGGACACGGCCGAACCGACGCCCCTGCTCACCGAGCCCGACTGGATGCCCGACGCGGTCGACCGGCTGGTCCGGGAAAAGGCCGCCACCCCTCTGCCCCGCAACCCCACCCCGACGCCCGCAGCAGCGACCCCGACGCCGATACCGACGTCGCCCCCGACCCCGACGCCGATACCGACGTCGCCCCCGACCCCGACTGCGCCGGACCTACCTGCCGCACTCCACGAAGCCACGCCCGAACCGGCGCAGATGCCTGCCGCGACCGCGACGCCCGGCACCTCGCCGGTTACCGACACGTCTCCTGCCGCCGGCACCTCTCCGTCCACCGCCCCGGCCCTGCACCACGCACCGACGCGGAGCGCCGCCCCGGCCCTGCACGACGCGCCCACGCAGACCGCCGACCCCGCCGTGCAAGGACCGGGCGGCACGTCTCCTCCCCTCTCCCGGCGCGGTGTCCTGTTGGCCCTGGCGGGTACAGCAGTCGCCGCCGGAGTCGCCGTCACGGTCTGGAAGACCGCCGACAGGGGTTCCGGCGCCGCAGGTTCGCCCTCCGCCGTCCAGCCCTCCGCACGGAAGTCCGTCCGTGCCACCACACCACCGGCCCCCAGAAAGCCCGGCCGGCCACTCTGGTCCTTCCGGACAGACGACGAGGTGATGACGATGCCGACCGTCGCGAACGACGTCGTCTACTTCGGCAGCAACGACAACAACCTGTACGCGCTGGACGCTGCCACGGGCAGAAAGCGCTGGTCCCTCGACACCGGCAGTGTCGTCTACTCCTCGTCCGCCGTCGTGGGCGAAACGCTCTACGTGGGCACCTACCTCAACGGTCTGTACGCGGTGGACGCCGCAACCGGCAAGAAGCGCTGGGTCTTCGCCGACGGATCGATCTTCTCGTCGCCGGTCGTGGTCGACGACGTCGTCTACGCCGGAAGCAGCGACGGGCGCCTCTACGCGGTGGACGCGGTGACAGGAAAACGGAAATGGAGCTTTCGCTGCGGCAAGAACGGCGATGTGACAGAGACGCCGACCGTGGTGAAGGGCGTCGTGTACTTCTCCAGCGACGACGATCACCTCTATGCGCTGGACGCCGGGACGGGCAAGCGCCGTTGGGCCTTCCCTGTCCTCGACGGCGTGAACTCCGCCCCGGTCGTGGCCAACGGCCTGGTCTACGTCTCCAGTAGCCGCTTGTACGCGGTGAACGCGGCGACGGGCAAGCAGCAGTGGTCCCTCGCCGGTTCCAAGTACAAGAACGTAGGCACCGGCAACCGCGCTCTCATGTCGCCGACCGTGGCCGGTGGCGTGGTGTACGTCGGCGACAGCATCGAGTACCTGTTCGCGCTGGACGCCGCGACAGGCAAGAAGCGCTGGGCCTTCGAGACCGAGAGCAGTGTCTTCCCCGCTCCGGCTGTCGCGGACGGGGTGGTCTACGTGTGCAGTGCGGACAGCCATCTGTACGCGGTGGACGCGCGCACAGGGAAGAAGCGCTGGGCCTTCCGGACAGGCGCTGCTCTGGAGTCCTCCCCGACGGTGGCGGGCGATGTGGTCTACGTCGGCAGCAAGGACCACACCCTGTACGCCATCCAGACGTGACACCGGGCAGCACCTGATCAGCTCGGTCGGTGGACCCGGTGGACCCGGTGGACCCGGTGGAGCGGGCCCGTCGGTGGCCGGCCGCTGCCGGCAGCGGGAACCGGGGCGGTGTCTTTGCGCGTCCCGGTGCATGACATGAACATTTCTTGACCTAGGGGGAGACCGATGCGGCAGTCGACCGGAGGCCGGATCGCTGTAGGAACAGCGGGGGCCTTGCTGACCGTGCTGTTCGCCGCGGGTTGCTCGGTCAGCGCGGGCTCGAAGTCGGTGAGCAAGGACGAGGTCGCCAAGCAGGCCTCGGCCGCGCTGGGCAAGCAGGTCGGCCGCGAGCCCGACGACATCACCTGTGAGGACGACCTGAAGGCCGAGGTGGGCGCCACCATCCGCTGCGAACTCACCGACGGTGGCGAGAAGCAGGGCATGACGGTCACCGCGAAGTCGGTCGTCAACGGCAAGGTCAGCATGGACTTCAAGGTCGACGACGCCCCGGGCGGATGAGGTCGATCACGTTGCCGAAGACGAGACCGCTCACGTTGCCCTGAAGGCGTCGAGGTGACCTTCAGTGCATGCGGCACGTCCGCATACGCGTCCTGGGGTGTGTCCTCCCCGGCCGTCAGTCGCCGAGGACGCGTTCCCACAGCAGCCCGTCCCGCCAGCTTCCGTCGAGGAAGATCGCGGAGTGCGCGACGCCGTACGGGCTGAACCCGTTGCGGCGCAGCACCCGTTGTGACGGAAGGTTCTCCAGGTTGGTGGACGCCTCGGCGCGGTGCAGCCCGAGTTCGTCCGCCATCAGCCGGAGCGCGAGCCCGACCGCGAGCCCGGCGTGCCCCAGGTTCTGGGCGGCGCCGGTGATCCAGTATCCGACGGAGCCCCGGCGCAGGTGCGGCTGAGGCAGGATGCCTCCGACGGTGATCTGGCCGATCACCTGGTCGTCCGCGAGCACCACGCCCGGCCAGACCGTGCCGGCCCGGTGTCCGGCCAGCAGCCCGTCGATCCGCTCCGCCTGGCCCTCCGGGGTGAAGAAGGCGGCCGGCTGCGCCGGTTCCCACGGCCGGAACGCCTCGAAGTCACGCACCCGGTGTGCGGCGATCGGGCCGGCGTCGGTGGGCTCGATCAGGCGGATCCGGGTACTGCCACGCATGGACTGATCCTCTTCGCGTTGCGTCGGACGAGAGGGCAAACCTACGCGAGGGCTCCCGCACCGCCCCCTTCCTCTCCTTCCCTCTCCTTCTTCTTCGCCCTCTCCGTGATCGCCTCCACCACCAGTAGGCATCCGCGCACATCCTTTTCGCTACTGCCGTTGCGCAATGGTGAGGTCGGGGCTACCTTCGTTTTACGAGACGGTCGTAGCGAAAAGGGAGGGGCGCATGGAACCGGCAGTCCGGCGTGGCCGGCCGCGCAGTGAGGCGGTGGACGCCCGAATCACCGAGGCGGCCCTGGAGTTGCTGCTCGCACGCGGCTACGACGCCTTCTCCGTCGACGAGGTGTCGGTAAAGGCGGGAGTCGCCAAGACCACGTTGTACCGGCGCTGGCCCACCAAGGATCACCTCGTCGTCGCCGTCGTGGCGCGGATGCAGGACGAGGTCCCCGTCGAGTACCGGGGCGACGTGCGCGCCGATCTCACGCGCTACCTCCACGCGATCGTCGACGGCCTCGAACGGATGCGGCTCGCGGGGCCCCCGGCGTCGTCGGGGGACGCGTCCGCCGGGCTCGTCGCCGAGGTCGCCGCCGCCGCCGCGCGACACGCGGACATCGGCTCGGCGGTGCAGGCGATGTTCGTACGGCGGAACGCCCTGGTGCTCCGCGTCATCGAACAGGCCCGTGACGAGGGTGAGTTGCACCAGGATGTCGAGCCCGAAGTGGTCTTCGACCAGTTGGCCGGTGCGCTGTACTACCGGCTGCTCATCACCGGCCGGCCCATCGGTGCCGCGTACGTCGAACGGCTCGTGACCAGTGTGCTGCGGGGCGCCGCCGCCTGAGGCGGGCGATGCCGTGCGGCTCGTACGCCGTACACCATGACGAGAGGAAGTCCACCGATGAACACCGTCTTACCGCCCACGCCGGCCGAATCAACCCCGGCCCAGGATCCGCCCTCGACCCAGGCACCGAGCCAGGCACCGGCCCAGAGTCCCCCTCCCTCTCCCCCTTCCGCTCCCGTCCGGCGCCGCAGGCGTCGCGTACTCCTCGGGGCCGGAGCGGCGCTCGTCGCTCTTCTCGGCGGGTACACGGCGTGGAGCAACACCCATCCCGTCGGCTGACGGCCTCCATCGAGATCGAGGCCTCGTCCGACGAGGTCTGGCGGGTGCTGGCCGACCTGCCCGCCTATCCGGAGTGGAACCCGTTCATCACCTCGTCGGAGGTGACATCGGAGGGAGGCCGTCTCCGGGAGGGCGCGACCCTGCGCAACGTGCTGCACGACCGGACCGGGGACACCGTCTTCACCCCGGAAGTCCTGACCTCGGAACCCGGCCGGGAGCTGCGGTGGCTCGGGAAGATCGGGCCCGGCTGGATCGCGGACGGGGAACATCGGTTCGTGATCGAGGAGCTGGGCGGTCACCGCGTCCGCCTCACCCAGAGCGAGTCGTTCACCGGGGTCGCGGTGCCGTTCGCCGAAGGGAAGTTGAGGGCTGACACCCTTCCGCAGTTCCGCGCGATGAACGAGGCCCTGGCCCGGCGGGCCGAAGCCGGGACGGGTGACTGACGCACCCGGGCCGTCCAGGCGTCCGCGCGCCCTTGCCCTCGACGGCCGTTGAGTTCAGTGCCCGGTCAGCGTCATCTCGAAGGAGTACCGGGACGCCCGGTAGCGGTGCGAACCGAACTCCACCGCGCGCCCCGCGTCACCCTGGACCGTGCGTTCCATGGTGAGCAGGGTGCCGCCGCGTCCCTCGCCCAGCAGCCGGGCCTCCTCCGCCGTGGCCCTGCGCGCCCCGACGGTCTGACGGGCGGTGCGCAGGGAGACGCCGGCCCGTCCGAGCAGTTCGTAGAGCCCGAACTCGGTGAGGTCGTCCACCGTCAGGGGCGCCAGGTCCGCCGGCAGGTGGTTGTGCATGACGGCGATGGGTTCGTCGTTCGCGTAACGCAGCCTGCGCAGGGCGATGGTGGGCGTCCCCGGTTCGACTCCGAGGGCGATCGCGACGGTGGCCTGGGCGGGCACGGTCTCCATGGACAGCACCTCGGTACGGGGCCGGCGGCCGTCCCGCTTCAGGTCCTCGAACAGGCTGGTCAGCTCCGTCTGCCGGCGCACCCGGTTGTTGACGACCTGGGTGCCCACCCCGCGCCTGCGGGCGAGGAGCCCCTTGTCGACGAGGTGCTGCATGGCCTGACGCATCGTCGGACGGGAGAGGCCGAACCTCTCCGCCAGGGCGATCTCGTTCTCCAGCCGGGTACCGGGCTTCAACGTGCCCGATTCAATGAGCTGTTGGAGCTGCTGGGCGACCTGGAAGTACAGCGGTACGGGACTGCTCCGGTCGATGCTTATCAGCCTGGTGAGCGATTCCATGAGGGCTCCTCGAAGCGTGGTACCAGGCGTTCAGTATGGCGCACGGTTCGACTCAAGCTCAGTACGTGTATATGTCAGAACAATTGCTTGACTCATTGTGACGCCGAGGATACAAATCAGGGACAGGCATCCACTCCTCCCCGAACCGGAGGCATTTGCGCATGCGCATCGGACTCATCGGTACCGGCCGGATCGGCACCTTCCACGCCGAGACCCTGATCGGACTGCCCGCCGTGAAGCGGGTCGTCCTCCATGACTCCCTTGAACACCAGGCACGGGCCCTGGCCGTCAAACTCGGTGCCGAGCACGCGCCCGATCTCGACGGGCTGCTGGGTTCCGGCCTGGACGCCGTCGTGATCGCCGCCCCCACCGCCGCCCACGCCGATCTCGTACGGGCCTCGGCCGCCGCCGGACTGCCCGTCTTCTGCGAGAAGCCGATCGCCGGAACGCTCGCCGGGACCCGGGCCCTGCTGGCGGAGCTCGACCGCACGGGCGTCCCCCTCCAGGTCGGCTTCCAGCGCCGCTTCGACGCCGGGTACGCCGCCCTGCGCGATGCCGTCGCCGCCGGTGAGCTGGGCTGGCTCCACACCGTCCGGGCCGTCACGGCGGACCCGGCGCCGCCACCGGCCGGATACCTGACCACCTCGGGCGGGATCTTCCGCGACTGCGCGGTCCACGACTTCGACATCGTGCGCTGGGTCACCGGCCGTGAGGTCGTCCAGGTCAGCGCCACCGGCGCCAACCGGGGCGAGTCCTGCTTCACCGCCGCCGGAGACGTCGACACCGCCGTCACGGTGCTCACCCTCGACGACGACACCCTGGTCACCTGCACCGCCACCCGTTACAACGGCGCCGGTTACGACGTACGGATGGAGGTGGCCGGCTCCACCGGCACCCTGGCCACCGGCCTCGGCCCCCACGCCCCCCTCCGCTTCACGGCGGGCGGGCCGCAGCCCGGATCCGTCTCCCACGACGGATTCCTCAGCCGCTTCCGTGACGCGTACGTCGCCGAGCTGACCGCCTTCACCGAGGTCGCCGCGGGTGCCCGCCCCAGTCCCTGCACCGGCCACGACGCACTGGCCGCCCTGCTGGTCGCCGAGGCCGCCGACCGGTCGTGCCGCACCGGCCGGCCCGTACGAGTAGAGGAGGCGGGCCGATGATCCGCGTCGCCGGTGCCCCCATCTCCTGGGGTGTGTGCGAAGTCCCCGGCTGGGGGCACCAGATGGCCCCGCAGCGGGTGCTGGAGGAGATGGCCGCAGCGGGGCTGGCCGCCACCGAGTTCGGGCCCGACGGCTTCCTGCCGCAGGATCCGGACGCCCGCGCGGAACTGCTGGCCGGTCATGGACTGGCCGCCGTCGGCGGGTTCGTCCCCGTCGTCCTCCACGACCCCGGACGCGACCCGCTGCCCGAGGTCCGCCGCGCCCTGGCCGGATTCGGGTCCGCCCGGACCCTGGTCCTGGCCGCCGCCACCGGGGCCGACGGCTACGACGCCCGCCCCGAACTCACCCCGCGGGAGTGGGACACCCTGCTGGCCAACCTCGACCGGATCGCCGCCCACGCCCGCGCCGAAGGGATCACCGCCACCCTGCACCCGCACATCGGCACGATGGTCGAGGGCCCGGACGAGATCGCACGCGTCCTCACCGGCAGTTCCGTCCCCCTCTGCCTGGACACCGGCCATCTGCTGGCCGGTGGCAACGACCCCGTGGCCCTGGCCCGCCGGGCCGCCGACCGCATCGCCCACGTCCACCTCAAGGACGTCGACGCGGCGCTCGCCGCCCGCGTCCGGGCCGGGGACATCACGTACACACAGGCCGTCCGGACCGGCCTCTACCGGCCGCTCGGCCAGGGGGACGTGGACATCTCCGCGATCACCGAGGCGCTCGGCGCGGCCGGCTACACCGGATGGTACGTACTCGAACAGGACACCGTCCTCGACGCCGAACCTCCTCCGGGCGAGGGCCCGTTCGCCGATGTCGTGGCGTCCCTGGCCCAGCTGCGCGAGGTGACGTCGTGACGGCCGGGGAAACCGCGCCCGAGGTGCTGGTCATGGGACGGCTCGGGGTGGACCTGTACCCCCTCCAGCAGGGGGTGGGCCTGGCCGACGTCGAGACTTTCGGCAAGCAGCTGGGCGGCAGCGCCGCCAACGTCGCCGTCGCCGCCGCCCGGCACGGCCGCCGCACCGCCCTGATCAGCCGCACCGGGCAGGACCCCTTCGGCGACTACCTCCGGTCCGAGCTGCGGGGGTACGGAGTCGACGCGGCCCGGGTCCGCCCCGTCCCGGGGCCCCCGACCCCGGTCACCTTCTGCGAGGTCTTCCCGCCCGACGACTTCCCCCTCTGGTTCTACCGCCCGCCCGGCACCCCGGACCTCCAGATCCGCCCCGAGGAACTGGACCTGGACGAGGTGCGCGCGGCCGGACTCCTGTGGGTCACCGGCACCGGGCTCTCCGCCGGACCCAGCGCGGCAGCCCACCTCGCCGCCCTGATCGCCCGCGACCGGTCGGGGATCACCGTCCTCGACCTCGACTACCGGCCCGGTCTCTGGTCCTCTCCCGAAGCCGCCGGATCCGCGCTGCGGTCCGCCCTCGCGGGAGCCACCGTGGCCGTCGGCAACCTCGACGAGTGCGAGGCGGCCGTAGGCCACCGCGACCCGGACGCGGCGGCCGACGCCCTGCTCGCCACCGGCATCGAACTGGCCGTGGTCAAACAGGGACCCGCCGGGGTGCTGGCCCGCACCGCCACCGAGCGGATCGTGGTCGCGCCCCACCCCGTCCGCGTCGTCAACGGCCTCGGAGCGGGCGACGCCTTCGGCGGCGCCCTGTGCCACGGCCTGCTCGCGGGCTGGCCGCTGGAGCGGACCCTCCGCTTCGCCAACGCCGCGGGCGCGTACGTCGCGGGGCGGCTCTTCTGCGCCCCCGACATGCCGACCACCCGGCAGGTGGAGGACATGGTGGAACACGCCCACGCCTCCGGAGCGGCACCCCATGCGTGACGGAGCCCTCCAGACCCTGACGGAGACCCGGGCCCGGCGGCCCGAAGCGATCCTGGAGGCCGCCCGGCGCCGCAGCCGGCGCCCGCTGGTCAAGCCCTCCGGGCGGCTGATGCTGGTGGCCGCCGACCATCCGGCCCGGGGCGCCCTCGCCGTACGCGGCCGCCCCGACGCCATGGCGAACCGCGCCGGACTCCTCGACCGCCTGCTGACCGCCCTGGAACGCCCGGGAGTGGACGGGGTACTCGGCACCCCCGACGTGCTGGAGGACCTGCTGCTGCTCGGCGCCCTGGAGGACAAGGTCGTCATCGGCTCGATGAACCGGGGCGGCGTGCCCGGGACGGTGTTCGAGATCGATGACCGCTTCACCGCCTACGACGCCGCCTCGATCGAGGAGATGGGCTTCGACGCCGGGAAGATGCTCCTGCGCATCGATCCGGCCGACGCCGCCACCGCCTCCACCCTGGAGGGCTGCGCGGACGCCGTCTCCTCCCTCGCGGACCGCCGGCTGACGGCCCTGGTCGAGCCCTTCTGGGTCACGCGTACGGCGGACGGGCAGGCGGTCAACGACCTGCGCCCCGAAGCGATGGTCAGGGCGCTGGCCATCGCCCAGGGCCTCGGCCGCACCTCCGCCTACACCTGGCTGAAGGTTCCCGTGGTCGACCACATGGAAGCGGTGATGGAAGCCTCGACGCTCCCCGCGCTGCTGCTCGGCGGAGACCCGCCGGGCACCCCCGACCGGACGTTCGCCTCCTGGGAGAAGGCACTCCGGCTCCCCACCGTGCGCGGCCTGGTGGCCGGCCGGTCCCTGCTCTACCCGCCCGACGACGATGTGGCCGCAGCGGTGGACACCGCCGTCGGCCTGCTGTGAGAGGAGGCGCCATGGACGGCCATCAGCCCGCGGGCAGCACCGCACACGGCCCCTGGTCCGTGGACACCGGCATGCGGCACACAGGGCTCCGGGTGCTGGAACTCGGCCCCGGCGGCTCGGAGTCCTTCGGTACGCGCGCATGCGAGGCGATCGTGCTCCCCCTGTCCGGCTCCTGCTCCGTGCGCTGCGGCGCGGAGACGTTCGAACTGGCCGGGCGCCCCGGCGTGTTCGAGGGCGTGAGCGACTTCGCGTACGTTCCCCGGGGCAGCGAGGCCGTCATCAGCAGCCCCGGCGGCGGCCGCTTCGCGCTGGCGAGCGGCACGGCCCGGCGTGATCTGCCGTTCCGCCGGGGACCGGCCGAGGGGGTACCGGTCGAGACCCGCGGCGCGGGCTCCTGCCGCAGGCGGATCCACAACCTGGCCAGTGCCGACGGTTTCGCGTGCGACCACCTGATCGTGGTGGAGGTCCTCACCCCGGACGGGAACTGGTCGAGCTATCCGCCGCACAAGCACGACGAGCACACCGCGACCGAGTCGGAGCTCGAAGAGATCTACTACTTCGAGATCGGCCGGGGCGGCTTCGGGCTGCACCGGCTGGGCGGCAGCCCGCCCGGCCCCGCCGGGGAGACGGCCGAGGTCCGCACCGGTGACGTGGTGCTGGTGCCGGACGGCTGGCACGGCCCGTCGGCCGCGCTGCCCGGCTACCCCATGTACTACCTCAACGTCATGGCGGGCCCGCACGACGAGCGCGCCTGGCGGATCACCGACGACCCGGCACACGCCTGGATCCGCGAAACCTGGAAGGACGCCCCGGCCGCCACCGGGGGACCGTCCGCCGAAGGAGTCTCATGATCCGGCTCACCGTCGCCCAGGCACTCGTGCGGTTCCTGGCCGCCCAGCACACCGAACGGGACGGGGAGAGCCGCCGCCTGTTCGCCGGCTGCTTCGGGATCTTCGGGCACGGCAACCTCGCCGGGCTGGGGCAGGCGCTCTGGGAGAACCGCGACCTGACGTACCACCAGGCCCGCAACGAACAGGCGATGGTGCACACCGCGGCCGCGTACGCCCGGATGACCGACCGCCTCTCGACGTACGCCTGCACCTCCTCGGTCGGCCCCGGGGCCACCAACATGGTCACCGCCGCCGCCGGAGCCACCATCAACCGGCTCCCGGTGCTGCTGCTGCCCGGGGACACCTTCGCCACGCGCGTCGCCGAACCGGTCCTCCAGCAGCTGGAGATGCCGTGGGCGGGGGATCTGAGCGTCAACGACGTCTTCCGGCCCGTCTCCCGGTACTTCGACCGGATCAGCCGCCCCGAGCAGCTGATCGGCGCCGCCCTGGCGGCCGTACGCACGCTCACCGACCCGGTGGACACCGGCGCGGTCACGCTCGCGCTGCCCCAGGACGTGCAGGCGGAGGCCCACGACTGGCCCGAGGAGTTCCTGGCGCCCCGGGTGTGGCGCGTCGACCGGCCGGCCCCTCAGCCCCAGGTGCTGGCCGACGCCGTCCGGATGATCCGGGCCGCCCGCCGCCCGCTCGTCGTGGCCGGGGGAGGGGTCGTGTACGCGGGCGCCACCGAGGCGCTGGACGCCTTCGCGCGCGCCACCGGCATCCCGGTCGCCGAGACCCAGGCAGGGAAGGGCGCGCTCCGGCACGGCCACCCGTGCGCGGCGGGCGCCGTCGGGCACACCGGCACGTCGGCGGCCGACGCGCTGGCCCGGGAAGCCGACCTGGTGATCGGCATCGGCACCCGCTACAGCGACTTCACCACCGCCTCGCACACCCTGTTCGCCCGTCCCGGCGTGCGGTTCCTGAACATCAACGTCGCCCGGTTCGACGCCGTCAAGCACGCCGGACTCGCGATGGTCGCGGACGCCCGTACGGCCCTTGAGGCACTGACCGCCGAGCTGGCCGACTGGCAGGTGCCCCCGGAGTACCGTGCGCGGACCGAGGCCCTGACCCGCGACTGGGACGCGGCCGTGGACGCCGCGTACCAGCTGGGGAACACCCCGAACCCCGCACAGTGCGAGGTGGTCGGAGCGGTCGACGAGGCAGCCGGCGAGGACGGTGTGGTGGTCTGCGCGGCCGGATCGCTCCCCGGCGACCTGCACCGGCTCTGGCGGCCGGCGGACCCGAAGCAGTACCACGTCGAATACGGGTACTCCTGCATGGGTTACGAGATCGCCGGCGGGCTGGGCGTGAAGCTCGCCGCCCCCGAGCGCGAGGTCTTCGTCATGGTGGGCGACGGCTCCTACCTGATGATGGCGCAGGAACTGGTCACGGCGGTCGCCGAAGGGGTCAAGCTCATCGTGGTCCTGGTCCAGAACCACGGCTACGCGTCGATCGGGGCGCTCTCCGAGACGGTCGGCGCACCACGCTTCGGCACCTGGTACCGCTACCGCGACGCGGACAGCGGGGCCCTGGAGGGCGGCCGGCTGCCCGTGGACCTGGCGGCCAACGCGGCGAGCCTGGGGGCGGACGTCCTGCGCGTCACCACCGTCGCGGCCCTCCGCGACGCCCTCGCCACGGCCAGGGCCGCCACCCGGTGCACGGTGATCCACATCGAGACCGACCCGCTGGTGCCCGCGCCGGCCTCCGGGGCGTGGTGGGACGTGCCGGTCGCGGAGGTGTCCGACGCCCCGGAGACCAGGGCCGCCCATGAGGCGTACGTGAACGCCAAGGCGGCCCAGCGGCCGTATCTCTGAGGGGCCACGCCGACGGGCCGGCTGCCCCGGGTCCCGGCCCGTCGGCGCTTCACAGCCCGGTGGCGGTCTGCTGGGCGGAGGCTCTACTCCTCCGGCGCGAGCGGCACGTAGGTGTCCGCGTCGGCCCGTTCCCAGTCCGTGCGGCCGGCGTCCTCGATCTTGTACATGTTCTGCTGGGTCACCGTGGCCCACCGGATGAAGGTGTTCAGTGCGCTCATGGCCGTGATCAGCTGGAAGTAGAGGAGCGCGTACTCGTTCCTGGTGTTCGCGAGCCAGGTGTTGAAGGCGCCTGCCTGACCGCCTCCCAGGCGGCTGTTCCTGATCTTCGTCACCGCTTCCGGGTCGTAGATCCTCTCTTCGAGAAAGGTGCTCCAGCCCGCGCCGGTGACGGCCAGGTCGCCGAGTGCCCAGCCTTCCGACCCTGCCGCTGCGGCCTTCTGGTTCAGTGCCTGGGCGAAGTGTCCGAACGTCGACGCGTTCGCGTCCGGCCCCGTGACCGAGTCCTCCGCCAGGGTCGCGATGAACGAGTAGTGGGCCACACCGCTGTCGTTCGGATGGCCGAGCGCCCCGGCCCGGACCGCGGTCGCCCGCAGGGTCGTGCAGGCCGTCGTCAACGTGCCGAGTGCCGTGGTGAACTTCGTGCGGAGGCCGGCCTTCTTCTTGATGGCCTCCTTGGTCGAGTCGTCGAGCTCAGAACCTCTACGGAACGCCTCCGCGCGCGCCGTGAGCGCGTCGGCGATCTGGACGGCCGTGGCATCGAGCGCGTTGAACACATGGTCGCCCTGCGCATGGCCTCCGCCGGCGCGCTGGACGGCGGTGCCCGAGGTGCGGAGGCGGCTCGCGGGGGCCGGTTCCCGGGCGGTCCGCTGCACCTGCGGAGCCGGCCCCGACATGACGCGGCGGGCGTTGGCCTCGGCCTCGCGTTCGAAACGGTCACCGGGGTCGCTGATCGACAGCCCGCCGCCGTTGTCGGTGCCGGAGACGGCCCCGTTGCGCTGCTGGATCACATGGGTGAGCTCATGGGCGAGGGTGTGCTTGTCACCGCCGCCGTCGCCGATGACGACGTGGTGGCCGGACGTGTAGGCGCGGGCCCCGACCCCGGCGGCCGAGGCGCGGGCGGAGCTGTCCTCGTGGACGCGGACCTCGGAGAAGTCCGCGCCCAGGCGGGACTCCATCTCCTCACGCAGCGGGGCGGCGAGCGGCCGGCCCGACCGGGCCAGCACCTCGTGGACGGCGGACCGCTGTACGCGGGTACCGGCCGACGGGACCTGCTGGTGGCCGCAGTCCGCACCGTGCTCGTGCTGTTCGTCCCGGTGCCCGGCCAGTTGCAGCATGTGCAGCACCGCGGCGTTTCCGACGCTGCGCTGGAGCGCCATGACGTCCGCCCGGTCCGCCGGGGTACGGACCCGCGGCGCCGACCGGCTGCCGGTGGCCTGTTCGGCGCCTCGCTCGTGCAACATCGGAACGCCCTTCGACGACGAGACAGACCCGCACCACGAAACACCCCGCAGGCGGTGTCCGGCAGGTTCACGAGGGCAGACCCCGGGCAGCGCTGCCGTCCGCACGGGCCCGGCCGAGGCGCCCTCCGGGAGCGGCCGGGCCCGGCTAAAGGGCCCGGAGCAGCCTCGACGCAGGCGGCTCCGGCGGGTCCGTCACCTTGCCCAGGAGGGCCGGAAGCTCCGTCAGCGCGCCGATACGGAAGTCCGCCGTCTCCGCCACATCGGGGTGATCCGCCCACCAGTATCCGTACGCGCCCCGCCGGATGTGCGCCGCGAGCAGCCCCGAGGACTTGGCCGGGAACAGGTCGTCGGCCGGATGGTCGCCCACGTACAGCGTCGCCTCCGGTGCCGAACCGGACACCTCCAGGACGCGGGCGAAGAACTCCGGATCCGGCTTGGCGACGCCCCACTCGTCCGAGGTGACGACCACGTCCGCCGGCAGGTCCAGCCCCCGCAGCAGCTCCCCGGCCCGCACCGTCCCGTTGCCCGCGACCACCACCCGCGCACCCAGCGCCCGCAGTTCCGCCAGCGCGGGCCGCACATCCGGATAGAGGTCCGACTCGTCCAGATGCTCACCGCGTCCGGCGGCGGCCCGTGCCATCGAGGCCTCGGTGACGTCTATGTCGGGGCGCAGCATGGTCAGCGCGTCGGCGCTGTCCCGCCCCTGGACGACGGCTGCCCCGACCAGCGCACTCAGGGTGTGCGGCGGGACGCCGAGCCAGTTGGCCCAGGATGCCCAGTAGCGGTCGTCGCGGATGAGTGTCTCGCCGATGTCGAAGACGATCGTTTCCATCACCGGGCCGAGCCTACGGGCCGAGCCCGCGGGGAGCGGGCCGCCGCGCGGCCGGGGCGCCAGGGGCGGGTGTGACCTGCGGGAGATCCGGCCGGTCACCGGCCGGCTACTCGCTCGTATGCTCGGTTCATGACCGATCCTCAGCGCGGACGCCCCACCACCAACTCCATGCGACGTGCCCTCAAGCGTGCCAGAGACGGTGTCGCCCTCGATGTGGCCGAGGCCGCCGTCCTGCTCCAGGCGCGCGGCGACGATCTGACGGATCTCGCCGCGTCCGCAGCCCGGGTACGGGACGCGGGCCTCGACGCGGCGGGGCGGCCCGGCGTCATCACGTACTCCCGCAAGGTCTTCATCCCGCTGACCCGGCTCTGCCGGGACAAGTGCCACTACTGCACCTTCGTCACCGTCCCCGGCAAGCTCCGGCGCGAGGGACACGGCATGTTCCTGTCCCCGGACGAGGTCCTCACCATCGCCCGTCAGGGTGCGGCGATGGGCTGCAAGGAGGCACTGTTCACCCTGGGCGACCGGCCGGAGGACCGCTGGCCGGAGGCCCGGGAGTGGCTGGAGGCCGAGGGGTACGACGACACCCTCGCGTACGTACGGGCCATGGCGATCCGTGTCCTGGAGGAGACGGGGCTGCTGCCCCACCTCAACCCGGGTGTGATGACCTGGACCGACCTCCAGCGCCTCAAGCCCGTCGCCCCGTCCATGGGCATGATGCTGGAGACGACCGCGACCCGTCTGTGGTCCGAGCCCGGCGGCCCGCACCACGGCTCCCCGGACAAGGAACCGGCCGTGCGGCTGCGGGTCCTGGAGGACGCGGGACGCTCCAACGTCCCGTTCACCACCGGCATCCTCATCGGGATCGGCGAGTCGTACGAGGAGCGCGCCGACTCCCTCTTCGAGCTGCGCAGGACCGCCCGCGCCTACCACGGCATCCAGGAAGTCATCGTCCAGAACTTCCGCGCCAAGCCCGACACGGCGATGCGCGCCATGCCGGACGCGGAACTGGAGGAGCTGGCCGCCGCCATCGCCGTCGCCCGCCACCTCCTCGGCCCGTCCGCCCGCATCCAGGCCCCGCCGAACCTCGTCGACTCCGAGTACGCGCTGATCGTCGGCGCCGGGATCGACGACTGGGGCGGTGTCTCGCCGCTCACCCCGGACCATGTGAACCCCGAGCGCCCCTGGCCGCACATCGACGAGCTGGCCGCCAGGACCGCCGAGTGCGGCTTCGCACTCCGTGAACGCCTCACGATCTACCCGGAGTTCCTCCAGCGCGGCGAGCCCTGGCTCGATCCCCGGCTCCTCCCGCACGTCCGCGCCCTCGCCGACCCGGAGACCGGGCTCGCGAAGGGGGGCGTGATCCCCACCGGTCTGCCGTGGCAGGAGCCCGACGAGGAGTTCGGCGCCTCCGGCCGTACCGACCTGCACCGCACCATCGACACCGAGGGCCGCACCGGCGACCGCCGCGACGACTTCGACGAGGTGTACGGGGACTGGGAGGCGCTGCGGGAGGCGGCGGCGCCCGGCATGGTCCCGTCCCGGATCGACGGCGATGTGAAGGGCGCCCTGAGCCAGGCCGCCGCCGACCCGACGAAACTCACCGACGCCCAGGCACTCACCCTGCTCCACGCGGACGGCCCCGCGCTCGACGAGCTGTGCCGGATCGCGGACACCCTGCGCCGGGACGTGGTCGGTGACGACGTCACGTACATCGTCACGCGCAACATCAACTTCACCAACGTCTGCTACACCGGCTGCCGCTTCTGCGCCTTCGCGCAGCGGCGCACCGACGCCGACGCGTACACCCTCTCCCTGGACCAGGTCGCCGACCGGGCCGCGCAGGCCTGGGACGTCGGCGCGGTCGAGGTCTGCATGCAGGGCGGCATCCACCCGGACCTGCCCGGCACGGCGTACTTCGACATCGCGAAGGCCGTGAAGGCACGCGTGCCCGGCATGCACGTCCACGCCTTCTCGCCGATGGAGGTCGTCAACGGGGCCACCCGCACCGGCCTGTCGATCCGCGACTGGCTGCTCGCCGCGAAGGAGGCCGGACTCGGCTCCGTCCCCGGCACGGCGGCGGAGATCCTGGACGACGAGGTGCGCTGGGTCCTCACCAAGGGCAAGCTGCCGACGGCGACCTGGCTGGAGGTCATCAGGACCGCCCACGAGGTGGGCCTGCGCTCCTCCTCCACGATGATGTACGGGCATGTCGACCAGCCCCGCCACTGGCTCGGCCACCTGCGGACCCTGGCCGGTCTCCAGCAGGAGACCGGCGGCTTCACGGAGTTCGTGACGCTCCCCTTCATCCACACCAACGCACCCGTCTACCTGGCCGGCATCGCCCGCCCCGGCCCGACGGACCGCGACAACCGGGCCGTCACCGCGATGGCCCGCCTGCTGCTCCACCCGCACATCACCAACATCCAGACCAGCTGGGTGAAGCTCGGTACGGAGGGCGCGGCGGAAATGCTCCGCTCGGGCGCGAACGACCTGGGCGGCACCCTGATGGAGGAGACCATCTCCCGGATGGCCGGGTCGAGTTACGGCTCGTACAAGTCCGTGCGGGACCTGATCGCGGTGGCCGATGCCGCGGGCCGCCCGGCGAAGCCGCGCACGACGCTGTACGGGGAGGTCCCGGAGGAGCGGGTGCGGGCGGCCGCCGCCTCGGACGGGCATCTGCCGGAGCTGCTGCCGGTGGTGCCTTGAGGAAGTAGGCGCGGGAGCAACGGAGTTGGCGGCCGGTTGGCCGGGCGTATCGCCCCGGCCAACCGGCCCCCGGCCGGGCGGAGCCGCGTCAGTCCAGACGGCGCGGGCTCCCGAGGAGCCCGCTCTCGACGTCGGTCGGCACCATCTTGACCAGCTTCCGGTGCTTGGTCGTGCACCACAGCATCATGTCGTCGCCGAGCGAGGGCAGCGCCTCCGCCTGCACCCGGGGCAGCCCCAGAATGCGCCCGAGGACCTCCGCCTCCTCGGGGGAGACCCGCTGGATCCCGACCAGTCCCGCGTTCTCCAGCAGCCGCGGGGCCGTGGGGCCGAGGAACGGCAGCAGCGTCAGTACGGACTGCCACGGTCCGGGCGCCAGCCGGCTGCGCGGTGGCCGGATGCCGCAGTCCCGCACGATCAGGACGGGGCCGGTGACCGACGCACCCTGCGGTCCCACCTGCTTGACGTCGTGCACCGTCATGCACTGCTGACCGCCGCCGGCCGCGTGCGCGAGCCCCGTCCACGCCTGGGGCCTGGCCGTCTCGACGGCGACGCGCGCGCCGGTGCCCGCGGTGCGCAGCGCCAGCACCTGCGCCGACCACACACCGCCGATGACCACGACATCGAGCTGGGAGGGGCGGAAGAGGCCGAGCACGGCGGGCTGCCTCTTCGCGTCGACCCCCACCACGACGCCGTCGTCGCCGAGGGGCAGTGACAGCGCGGCGAGCTGTTCCGCGGGCAGCACATGCCGGTCGCGGCGCGGGCCGAGCAGGCCGAACCCGGCCCTGCCCCGTCCGGCCGGCGGGGCGGAGGCGGCCGGACCCGTGGGGCCGGCGGGCGTCGCGCGGTGGGTGGTCAACGGGTACCTCCGAGGGGCAGGGTGGCCAGCACACCGGGAAGCTGTTCGCGGTCGAGCCGCACGAGGCTGACCTTCACAGCGCGTGCGGTGCGCTCCAACTGCCGTCGTAGTGTCACAAGTTCGTTACTGTCGCGCGCGGTGAGGCGGACATATCCACTGACGGCCGGGGTGCCGCCGGTGCCGCGCGACACCGCCATGCTGAAGGTGGTGGCGGCTGCGGGCATCGACGTCAGGAGCGCCACGAGTTGAGCCGTGGGCGCCGCCTCCGCGCCCAGGTGCGGCCAGCGGCCGACCCAGTAGGTCGTGTGCCAGCGGTCGTCGCAGCGCCAGGCGCGGGTGGACTCCGTGGTGCGCCGCAGCGGCACGTCCGCCCGCATCGCCTGCGTACTGGCCTGGGGATTCACCCCTGCCGACGTCGCGAGTGCGGACGTCACCTGCGCCTCGGTCAGTACCGAGGTGTCGAACCCCGCCCCCGCCAGCCGGCTCGCCAGCTGGTCCGTGGCCCGCAGCAGTGCGCGCTGCGCCCCGCCGATCCCGCCGCCGCGTGCGCCCACCGCCTCCGGGCACAGCTCCGGGTCGAGTTTCAGCGCGATCCATGTCAGCCGGACCGCCGGTGTGCCGACCTGGGCCTGGAGCGGTGCGTACGACCGTGCCGCAGCGGCCTGTTCGGGCACGTGCGGTCCGGGCGCGGGCTGGGTGTGCTGCACGACCTGTACCGACTCCAGCCGGATGTCGTCGACCTCAAGGGCGTCGTACAACAGCCCGATCTCCAGCGGCCGCGCGTCCCGGGCCGCCCGCAGCGGTTCGTCCCTCGGCTGCACCAGCAGCAGTGCGGTCAGGAACGTTCCGTCACCCACCATCCCGATTCCGCGTTCGCGCTGCCGGTCGGTGTAGGCGTACGTCCGCAGGGCCGACTCGCACTCGACGACCGGCGCCAGCGCGGGGTCCACTCCCTCCGCGGACCAGGGCCGCCGCGCGGCCCTCAGCCGGCCCCGCAGTGCCAGGATCGCGTTGAGCCACTCCATCACCGGCCGCCCACGCCGTCGCAGAACCGCCAGCAGCACCAGCCCGGCCGCGACCACGCCCATCGGCACCAACAGAACCCTGTTCGTCACCCACGCGATCAGCATCAGCGCGCCGGCGACTTCCAACAGCACCACCTGGTGCAACCGCACCCTGCCGATCCGTCCCGGCTTCGGGTGCACGCTCATCACTGCAGTCGTCGCGCTGGTCATCCCCCGGTATGTCCCTCCGTGTCACGGCACTACGGCGTGTGCGAGCCGGCCCGCAGCCATCGGCGCACCGGCCCGCGAGCGCCCACTGTCCCACGCCCGACGGTGAGGAGGTCGAACGGGGGTTCACGGTGCGCCCGGCCGGGCGGGGGTCCTGCGGCCTTCCCCGAGCGAGGACCCGCACGGCCGTGAACGAGCGTGGGCGGGCATAGTGGGTGCCGCTCGCGCGGCAGCTATAACCACGGGGAGAAAAAGGGCAGATGGCATCACGGCGGGACGAACTCAATGCCTACACCTTCGCGAAGAAGCGGCTGACCGCCGCCTTTCTGCAACCGTCCGCCGTCGGCACGGACGAGGGGGCGCCGCGCCCCCTGCGTGCCGTACTGCCGGGAGTGGTGGTGGGCGCCCTGCTGGTGGCGGGCTTCGGGGCCTGGGGCATCTTCAAGCCCAAGGTCCCGGACGGCTGGGACGAGCCCGGTGCCCACGTCATCGTCGGCAGTGAGTCGACCACCCGCTACGTCGTCCTGGAGACCGACGGGGTCAAGCGCCTGCACCCCGTGCTGAACTTCTCCTCCGCCAAGCTGCTCCTGGACCCGGACAACTCCTCGGTGATCCAGGTGGACGAGTCCGAGCTCGACAACGGGAAGATCCAGCGCGGCCCGATGCTCGGCATACCGTACGCACCCGACCGGCTGCCCAGTGGGGACGACGCGGGCAGGAACAAGCTCTGGGCGGTCTGCGAGCAGCCCGGTGCCGGAGCGGATGCCGCCGTGCAGAAGGCCGTCTTCCTGCTCGCCGACCGGGAGGCCGGCAAGGTGGGCGGCAAGCGGCAGCTCCGGCCCGGACAAGCCCTCTACGTCGAGGCGGACAGCGGGAACGGCACCCGGTACCTGGTGGACGCGGACGGCACCCAGCACGTCATCGGGAAGGCCGGTGGCGGCAAGCTCTCGGCCCGGGACGAGGTGCTGCGCCGCTCGCTGTTCAGCGAGGGGGCGAAGCCCCAGAAGGTCACCAAGGACTGGCTGGGCACCCTTCACACCGGCGCGCCCATCGACTTCCCGAAGCTGCCCGGCACGGTGGGCGGCCCGGCCGGCGTCGCCGGCCTGGATCCCGCGCTGAACAAGGTGGGCACCGTACTCAAAGCCGTGGCGGGCACCGGCATGCAGCAGTACGTCGTCCTGCCGGGGGCGGTCGCTCCGGTGTCCGACCTGGTCGCCAGGCTGCTCCTGACGAGTCCGGAGGCGGAGGTGCTGGGCCAGAAGGCGCAGGCCATCGAGGTCGGACCGCAGTCCTTCACGCCGTCGCCGGAAGGCTTCTACGCGAAGTACGGCTGGCCGGAACAGGTCCCGACCCAGGTCAACGACACCTCGGCCCGGACCGGAACCGTCTGCAACGTGCTGCACGGCGTGACCGCGGCGGGCAAGCCGAAGCTGACCACCTGGGCCGGACCCACGTATCCGGTCGCCTTCCTGGACGGCGCCACGAGCGCGTACGTCACGCCCGGCAGCGGCGAGCTGTACCGGCAGTTCAACGGCGCTTCCCCCACGACCGGTTCGCTCTTCCTCGTCACGGACACCGGGCTGCGGTACGCCGTGCAGACGAACAACGACAGCAGCGCGGATCCCTCGAAGATCGGCGCCTCCCCCACGCCCAGTGCCGAGGAGATGGGGGCCGCCGACGTCAACCAGGCCCAGATCAGGCTTGGTTACAAGGACGTGAAGCCGCTGCCGGTACCGGACAACTGGTCCGCGCTGCTGCCCAAGGGGCCGCGACTCGACACCAACAGCGCCAAGCAGCCGCAGAGTTCCTGAGAACGGAAGGGAGGAGGCGCGTGATGATCACTCGCAGGGGGTTCCGTTCCTCGGCCGTCGTGCTGCTCCTGATGGGCTCGGTGGCAGCCGGCCCGACGGCGTACGCCCGGACGCCCGCGGCGGCACAGGACGCCGACGCGCAGACGGGTTCCGAGGGCAGCGGTGAGTGCACGTTCCCGATGCCGAAGCAGATCCAGGGCCGCCCCTGGGCGCTCCAGCGGCTGGTCTTCGACCGGCTCTGGCAGGACACCAAGGGGAAGGGCGTCCGCGTCGCGGTGATCGACACCGGCGTCGACGCCACGAATCCCCAGCTGAAGACCGCTGTCGACCGCGCGTCCGGGACCGATCTGCTGCCGCCGGCGAAGGACGGGACCCAGGACCCGGCCGCGGGCGCCGCCAAGGGCAGGCGTGACGGCACGACCGATGTCATCGGCCACGGCACCAAGGTCGCCGGCATCATCGCGGCCCGCGCGCGTCCGGGCACCGGATTCGTCGGTCTGGCACCGGAAGCGACGATCATCCCCATCCGGCAGAACGACGACAAGGGCAGCGGCACCGCCGCGACGCTGGCCACGGCCATCCGCCACGCCATCGCGAAGCGTGCCACGGTCATCAACATCTCCCAGGACACGGTCAAGCCGCTGAAGGCCGACTCCGACCTGGCACGCGCGGTGCGCGAAGCCCTGGACAAGGACATCGTCGTGGTGGCGTCGGCGGGCAACGACGGGCTCGCCGGCAAGGTCAAGCTGACGTACCCGGCGGCCTATCCGGGCGTCCTGGCGGTGGCCGCGTCGGACCGCAACGACGAACGGGCGCCGTTCTCCCAGACCGGACCCTTCGTCGGGGTCGCGGCACCGGGCGTCGACATGGTGTCCACCGTGCCGAAGGGCGGCCAGTGCGTCGACAACGGGACGAGTTTCTCCGCCCCCTACGTCGCCGGGGTCGCCGCCCTCATACGGGCCAAGCACCCGGACTGGAAGCAGTTCCAGGTGGTCGCCCAGATCGAGCAGACCGCCGAGCGCGCGGTCAAGGGGCGCGACGACTTCATCGGCTGGGGAGTGGTCGATCCGGTGCGCGCCCTCAACGAGGACGAACACCCGGTGAACGCGCCCACCCCGGACCGTGCCGTGTCGGACGGCCCCGTCGGGCCCGAACCGATCGCACTTCAGCTGGGTGAGACCCGGCAGGAGCGAAACTCCCGGATCTCGACATATGCACTGGCTGCCACGGGCCTTCTCGTGTCAGTGATCGCAGGTGTCGCGATTGTGCTGCGGGACCGTCGCAGGCGCGTAACTAGGTGAATAACCAACAAAGCCCTTTATCGCAAAGGCTGTTGGAATGATTGGTGGCCGCAGCTAAGCTGATAATTGATAACTTTGGTCCGGTGTACGCGCGGTAGCGACAGGTAAGCAGCCCGCGACATTCGATTCATGGGGGAAGGTGCGTTATGGGAGACAAGCTCAAGCTCTCAGCTGATCAGATTGACAGCCTCATCCGCGAGCTCGGCCACATGCACGACACGCTCCAGGGCAGGATCACGCACCTCAACGGCGTCATCGACGCTGTTGAGGGCCACTGGAAGGGCGTCGCGGCCAACGCGTACAACGGCCTCCAGACCGAGGTCAACCTCGATGTGCGCAACCTGAAGGAACTCCTCGAATTCACCAAGGAGGCCGTCCAGATGAGCCGTGACGGCTTCGACGCCGAGGAAGTGGAGCAGCTCAACAGGTTCAAGGGTGTCGACGGCGGCAACCTGGGCAGCAACGGCGTCCTGGACAGGTTCCAGGTCTCCTCCTAGTGCCCCTTCCGGCGGTTTTCGCCGGTCACGGCACTGGCAGGCAGCCGAATTCGCTGCCTCACGCCCTCACTTCACCTCGCTTCGCGTCAGGAGACTTCCATGGAGATTACGTACTCAGGGGTTGTTGAAGCCTCGAACCAGGTCAAGTCGACCGCCAACACCATCAAGACCCAGCTCGACGAGCTGAACACCAAGGTCAAGGCCGTCGTCGCCACCTGGGACGGTGAGACGCAGCGTGCGTTCCACGACCGTCACAGCGGCTGGGACACCAAGGTCAACCACATGCACCAGACCCTGCTGACGATCTCGACGCGGCTCATGGAGGCCACCGAGGGCTACCGGGCGAACGACCTCGCCCAGTCCCGGCGCTTCCAGGGCTGACCCAGGCTCCGATGAATCACGACGGAACCAGCACGCTGTGGGTGTGGGATGCGGTCACCGCATCCCACACCCGCGCCTGTGGTTCCGCGGCACTTTAGGGGAGGTGCTTCCATGGGCGCTCTACTTCCGGACGATCCGACCACAAAGCCGTCGGACCTGGACACACCCACAGAGTCTCTGCAGAAGTTCAAGATTCGTGTGGACAAGCTTCTCACCGCGCTCGACGGGTCACCCGCCGCACACGGCCGCATTACGGAACAGAAGGTCAGCCCCGGCGCGTACGGGACGAACTTCCCGGAGGCCATCGGGCTCTCCGGCGCGTACGACAAGGTGCACGCGCGTCTGGTGGAGCTCTCCAGGACGCTCGGTGACCAACTCGAAGCGATGGGCATCACCGTCGACATGGCCGACCGCGGCTACCAGAACGTCGACCAGGAACACGCTGACCGGCTCAACGCCATCCAGAGGCGCACCGAGGCCGGCTACAGGAAGCCCGGATCCGAGAAGGACCCCGAGGCACCTTCGGTGGACGGGACCGGAACGGGTTCGTCCAGCGGCCAGGACGGCATGTAACAAGTGAAGGGAACGGGGGACAGGGAAGCGCATGGGTGACTCGAAGAAGCTGCCACCACTCAATGCCTGCTACAGGACGACCGATTTTGAAAGCATGCCGTACGAGACCATGGTCGGCATGGTCCGCGGCACCGACCCCACGGCGATCATGGCCCGTGGCACCGCTCTCGTCGACGCGCAGACCGAGATCGAGAAGATCGGCACCGAGCTCAAGGCACACGTGGGCCGCACCACCTGGAAGGGCAAGGGCGGCGACGCCTTCCGCGAGTGGGGTGACGGCTTCGCCAAGGAGACCCTGAAGCTGGCCGACTACGCGGGCGGCGCGGGCACCGCCATGCAGACGGCCGGCCAGGCGCTCAGCGAGGTCTCGAAGGTGGTCCAGGGGCACCCCGACGCCACATCGATGTGCTACGCGGACGAGGCGAAGGAAAAGGCCCGGCTCGCCGCCGTGGAGACGGCGCGGAACGAGGCCATTCCGCAGATGAACAAGCTGGCCTCGTACTACCTGATGGCGGAGCAGACGATCTCCTCGCAGGAGGAGCCGAACTTCAAGCCGCTGCCGGCGGAGGCTCTGCCGAAGAGCCCGGTCGACGGTGGGAAGACGCGCATCAGCACGCCGGGAAGCAGCGCCGGCTCGGTGACGGGTACGCAGAGTGGAAGCGGTTCGCCTAGCAGCCATCACTACAGCGTCTCGTCGCCCAGTGGCGGAACGGGGTCGTCTTCCGCCGGTGTTCCCATTGTCCACACGCCGCAGCACGTCGGCGCGGTTCCCGGGGCTCCTGACAACACGGGGACGAACATCGACACGGTGACGATGCCGCAGGCACCGCCGACCACCACGGCCCCGCCCACGGCCGGACTCCCCCCGCAGCCCCCGACGGGTGGCGGACCTCCGACCTTGCTGCCCCCGGTGGCGATGCCTTCGCGTACGAAGCCGTTCGGGCCCGGGGACGACATCGGCCGTATCACCCCCACCGGACCCGGCGGCAAGGGCCCCGTGGAGAGCGTCCGGCCGCCCACGGTCACTCCCGGCAGAGGGGTGGACAGCGTCCGCCCTCCGCTGACGGCTCGGGCCGACACCGGCATCCACGGCGGTACGCCTGCGCATAACCAGACCGGGACCGGGCCGGTCCGGAGCACGTCGCGCGGCCTGGTTGCCGGCAGCGAGAGGCAGACGACCGGTCACGGAATGATGGGCAATACCGGCGGCCACGGAAGCCCCATGGGGCGGAGCACCGGCATCGGTGGCTCGCAACGTCTGGTCACCCAGCCCGGTGGCACCGTGCGGGCTCCGCGCGGGACGCAGCCGGGAGCGGGACGGGAATTCACCCAGGGCGGCACAGGTCTCGTCCGTGAATCGCCGCGCACGGGCGGCGCGATGGGCCCGATGGGTGGCGCGTCCCAGGGCACGTCGCGACGTTCGCAGCGACGTGATGGCGCGCATCCGGACTATCTCGCCGAGGACGAAGAGAGCTGGACCACGGGGGACGACGGCGTCGTCCCTCCCGTGATCGACTAGAGCCGGTTCCGGAGCAGCGTCGCCGGACGACGGACAGAGAACGAGTGGGTGGCATGAGGTCAACGGTCAGGCGACGATGCAGGCGTGCGCCGGCGGTGGTGGCAGCGCTGGGGTCCCTGCTCCTCATCGGCGGCGCCATCGCCCCGGCCGCGGCCGCGGACACCATGCGCGAGCGCGAGTGGTACCTGGACCGGATGCAGGCCGGTGAGATGTGGAAGACCAGCACCGGTAAAGGGATCACCGTCGCACTGCTCGACACCGGTGTCATTCCCTCTGTTCCCGAACTGACAGGGAAGGTTCTTCCGGGAAAGAACTTCGTCGAGCCTCAGCTGGGCGCGCACAAGGACTCGGACGGGCATGGCACCGCCATGGCCATGCTCATCGCAGGGAACGGTGCGAATGGTCAGGGCGTGAAGGGGCTTGCTCCGGACGCGCGCATCCTCCCGTTGACCGTGTTCGGATCAACCAAGGAATCGGGAACCAACAGCGTCCCGGCGCTGGTCGAGGCCATCCGGTACGCAGCCGACAGCGAAGCCCGAATCATCAACATGTCGTTGGCGTACGAGGCCTTCTCGCTCGACGAGGACCAGCGGGACGATCTTCAAGAGGCAGTGGATTACGCCGTGGATCGCGGCAAGTTGCTTCTGGCGGGCACCGGCAACAGGGGCGACAAAGGGAACAGAGCCGCCTACCCGGCGGCCAGTCTCGGCGTCGCGGGCATCGGGGCAGTCGACAAGACGTCCTCGGTCACGAAGTTCTCGGTGTCGGGGCCCCAGGTGGCGCTCGCCGCCCCCGGCGAGGACATCCCGATCCTCTGCGGCGGTGGCACGCCCGGTTACTGCACCAGCTGGGGCACCAGCCAGGCAACGGCCATCACCTCCGCCTCCGCCGCCCTCATCTGGTCCAAGCACCCCTCCTGGACCGGCAATCAGGTGCTGCGCGTCCTGATGAACACCGCGGGCAAGCCCACCGAGGGCAAGGTCCCCAGCCGCTACATCGGCTACGGCACGGTCCGTCCCCGCCTGGCCGTCCTCGGCGACCCGGGAGACCCGGGTCCGGCCGACGTGAACCCCTTGGTGGCTGCCCGGTCATCCCAGTCCAAGGCTCCGTCCGCGT
The DNA here is from genome assembly GCF_055568375.1 of Streptomyces sp. NPDC026062. NCBI lineage: Bacteria > Bacillati > Actinomycetota > Actinomycetes > Kitasatosporales > Streptomycetaceae > Streptomyces > Streptomyces sp. NPDC026062. The sequence continues at coordinate 127,327 of NZ_JBVHOQ010000013.1, forward strand.
CGCCGTCGGAATCCGGCGGATCCGACACCTCGGCCCCCTCGAAGCAGCCGGCGTCCACCGCTCCCTCGGCAGCGTCCTCCGACAGCGAGGGCGGTGGCGCGACCGTCTGGATCATCATCGGCGTCGGTGTCGTCGCCGTGGTCGGGGCCGTGCTCCTGCTGCGCCGGAGAGCTGCCGGTATCCGGCGCTGAGCCTGTGTCGTCACGCTCGTCACTCTCATCTGTGAAATCACCCGTACGCACATAGGCCAAGAAGAGGCATCGTGGACGAAGAATTCATACGCGGACTGCAGCAGTTCCAGGAACTTGCCTCGAATCTGCAGAACATGATGACGGACATGCAGAACCGGATGCCCCAGGGTGCCGAAGGAACGGACGCCCAGGGTGCCGTGACCGTACGGATGGCGGCGGACGGGCTTCCGGAATTCATCCGGGCCACGTCGGACTGGCGGCGTCGGCAGGAGCCGGAGACTGTCGGCGCTGCGGTCAGCGAGGCTTACGGAGCGGCCATGAGCCAGCAGATGACGGCATGGGCCCAGGCACTCGAGGATGGCAACTGGCAGGCCAAGGCGGACCAACTGGACAGCCAGGCGCGCCAACCGGCCCCTCTCACGGGGCAGCCCGACATTCCCGAACGGGACCTGCGCTATGTCATCTCCCGCCCCCTCGACGAGCTGGCCGAGGATGTCCTTTCGGCCTTCGACGTGGTGGACCGGATGGACGAGACGGCGTCCGGTCCGGCCGAGGTCGAGGGAACGTCCGCCGGCCGTCATGTGACCCTCGTGGTGACCAAGGGCGCTCTGCGCTCCTGCGAGGTGGATCGGCAATGGGCGGCCGGACAGTCGTACATCGGCCTGAACCAGGCTTTTGAAGAGGCCCTCGATGATGCCAGGGACAAGCTGAGCCGCGCTGAGGCTGCCGGCGCGGACGGCATCGCAGGCCTGCACGTGGACAGTCTGCTCGATGAGGCGCTGGCCATACTCCGGAATCCGCAAAATTTCATTGACTGAGTTTCGAAGGGCAGGTCGAAATGGCAGATCTGAAGCACATCACCGATGCGCTGCGGACCGAAGCGGGAATGTGGGACAAGCAGAGCGTTTCCCTGGGGGAGGTGTCCCGCGCGACCGACGGGATGAGACTGACAAGTCTCGAGGCGGGCCTCTTCTTTCTGGTTGCCTCCAACTACAACGAAGCCATCGATCACATCTCGTCCCGATGCTCCGAGGGAGAAAGCCGCATGGCTGAGGTCGCAGATGCATTGATCAAGAACGCGAACGCCTACGACAATCACGAGGCGGAGACCACCAAATCCGTCGAAGACGCCTACTGACAAGGGGAATTCTCAATGGCGTTCAATGTGGCTCAAACGCAGGAGACAGTAGGGAAGCTGAACTCCGGCGTTACGAAGATGTCGACCAAGTTGGACCTCATCGGCCCGGCCGTCGAAAAGGCGATGAACCACTGGTACATTCCGGATGCCATCGCCAAGCCGGTGATCTGGGCTGCAAACAAGTTGATAGAGCTCGGATGCTGGATCCGGGACAAGGTCGTCGAGTGCCTCAAGGGCGCTGCCGCACCAGTGCTGTTCTTTTTGGATGCGCAGGAATGGCAAGGGCCGTCGATCCGGGGGAAGGCCTCGGGCGTTGCCGGGAACGTTGCGGGGGAAGCGCTCAAGGCGCCCCTCAGCTGGACGGGCGAAGGCGCCACGGCGTACGTCGGGGCCGTCAAGGGTCAGCCCGTCGCGGCCACTCAGATCGAGACGACATCCGATAAGCTTGCCACGGCATTGACGCTTTGCGCGGTGGCCGGAGCGGCATTCTATTTGGCGCTGCTGGCCGTTTTGATCAAGGCCATCCTTGTCATGGTCGCGGCGGCCGCTGCGGCGGCCACCGGCGTAGGGGCGCCGGTGGGCTTCGCAGCTGCCGTAGGTGAAGCGCTGTCGGATGCTGGCATCATCACCGGGCTTGTGGTAACGCTGACAGGTGTGGTCACGGCGCAGGCTGGTCAGATTGCCGTTGCCAAGGGTGAAGCAAACGACAACAGTGCCTTCCCGGGAGGCAAGTGGCCGACCGCGACTGTTTGACGCAGGTGTGGCGCTGTCGAATTGATTCCGCAAGCCCGGCAGTGCTTGACGATGCCGGGAAGGCGGGATCTTCTGAATGACGGGTGATGATTTCGCATGTACTGGATTCGGGTGCCGCTCTGGTGTGCCTCCCTGGCCTGCTTCTATGTGGTGTTCGCTGTTCAGCCTCATAGTCTGCCGCTGACAGTCCTTCTTTGCGGCCTGTCCGTTCTCCTTCCGAGCTTTGCCGAGGGATACGCGCAGCGGCGGCGTCAGAAGGACTGGTACGGACAGTTCGGGTCCATCGACGCGTTGCGGTCGGTCGTGACGGACGAGGCGGAACTTCGCCGGATCCGGGACGAAAAGGGGTTGTTGGTGGCTACCCGCCGGTTCAGGCGCCAGTTTCCCCGGTGCCCCTTGCCCGAAGCCCTGAAGCTCGTTCAGTCGCTGTGACCGCTCACGCCCTCCCCGCGGGCGCCCGGTTCGGAACAGGCCTTCCTGGGACGTCATGGGCCCGACGGCTGTCGGGTGCCGGCAGGGTCGCCTTCTGCGGAATACCGGGCGTCATCCTGGCTCAGTGCAACAGAACCCGGCGACGCGAACGCGTCGCCGGGTTCTGCGCGTCCCGGAACCGGGTGCCCGGGCTTCTCGGATCAGCAGACAGGTGGATGTCATGCGTGGGCGGCGGACAGCTCTCCGGGTCGCCGGGATCGTGGCCGCCGGAGCGGCGCAGTTCACGTGGTGACGTTGCGCCGCCGGCCTGGACAGCTCATACGGGGTGTACCACCACGCCTCACCGGCGGGTAGTTGAGCGCCATGCACTCGCCGCCCGAACCTCGACGAAGGCAGCATCATGACCACACCCTCACACACCACCGAAGGGCTCCTTCTCCCCGCTGAGCGGGCACGCCGCGGCGGGTTCTACCTCGGGTTGATCCTCGCGGCGATGCTCTGTCTGGTGCTCCTCGAAGCACTCGTCCTCTTTGTGGTCGGCGTACTGATCATGGGCGAGGGCATGGGGTTCATGGGCGAGGCGGGTGTCGCCGGCTATGCGGGACTGCCGGTGCTGGGAGGGGTGGTGGCCCTGCTGCCGCTGATCGCCCTGGTGTCGCGAACACCGGCCCTGCGCATCGATCCGGGAGGCATGAGCAAGGTGCGGCGCGGGGGCACGGAGACCGTGCGGTGGGCTGATATCGACCAGGTTCGGTTCAACAGCAGGCAGAGCCTGCTGCTGCTGGAGCTGAAGGACGGGGCTCTTCCCGACAGGCCGATCGCGGGTGGTGGGCGGAGGATGGTCATTCTCTACTCGCTCGGAGGCTCCCTCTGGCGCCGTCGGAGGCCGAATCACGCTGCCTTGATCGTTGAGGCGGTCGAGCGCTTCGCGCCAGGAAAGTACACCGCCGAACCCCGGAACCCGGGCAGGGCCGGCGCGTAGAAGCTGTGCCGCCTCGGCGCGCAACGGAGGAGGGGGTCGGCCCGAAACCGGGCTGACCCCCTCCACTGTTTCCCCGCGTCCCGCTCAGCCCAGGTCCGGCGGCAGCCAGCCCGTCTGGATCAGGGCAGGCGTGCCGCGGCGGGAGACGAACAGGCCCCGGCCCGGCGGAAGAGGACGGGCCTTCACATCGCCGAGGAGCTCGCCCTCACCGGGGTGACCGGACAGGACGACGCCCTGCGCGCCGAGTTCCTTGAAGCGCTGGATGAACGGCTCGTACGAGGAGCGGCCGGCGCCCGCGCTGCTGCGCGCGATGATGAAGTTGACCCCCGCGTCACGGGCGTAGGGCAGGTTGTCGACCAGCTGTGCCATGGGGTTACCGGAGGACGTCGCGACCAGGTCGTAGTCGTCGACGATGATGAACGCCCGCGGCCCCCGCCACCAGCTGCGGTTGCGCAGCTGCTGCGGTGTCACGTCGGGGCCGGGGATCCGGCTGGTGATGAGGGTGTTCATGTCCTGGATGTACGTGTCGAACGCGTTCTGCGTCGTCGAGTATCCGACCAGGTACGGCTCGGGCACGCACTCCAGCAGGCTGCGCCGGTAGTCACCGACACAGATCAGTGCCTCCTGCGGGGTGTACCGCTCGGTGATCTGCTTGATGAGCAGGCGCAGCAGGGCGGTCTTCCCGGACTCCGACTCACCGTAGACCGCGAACAGCGGGTCGGTGTCGAAGTCGACGAAGACCGGCGCGAGGTTCATCTCGTCGAGCCCGATCGAGACGCCGGGGCGCTGATCGCCGGGGCCGCTCGGCAGCTCCCGGGCGGAGAGCATCCTCGGCAGCATGCGCACCTGCGGGGCGTGCGGGCCGGGCCAGTTGTCGGTCGTGGCCTTGACGAAGGCCGCGGTGGCGCCGGACAGGGTGTCGGCGTCGGAGGAGGCGTCGATGCGCGGCAGCCCGCCCATGAAGTGCAGCTTCTCCGCGGTCAGGCCTCGGCCCGGAGTGCCGACGGGGACGTTCACCGCGATCTTGCGGTCCAGTTCCGAGTCGGTCGGGTCGCCCAGGCGCAGCTCCAGCCGGTTGAGCAGCTGGTCCTTGAGCGCCGCCCGCATCTCCATGTACCGGGCGACGGTGGCGACCAGGTGGACGCCGAGCCCCAGACCCCGGGCGGCGATGTCGGCGACGACGGGCTCCAGGAACTCGTAGTCCGTCTTGAAGGACTGCCAGCCGTCGATGACGAGGAAGACGTCGCCCCACGGCTCGCCCGGCAGCCGGCCCTCGGCGCGGAGCCGGCGGTAGGTCGCGATCGAGTCGATGTTGTTGTCCCGGAAGAACTCCTCGCGCCGGTTGAGGATCCCGGAGACCTCGGCGACCGTACGGCGGATCTTCTCCGGGTCCAGCCGGGAGGCCACCCCGCCGACGTGCGGCAGGCCCTCGATGGCGACCATGCCGCCTCCGCCGAAGTCCATTCCGTAGAACTGCACTTCGTTCGGCGTGTGCGTGAGGGCGAAGGAGCCGATGAGCGCCCGCAGGAGCGTGGACTTTCCGGAGCGGGGACCGCCGACGATCAGCATGTGACCGGCCGCGCCCGAGAAGTCCCGTACGAGGGAGTCGCGTCGCTGCTCGAAGGGCTTGTCCACCAGGCCGAAGGGGATGACCAGGGAGCCGTTCCGGTCGTACTGCGGGGAGTGCAGCCCGCGCTCGGGCGTCACCGCCAGCTGCGGCAGCAGCTGGTCGAGGGACGGGGCCTCGGTGAGGGGCGGCAGCCATACCTGGTGGGCCAGGGGTCCCTGGCCCTCCAGGCGGCGGGCGATGACATCGAGGACGGTGTCCGCCAGCGCGTCCGGGGTCGTCTGCCCGGGTGCGTGGGAGACGTACGGATCGGGCTCGGGGTAGTGGACCGCCACAGGGTCCGCGGTGAACAGCACGGGGCGCCGGTCGATGGGGAGCTCGCCGCTCCCGGTGACGGGGGCGGCCCCCGGGCGGTAGGTGCCCGACACATAGGCGGCCTTGAAGCGGGTCATCCCCTCCGTGCCGAACTTCAGGAACCCGGAGCCGGGCACCGAAGGCAGGTGGTAGGCGTCGGGCACGCCCAGCGCGGTGCGGGATTCGGCGGCGGAGAACGTACGCAGACCGATCCGGTAGGACAGATAGGTGTCCAGGCCGCGCAGGCGGCCCTCCTCCAGACGCTGCGAGGCCAGCAGCAGGTGCACACCCAGGGACCGGCCGATACGGCCGATCTGGATGAACATGTCGATGAAATCGGGCTTGGCGGTGAGGAGTTCACTGAACTCGTCGATCACCAGGACCAGCGAGGCGAGGGGCTCCAGCGGGGCCCCGGCGGCACGCGCCTTCTCGTAGTCGGTGAGGTTCGCGTAGTTGCCCGAAGCCCGCAGGAGCTCCTGGCGGCGCTGGAGCTCACCCGTGATGGAGTCCCGCATACGGTCGACCAGGGTGAGGTCGTCCGCCAGGTTGGTGATGACGGCGGCGACATGCGGAAGCTCGGACATGCCCGCGAAGGTCGCGCCGCCCTTGAAGTCGGCCAGGACGAAGTTGAGCGTCTCGGAGGAGTGGGTGACCGCCAGGCCGAGCACCAGGGTGCGCAGCAGTTCCGACTTGCCGGAACCCGTCGCCCCCACGCACAGGCCGTGCGGGCCCATGCCCTCCTGCGCGGCCTCCTTGAGGTCGAGCATGACGGGCGAGCCGTCCTCGCCGACGCCGATCGGTACGCGCAGCCGGTCGGCCGTCGACCGGGGCCGCCAGGCCGTCGTGGTGTCGACCGCGGCCGGATCGCCGATGCCCAGCAGATCCGTGAAGTCCAGGTTGGCGAGGAGAGGCTCGTCGTCCTCCGTGCCGGCGCCCATCCGCAGCGGGGCGAGCTGACGGCCCAGGGCCTCCGCGGTCTCGACCGGCAGGAAGTCCGGCACGCCGTGATACGTGGCCGCGGCCGACTCCAGCCGGAGCCGGCCGGGCCGCACGGCGATGTGCAGCTGACCGCGGGGCTCGTCCAGCTCCTCCGGAACGATCTCCACGACGGTCACCCCCTGCAATCCTTCCGCGGAGGCGAGCAGCGACTCCGCGGGCACGAGGCTGCCGTCCAGGACGAGGACCACATGAGGCTGGTCGAGGAGCGGCGCTCCTTCACGGTTGAACCGCGACCGGCCCTCAAGGGTGCCCTTGAGCAGCTCCTCGACCTCCATCAGGTTGTCGCCGAACAGCCGCTTCGTACCGGCCCCGTCGGTCGACCCGGGAGCCTGGGAGTGCGGCAGCCACTTCGTCCAGTCCCACTGGTCGGCCGCGTCCGGGGACACGGCCACCGCGACCACGAGGTCGTCGGGCGAGTGCAGCGAGACCAGACCGGCCACCATCGAGCGTGCGGAAGCGCGCACCGGCCCCGGTTGGCCCGAGACCACGACGTGGTAGAAGGCGCGGAGCGAGACCGCCATGGGAAGCCGGTCGAGCGAGCCGTGAGCGGCCAGGAACTGGTGCATGGCGCCGGCCGACAGCGGCTCCAGCTCCTCCAGCGGCGCGGTGCTCGGCGCCACCAGCGGCGTCCACAGCTGCTGCGGTCCCAGACCGACACGGACCTGTCCGAAGTCGTTGTCGCCGATCCGCCGCTCCCAGAGCCGCTCGCCCTCGGCGACCAGCGACCACAGCTGGTCGGGGTCCGGATGCAGATAGAACTGCGCGTCCCGCTGGATCCGTGCGGTCTTGCGTACCTTCCGCCGGGTCTGCGCGAGGTACTTCAGGTAGTCCCGGCGCCCCTCCGAGGCTTCGCCCTGGCTCCCCTTGCGGTGCCGTATCACCTGGGCTATCGCCATGGCCGCGGTCGACATCAGCATCATGACGCCCATGATCTTCATGAACGGCTGTGAGCCGGGCATGAAGAAGAACACCACCGACGAGCCCATGCCGAGCATGGGCAGGAGCTGCATGGCCATGCCTTCCTGCTGCCCGCGCGGCAGTTCAGGAGGCGACTCAAGTCTTACTTCCGCCGCGGATGTCTCGGGCGGCATGGCCCGAGGCGGGCGTTTGACGACGATCTGGGTCACCGGCGAATCAATCCCTCAGTGCGGCCCGGAGAGTTGTGGGCCGGCACCCCCGTGGCAGCGACCTACCTCCGCGTGCCGATGATCCTACGTGCAGCCCGTGCGGGCGTCCCCGATAGGGTGGCGCTCCTGCCCAGGAGCGCGGTGCACGGCGAACGAGGGGGATGCAACAGGTGAGTTCGACCATTTCAACCGGTTTTTGCCGAATAACGGTCGTGGCACCGGACAGCCGTATCGATGTGGCACTGCCGGACGATGTCGCTGTTGCCGACCTGCTTCCGGAGATCCTGCGGCTCACCGGCCAGGCCACACCCCCGGGGGCGCCCCCCGGCTACCACCTGGCCCGGCGCGACGGCACACTCCTGGACCTCACCCACCCGATGTCCGTCCAGCGCGTCCTGGACGGGGACGTCCTGCGGCTTCGGCCCTTCGCGGAATCGCTCCCCCCGGCCGTCTTCGACGATGTCACCGACGCGGTCGCTTCCGCCGTCCGCCGTGACCGCGCCCTCTGGAGCGACCAGCTGTTCCGCGTCTCCGGTCTCTTCGGCGGCGCGCTCCTTCTCGTACTCATGGGCTTCGTGGTCTGGTTCTCCGACCCGGTCCAGCACGACATGCACGGCCTGCCGGGCATTGTCGCCGCCGCCGTCGGTGTGCTGCTCGTCGTGCTCGCCGCCGTCAGGGCCCGGAGCTACGGCGACCGGGCCTCCGCGATCGCGCTCGGCCTCGCGGCTCTGCCGCACCTGATGATCGCCGGGTCCGGCATCCTCGCGCTCGACCCGGGCACCGGCATCGGGCGTCTCCAGTTCCTGCTGGGCTGCGCCACCGTGCTCTGCTTCTCCGCCGGGCTCGTGGCCGCGATGCCCTCCGGCGACGCACCGTTCGTCGCCGTTGTCTTCGCCTCGGCGGTGGGCACCCTCGCGACGTTCTGCTCGGTCCTCGCCGAATCCCGTCCCACCGAGACCGCCGCCGTCTGCGCGGTGGTGGCGATCGGAGCCATCGCCTTCCTCCCCGGGCTCTCGGCGCGAGTGGCCCACCTGCCGATCGGCTACGCGGCCCCCCGCCCCACGACGGACGCCGACCTCGACCGCGCGCCGGGCATCGGCGAAGGCGGGGCCATCGACGCCGAACGCATCGCGGCCCAGGCCCGGCGCGGGCACGAGCTGCTGCTGGGGCTCGTCGGGGGCTGCTGCGTGGTGGTCGTCGCGTCCGCCGCCGTCCTGGGCTTCTCCAGCGACGTCTGGGGCCAGACCCTCGCGCTGGTCGCCGGTCTGGCCATGCTCTTGCGAGCACGGCTCTTCCGCTACACGGCCCAGGTCGTCGCCGTGCTGGGCGCGGGCCTCGCGGCCCTGGGCCTGCTGGTTCTGGGGCTGTCGCTCAACCCGCCCATGAGCGCCGTCATCAAGCTCCTGACGGAACAGGACCGAGGACCGCTCGACATCCGTACGCTGTGGCTCGCCGCGGCCGTCACGGCCGGTGCCGCCCTGCTGATCGGCATCGCGCTGATCATTCCGAAGCGGGGGCTGTCGCCCTTCTGGGGCCGGTTCTCCGACCTGGCCGAGGTGGTTCTCCTCCTCGCGCTCGTCCCCCTCTGCCTGGCCGTCCTCGACGTGTACTCGTCGGCACGGAGCATGACCAGCTGAGGGCTGTCCCGCAGTCCGGTTCCGCGAGGTCTCCGGATACGCCGCCGGCCGAGGCGGACACGGCCCCTGCCCCGCACCGGACGGATCCGGGCATGGCGGCGAGGGCCGCCGCGTTGGCCTCGGCACGGTAGTCGTTGGAGGCCAGGTGGTCCGCCATCACGGTGGAGCGAGGCACCCCGGGCCGGGCGGGCCCGGGGCTGTGGTGTCCGGGGCGTCCGGCCCGGGGCGCGACGCGTGCGTCCCCTGCGCGTGTGCCGGGGGCGCTCACCCCGTCCGGCAGTCAGCGAGGTCGTGCCCCGGCCCCGGAGCCGGCGAAGCTCACGAACGGGGTCCAGGCCCCGGGCCCGAAGAGGAGTGCCGGACCGGTGGGGGTCTTGCTGTCGCGTACGGGGACGAGGCCGGGGAAGCTGTCCGACACCTCGACGCAGTTGTTGGCGCCGCCGTCGCTGTAGCTGGACTTGCGCCATGTCGCGGTGGAGAGGTCGGGGATAGGGCTCATGATCTGTGTTCCTCCAGGACACCCCTGATGAACGCGGTGGATTCCGGCGGGGGCAGCGCCAGATCCCGGAGCCGATCGTAGGACAGCCGGTAGCGGGTCACCGCGGCCGGATCCTCGATCAACTCCGCGCATCCGTTGCCCTCCGTATAGGCAACGGCGCTCGCGTCGTCCTGCCACAGCAGTGTCAGGGAACCGTCCATCAGATGGTGCGCCCCGGCCGAGAAGGGCAGGACCTGGAGTACGACGGAGGACGTCTCGCTCATGTCGAGCAGGTGCGTCAACTGCTCCTCCCACGCCTTGGGGTTCGCGACGGGGCGGCGGAGCGCGTACTCATCGATGATGATCCGCACGGAGGGCTGGGGCCTGCGGTGCAGCAGTTGCTGACGGCCCAGGCGCGCTATGACTTGCTCCTCCACCAGCTCGGCCTCGGCGTCGGTTTCCCGGGCGCCGGACAACAGCTCCCGGGCCACCTCCTCCGTCTGGAGCAGGCCGGGGATACCGAGCGTGAACAGGTGCATGATGCGAGCTGTCGCCTCAAGCCGCATGAACTCCTTGTAGCGGTCCTTGAAGACCTCCCTGCGCGCCACCTTCCAGAGCTGCACGAGCAGGCCCCCGGAGTCGTAGAACCGGTCCAGGTCCTCCATCACCGCGAGTTTGGAGAGGCGTTGGCTTGTTTCCAGGCGGTAGAGGTAGCTCTTGTCGTAGCGGGTCTTCTCGGCGAGCTGCCCGAGGGACAGGCCGGCCTTCTCGCGGAGGTAACGCAGTGCGCGCCCGAGGGCGGCGCGGCCCGACTCCTCGTCCGTGGGCGTGAGTTCGGTCATCGGCGGCCCCTCCGTTGTCCTGTGCGCGGGCAAGCGTGGCCCGCTTTCCGAGCGTACGGCGGTCGCGTAATCATCGGGGCACGATCCGTCACCGTCACCCTTCGGTGGCGCGTTCCCGCTCACCGACCGTCAGGAGCAGACCATGACCGACCTTCCTCCGCGCCTCCTTCCCTGGACCTCCCCGGAGGGCAATCCGTGCTGGCTCAGCACGGACGATCCCGACAGCCTGATGTCACGGCTGGCGGATGACATGGAGGACGAGCAGATCGAGTGCGGCGAGAAGGTGTGGGCCGGGTCGCGGGCCGTGCTGGCGGACCGGGCGGCGGGGGAGCGGGCGGTGCGGTTCGCGCTCACGCGGGCCACGGAGTCGCTGGGGGATCTGCTGCGGATCGCGCACAGCCGGGGTCGGCGGATGCGGACGGAATCCTCGTGAGCGGCGTCCGCCCGGAGCCTGGCAGGGGCCGGCCCGAGAGGTCCTGGCCGATTTCGTGCCGAGGGGCCGGAGGGGCGAGCAGGGCAAAGTATGGAGGTGTTGCGCCTCCACTCCCCGAAGCGCACCAACCGGGCAGATGCGAAGCCCCGTACGCCCGTTGACATTCCTACCCGTACCCTCGTCGCCCCCGGCCGCCCTGTCCCGTTCGATTACAGTGCTGCGCAGTCGCACACGGACCGACCGACGGGAAGGGGCACGGTGAGCTCAGGGACCACAGCTGTCTGGGGCCGTGCCGAGCAGCAGGACTTCCGCAGCCGGGTACGCGGCGCACTGCTCGGCGGTGCCATCGGTGACGCGCTCGGCGCGGGCGTCAGCGAGCTCACGCTGGAGGAGATCCGCGAGGCCCACGGGGTCGACGCCGTCACCGACTTCGTCCCCGCACACGGCGGGCGCGGCTTCGTCACCGCCGTCACCCAGCTCACCCTGTTCACCGTCGACGGGCTGATCCGCGCCCAGGTCCGCCGTGACACCGGCGCCTGGCACCCGCCCACCGATGTGCACCAGGCCCATCTGCGCTGGGCCGCCACCCAGCACGACTGGGGCCCCGACGAGCGGCGCAAGGACAACGGCTGGCTGGCCGGGCAGGAGTGGCTCTACAGCCGCCGCGCACCCACCCGGGAGTGTCTGGGCGGCCTTGGCGACACCGTCATGGGCACCCTCGACCGGCCCAAGAACCCCGCCGCGCACGACGCCGCCGCGCTGACCCGCTCCGCCCCGTTCGGGCTGCTCGTCGGCTGGGATCCGCAGCTCGTGTTCCAGCTGGCCGTCGAGTGCGCCGCACAGACCCACGGCCACCCCACCGCCCTGCTCTCCGCGGGCGCCCTCGCCGTCATGGTGCACGGGCTGGCGCGCGGGGAGTCGCTGGACGGGGCCGTACAGCACGCGCTGGGCCTGCTCGCCGAGCGGCCGGGCCACGAACCCGTCACCGAGGCGCTCCAGCACGCCCTCGGCACCGTGCGCCAGGGCATACCGGGTCCGGCGCTCATCGAGTCCCTGGGCGCCACGGACTCCGCCGAGGAAGTGCTCGCGGTGGCCGTGTACTGCGCCCTGGTCGGCGAGGACGTCCGGCACGGCTTGCGGCTGGCCGTGAACCACGGCGGGCCGTCCTCGGCCACCGGGGCCCTGTGCGGGGCGCTGCTCGGCGCGCTGCACGGCGAGACCGCGCTGCCGCCGGCCTGGCTGACCGAGCTGGAGGGGCGCGCCACGCTCCTGGAGCTCGCCGACGACTTCGCCATGGAGATGACGCAGGGGTCCGCCCTGCACGGCCCGGCCGCGGCCGCCGCACCCGGCTGGCTGGCCCGCTACCCGCGCGCCTGAAGCCGGGAGCCGGGAGCGGGGGGACGGACCGGCGCGGGGCCCCGGCGCGCACGCGGGCGCGGGCGCGGCGGCAGGGAGGGCGGGAACGGGCGTAAGGCGGCAGGGGGGCCGGGAGCGCATTCGGGCACGGGCACGGGCGCCGGCGCATGAAGAACGGGTGCGGGGCGGAGCTACGGAAGCCGCCGCATCCGTAACCCCGCCCCGCACCCGCGTACAGCCGCAGGCGTCAGTCCTTCACACCCCCGACGCCCTCCGCGGCCGTCACATCCTCGGGGCCGCGCTGGGGCGGCAGGGGCGCACCGGTCGCCGAGTCCCCGCCGTCCGCGTTGATCCGCTCGATGATCGCGTCGCGCTCCGGGGTGTCCTCCGGCTTGATGAAGCCGATGACGATGTAGAGCACCAGCGAGATCGCCAGCGGAAGGGCGACCTGGTACTGGAGGGCGACGTCCGTCTTCACCGAACCGTCGAAGTTGTAGTTGGTGAAGTAGAACGCCAGCAGACCCGCCGCCCAGCTGGTGAGCGCCGCCGTCGGCCCCGACCTGCGGAAGCTGCGCAGCAGACCCAGCATGAACGGGATCGCGATCGGGCCCATCAGACCGGCGACCCACTTGATCACGACCGAGATGATGTCCTTGAACGTCGGCGAGTTGATCTGGGTCGCCAGCGCCATGGACAGGCCCAGGAAGCCGAGCGTGGAGAGCCGCGCGGCCATCAGCCCCGCCCGGTCGCTCCAGTTGCGTGCCGCCCTGGAGAAGACCGGGGCGATGTCGCGGGTGAAGACCGCCGAGATGGCGTTGGCGTCCGAGGAGCACATGGCCATCGTGTGCGAGAAGAAGCCGACGATCACCAGGCCCAGCAGGCCGTGCGGCAGCAGCTGTTCGGTCATCAGCGCGTAGCTGTCCGAGGCGTCCGGCTTCTGCGCGTCCACGAGCAGCGGGGCGCACCACATCGGGAAGAAGAGGACCGTCGGCCAGACCAGCCACAGGACGGCGGAGAGCCGTGCCGAGCGGGTCGCGGAGGCCGCGGAGTCCGTGGCCATGTAGCGCTGGGCCTGGTTCCACATGCCGCCGTTGTACTCGAAGGTCTTGATGAACAGGTACGCGAGCAGGAAGGTCACGGTGTACGGACCGGCCGTCGGCTCCCCGTGGCCTTCGGGCAGCTTGTCCCAGACGGTCCACAGCGTGCTGACGCCGTCGAGCTTGCTCATCGCGGCGACGAGCATCGCGATCCCGGCGAACAGCTGGATGACGAACTGCCCCAGCTCGGTGAGCGCGTCGGCCCACAGTCCGCCGACCGTGCAGTAGACCGCCGTGATGATGCCGGTGATGAAGATGCCCTGGGTCAGGGTGATGCCGGTGAAGACGGAGAGCAGGGTGGCGATGGCCGCCCACTTGGCGCCGACGTCGACGATCTTCAGCAGCAGACCGGACCAGGCGAGCGCCTGCTGGGTCTGGATGTTGTAGCGGTTCTTCAGGTATTCGAGCGGTGAGGCGACGTGCAGCCGCGAGCGCAGCCGGTTGAGCCGGGGGGCGAAGAGCTTGGCGCCGATCCCGATGCCGATGGCGATGGGGAGCGACCACGTCACGAAGGACGTGACGCCGTACTGGTACGCGATGCCGGCGTAACCGGTGAACATCACGGCGCTGTAGCCGGACATGTGGTGCGAGATCCCGGAAAGCCACCACGGCATCTTGCCGCCGGCCGTGAAGAAGTCGCTGACGTTGTCCACGCGCTTGTGGGACCAGAGTCCGATCGCGATCATCACGCCGAAGTAGCCGATGAGCACGACCCAGTCGAGACTGTTCATGTGCCCCCTCCTGGGGTCCGCCTTGTGAACGGGTACGCACTTCGTCAGTACGGCCGTTCAGCGGGGCCCCCGTGCGGGAGTGGGGACTTCGGGGATTGAACCGCCTGTCCGGCACCTCGGTCAAGGTGTTCTTCGGTCAGAGATGTGAACGCAGATCAGCAAGTCGAACGATTTTACTTGTTCTTGACCCATGGGGGCGTTGTCGCGAACGTGACGGCGGCCACACGATGAGCGGGCACTTCGTCAGGCTGTGCAGAGACTGAGAGAACGTCCGACAGGGCACGAGGAAACATCCAGGAGCGCCGAAGAGCACAGAAAGACCGCACGGGATGCGGGTCCCGTGCGGCCGAGAAGGAGGAGAGCCGACTGTCCTTGCCGAACTCCCTGCGAAAGCGCGCCCGTGCGCCGAGGTGTCGGCGCTTCCGTACCTCCGTACCTCCGTACCTCAGCGCATCAGCTCGCCGGCGTTGACCAGCAGGGACTGCCCGGTGATCGCCCGCGCCCGGTCGGAGGCCAGGAAAACCGCGGCCTCCGCCACATCGCCGTCCGTCGCCAGCTCCGGCAGTGCCATGCGCTCCGTGAGCCTCCCCAGCACCTCGGCCTCGGGCACCTCCTCGGTGTGGGCGGTGAACTGTACGTAGGCCTGCACGGGCGGACCCCACATCCAGCCCGGCAGTACGGTGTTCACCCGGATCCGGTGCGGTCCGAACTCCCGGGCCATGGAGTACATCGCCGACGTGAGCGCGCCCTTGGAGGCCGCGTACGCCGCCTGCCGGACCTGTGACGGCGCCGCGACCGCTGACTGCGTGCCGATGACGACGACCGATCCGCCCCGCTCCTTGAGTGCGGGCAGGCAGGCGCGCGTCATCCGCAGGGTGCCGAGCAGATTGACGTCGACGACCCCCTTCCAGGTGTCCAGATCGGCGTCCTCGACTCCGCCGAAGTAGCTGTCCCAGGCGGCGACATGGACCACCGCGTCGATCCGCCCGAACCGTTCGACGGCCAGCGCCGCGAGCGCCTCGCACTGCGACTCGTCGGTGATGTCGGTGGCCAGATGTGCGGTGTGCAGCCCGTCCGGATCGATCTCGGCGGCCGACTTCGCGAGATTGGCCGCGGTGCGTGCCCCGAGCACGGCGTTGCCCCCGTCGCGCACGACGGTGGCGGCGATCTGATGCCCGAGCCCGGCGCCCACCCCGGACACGATAACGGTCTTCCCCGCGAGCAACATCGGCGCCTCCCGGCTCTGGCAGTTCTTCTGACGGGGCGTCAGAGTAGGTCCCTCCGGCGGAGTACGGAAGGGGAACGGCATGAGCGAGGGAACGCGGGACGAGGGGTCGCGGGGCGGGGACGCGCGGGCCGGGGACGTGCGAGGCGGTGGCGGCGGGAGGCGTAGCGACACGTACGCCGAGCTGGCCTCGCTGGGCCCGTACGGGGTCCATCCCGGGCATGCGCTCATCACCATGGTGGAACCGCATCCGGGCCATGAGTTCGCGTACAACCGCTGGTACGAGGACGACCACTACTACGCGGGCGCGATGGCGATGCCCTGGATGTTCGCCGGCCGGCGCTGGGTGGCGACCCGGGAGCTCCAGGAGCTGCGCTATCCGGACAAGTCCGCGGTCGCTCAGCCGGTCGGCGCCGGGTGCTATCTGTCCACGTACTGGGTGACGGACGGGCGCTACGACGACCACATGAAGTGGACCGTCGGCATCAACAAGCGGCTCAACCGGGACGGCCGGGTCTACCAGGACCGCACCCATGTCTTCACGGCGTTCCAGGACCACGAGGCGACGGTCTACCGGGACGGGGCGGCGGGGCCCCGGGACTTCCATGCCCTCGACCACCCGTACAGCGGACTGGTCCTGGAGGTGATCGACTCCGAAGGCCCTGCGCAGCGGGCCGAGTTGCTGGAGTGGCTCCGCTCGCGGCAGCTGCCGAAGCGGCTGAGCGGGTCGTCCGCGGCGATGGTGACGGTGTTCCGGCCCACGCCGCTTCCGGGTGACCGGATGACCTATGTGAAGCAGGTCGAGGGCGTCGACACCCGGCTGACCCTGCTCTGGTTCCTCCAGGAGGACCCGCGAGCGTGCTGGGCCGAACATTTCACCGGGCTCGACACGGCGGTGGCGGAGTCGGGGCTGGGGCGGGTGGAACTGGTGGCGCCGTTCATCCCGACCGTGCCGGGCACGGACCGGTACGTCGATCAGCTGCGCTGAATCGGGCGACGGCGCGAGGGGTGGTGGCCGTGCGGTGCTTCCACTCCCCGCAGTTGCGCGGGGAGCCCCCTCGGCCAGGACGGCGAACCGGACGAGAGGGCTACCGGCAGCACCTGGATCGGTGCGGCGGTACAGCGGAAGGGGAACATCGGTCAGGCGTCGACGGAACCCTTGGCGACATCACGCACGAACGTGTTCCAGGCGCCGGAGACGAAGGTGAGCGAAGGGCCCTCGGGGGCCTTCGAGTCACGTACGGCAATCGCCTGCACAAGAGGGGACTTGACTTCGACGCAAGCGCCGTTGCCCCCGGAATACGACGACTTCGTCCAGTTTTCCGTAGCACCCTGACGAATGGCCATGTTCACTCCGGTTCAGAGAGTTGTGTGAGTGCCAGCGGATGCCCCGGTGGCGTGATTGACGCTACTCGTCAATCTCCCTGCTTGAAGGGGGCGTTCACTCGACCGGATGGTATATGCCATGCAGGCCTTCCGTTGCGAGGTGGCGACGGTGTACCGTGCCGTCGCCTCACTCGTAACACCACTTCATTTCTCTTATGCCGGACTTGGCGGGCTGGCTGGTTTACGCGCCCGTGTGGTCGGACTTCACGTCGCGTTGAGTTCGGTGTACTCCTTCGCGATCCGGCCGATGAAATGCCGGGTCTGCTCCACATTCAGCGCCTGGGCCCGCAGGTGCTCGTACATGACGCTGTAGCGCTGCACGTCGTTCGCCTTCTCCAGGTAGAGGTCGCTGGTGACGCCCTCGATATAGACCACGCTGGAATCCGCGGCGTCCGGGAATTCCAGAATGGCGTACTGCCCGTTGATGCCCGGGTGGGCGCCCATGTCGAACGGCAGCACCTGGACGGTCACGTGCGGCAGATGCGACAGCTCCACCAGCCGCTCCAGTTGCTCGATCATCACCTGCTTGCCGCCGACCAGCCGGCGCAGCGCGGACTCGTCGATGACCGCCCACAGCCGCAGCGGGTGCTCCGGGGCGGTGATCCGGTCCTGGCGGCGCGAACGGACACTGACGCGCTTGTCGATGTCCGACGGCGGGGCCTCCGGAAGCGCGCCGTTGATCAGCGCCTCGGCGTACTGCCGGGTCTGCAACAGGCCGGGGATCACCTGGGGTTCGTACACCCGCAGCGATTCGGCATCGGTCTCCAGACCGATGTAGACGCTGTACGGGATGTCGCCGAAGGCGTGCCACCAGCCCTGCTGGCGGGAATCCTTGGCCATCTGCATGAGCGATTCGACGACCCGGTGGTCCTCGACGTCGTACACCCCGCAGAGATCGCGTACGTCGCGCTGGCTGATCGAGCGACGGCCGTTCTCCAGGCGGCTGATTTTGGACTGCGAGACCAGCAGGCGCTCCGCGACCTCCTCGGCCGTCATGCCCTTGATCTCGCGCAGTCGGCGCAATTCCTGACCCAACCGGCGTCGTCTGACGGTGGGATTGACGTTGGACGGCACGGAAACGGCACCTCCGGCTACGTAGCTGTGCGTATCTACTGCTCAGCAGATTGCCACCCGAGCCCCCGGCCGCGCTGGGAAACGGCCACACACAGCGACGCGGGGCAGCCGGTGGTACCGGCTGCCCCGCGCTTGGTGCGGCTCCCGAACCGGGTCTGTGGGGACGACGGTGCGGCGGAATGCGGGTGGTGCGGTGGTGCGTTGCGGTGCGGGTGCTGCGGGTGCTGCGGGTGCTGCGGGTGCTGCGGGTGCTGCGGGTGCTGCGGGTGCCGCGGTGACGCCCGTGCGGCCCTAGTGGGCCGCGGTGTGCGCCATGCTGTCGCGGCGTGATTGCGACTGCACTTGCTGTTGCAACGGAACTCCGGCCGCCTGGTTGCGACGCGGTTGTGCGACCGCCCCGTTCTGGACGTCCATCACGGCGTGCGCCACGAGACCGCCCATCGGGTCGTGTCTGATCAGATCCCGGAGCCTGGAGCGCGATGAGCGCCCCTCGTTCCCGGGGTACAGGTGCTTGCCGAGTCCGACCGCGTGGGCCAGTGCGGCGAGCGCCGCGGTCCGCGGGTCCGGCGGTACGCCGGTGCGGATCGCACTGTCCAGCCTGGTCCTGATGTCCCGGCTGATTGCCGTGTCCGTCGCCTGGTAGCGAGTTGTCGGCAGCACTCCGCACATCTGGCCCGCCACGGCGTGCACCATGCCGCACCGCTCCAGATGAGCGAGGTAAATCTGGCGAAGCCCCAGCCGGGGTCCGCCGATCCAGTGGACGGCCCGGACCGGGCTGCCGCGTCTGCGCAGCAGTTCCAGTGCGGAGTCCAGAGTCGGATCTCCTGTCGGCCGTGGCATCACCACGGCGATACGATCCCCATCAGGGGCTATCCGTCCTGCCAGAGCCAGCTCTACTAGCTGGGCCCCGGCCAGGCCGAGGTCGAGCGACTGCGGCTGCGCTGTGGTACCCGTGGTCGGGTCCAGAGCGAGCAGCAGAAGCTCCTCCGGAATTGTTCTGCGGCTCCTGCCCATCCATGCCTCCCCGCGTGGATGAGTGACAGGGTGACCCCTCTCACATCTGTCTGTCGAGAGCGCCTGGGTGCTTTGTACGGGAACCAGTAGGTATGTCGTTCTCGTCTAGCAGCCCGGACATGGGTTCACACGGGACACTGGTAGACGGTTCGGACAGCGCGGGGATGTCCCCGCGCCGCATGGAGGAGGCATCGGTGGCGGGCGAGTCCCCCGACAAGTCGGAGCAGCAGAAGTCGTCGGGAACGACTCGGAGCGAGGCCGATCCGCGGCTTGCCGTGTTCCGTGAACCCGCCTCTCCGGCGGAGTCCGGAGGCGGAGTGGACACGGCGACGGCCGTCTTCAGCACGCAGCGGTCCAAGCCGGCGGCAGCGGACGCCGGGAGTGCGGCTGCGGAGGACGCGGACTCGGATGTGGACGAGGTTGCGGACTCGGACTCGGACGTGGATGTGGACGAGGGCGAGGTCGCGGACTCGGGTGAAGCCGCGGGTGCTGTCGTTGCCGCCGATGGCGAAACCAAGGCCGGTACGGATGCCGATGTCGCTGAGGGTGATGCGGCCGGCGTGACCGACGAGGCCCCCCAGGGCCCCGACGAGGCCGAGGAGGCCGCTTCGGGCGGTTCTGCCGAAAGCGATGAGGTATCTGCCCAGGAGGCGGCCCCCGCCACGGGCGCGACAGGGGCCGCAGAGGTCGCGGAAGGCCCTGAGAGCCCTGAGGAGGCCCCGGAGGCCGATCCGGACGCTGTGGAGGCGTCCGTGGCGCCTGTGGAGCCCGTGAAGGGGTCCGAGCCCGCCGAGCCCGCCGGTGCTGACAAGCCCGCCGCGTCCGGTCCGGCCGGTGAGCCGGAGAAGGCCGGCGACTCCGAGAAGGCCGGCGACTCCGAAGGGGGCGGCGACGCGCGACTGCGTGCGGCCGTTGCCGCTTGGGTGTCCAAGAGCGACGACGCGAAGAGCGACGACGCGAAGAGCGACGCATCTGGTGCGGAGCCCGCGCCCGAGCCCGAATCCAAGTCCAAGTCCGCTCCCGATGCCGAGCTCGATGCCAAGACCGGGCCCGAGCCCGCTCCCAAGTCCGAGGACGCCTCGGCTGCGGAGCCGGACGACGAGCCTGCCGACGCGTCCTCTGCCGACGATTCCTCTGCCAAGGGTTCCGCTACCGACGATTCCGCTTCCGGTGATTCGTCTGCCGACGATTCGTCCGCCGGTGATTCCCCCGACCGCGACGCCCCGGACAGCACTTCCGAGGCGCGCGTTCCCCGGACCCGCGAGGAGTCCGCGGACAAGGCGCAGCCCGCCGAGGACGAGCGCGGCGTCGATCAGGCGACGGCCGTCTTCAAGGCGCCGAAGCTGCCCCGCGTCGACCAGCCCACGACCGCGCTGAAGATCACCCCGCCGCCGGCGAAGCCGGAGGCCGGGACCCGGCCGGAGTCCGCCGCCGAGCGGACCAGCAAGTTCGTCCCGCTGCGCGCGGACGACGTACGCCCGGCCCCCGCGCCTCGCGCACCGGAGACGACCACACCGGCGACCACGCCCGGCGCCGGCCGGCCGCGGCCCGACGCGGCGCTCAGCGGTGCCGAGCGGACCCGGCAGCAGCCGATGCCGCCCAGGCCGCCGCTCGACCTCCTGGCCGAGCTGACGAACACCCCGCCGCCGCCGGAGACCCCGGTGCGCACGGCTGTGCGCCGGGTCAAGATCTGGACCCCGCTGGTCCTCCTCCTCTTGATCGTCTTTGCGATCGCGCAGATGGTGCGCCCGCTGCCGGCCCCCACGCTCACGATGACGGCGGAGTCGTCGTACACCTTCAAGGGCGGCAAGCTGAGCCTCCCCTGGCCGGAGCAGGGACAGTCGGCGGTCACCGTGGACGGTGTCGGCTCGCTCGGCTCGTCGGGGGCGCAGAAGCCGGCGCCCATCGCCAGCGTCGCCAAGATCATGACGGCGTACGTGGTGCTCAAGGAGCATCCGCTCACCGGCAAGGAGCAGGGCGAGAAGATCACCGTCGATCAGCAGGCCGAGGACGAGTCCAAGCTGGGTGACGAGTCCACCGCGCCGATCAGCAAGGGACAGCAGTTCACCGAGAAGCAGCTGCTGCAACTCCTCATGATCCCCTCCGGGAACAACGCCGCGCGCCTCTTCGCCCGCTGGGACTCGTCCGAGACCGAGTTCGTCGCGAAGATGAACGCCGCGGCCAAGGACCTCGGAATGACCGGCACCACGTACACGGACCCGAGCGGCCTCAAGAAGACGACGGTCTCCACCGCTGTCGACCAGCTGAAGCTGGCCAGGGCCGTGATGCAGAACGAGGTGCTCCGGGAGATCGTGGACACTCCGCAGATCGACATCGACGGCATCGACGGGACGATCTACAACAACAACACGATCCTGCTGGAGCCGGGCGTGAGCGGCATCAAGACCGGCTCCTCCACACCGGCCGGCGGCAACCTCGTCTGGTCCGCCAACACGGTCGTGGACGGCAAGAAGCTCTGGATCTACGGTGCGGTCATGGGGCAGCAGGCGGGCACCGGACAGCCCTACGACAGCCTGGTGATGTCGCTGAACAACAGCCTCAAGCTGATCAAGGACGCACAGAAGGCCGTGACCTCCGCCACAGTCGTCAAGAAGGGCGATGTCGTCGGATACGTCGACGACGGCTTCGGCGGCCGTACGCCGCTGGTCGCGACCGCCGACCTGAAGGCGAAGGGCTGGTCGGGCCTCGAGGTGGAGCTGTCCGTGCAGGGCAACGGCGAGGAGATCTCGCGCAGCATGAAGGCGGGCACGAAGGTCGGCGTGGTGACGGTCGGGTCGGGCCCCGGCAAGGTCAGCGCCCCGGTCGCCCTCCAGCAGGATCTGCAGGACCCGTCCTTCGGTCAGAAGCTGACCCGGATCGGCTGACGCCCCGCACCGTACCGGTCCGCTCCTTTACGGTCCGGTCCGGTGTGCGCAGACGGTGCCCTGCGGGACGAGCTCCCGCAGGGCACCGTCGTATCTCGGCGTCCACCGAGATACGAGCGACCTCACGGGCCCGTTCCGGGGCGGCGACGAGAATGTGCGTGTTAGCGTCCCGGGGGCAACGCGTGGACCCTGGAACGCGTCTTCCCGCCCATGAGATCCGAGCAGGCAAGCCGGTGGCTCCAACGCGTCCGGGGAGTGACGGGGAGAGTCGCAGTGACCACGGCCGAGCCGACAAGGGCGGGCAGCACGGATCCCGCGAGCAGCACGGATCCCGCGAGCAGCACGGATCCCGCGAGCGGGGCGGACGGACGGGGCGGACCGGACGGAACCCCTCGGTCCGGCGGGCGGTTCAGCGGCCGGTTCGCCGGCCTCAAGGAGCGGTGCCTGCGGCACCCGGTGCTGCTGACGACCGCCGTGGCGGCGGTCGCCCACATCCTCTGGTTCCTCTTCTTCGCCAACAGCGGCGGCGACATCGCCGCCCAGGACGCCTGGGCCGAGTTCGTCGGCCGGCACCCCGGGACCGCGTACAACCTGGCCTGGTACGGGGGCATGCACCCCGTCTCGTACAGCGTCGTCTCGCCGTATCTGATGTCGCTGCTCGGCGTACGCACGACGATGATGATCGCCGGGACGGTCTCGGCGGGGCTGACCTCGCTGATCCTCTACCGGGTGAAGGCGGTGCGCAATCCGCTCGCCTGCTCGATGGCGGGTGTCTTCGCGTATCTGTGCAACGCGCTGTCGGGCCGGGTGACGTTCGGGCTCGGCATGATGTTCGCGGTCGGCGCGGTGGCGGCGGTGTTCTGCTGGCCGTACCGGTGGCGGTACAAGCGCTGGGCGAAGGCGGCCGTCGCCGCACCGCTCGCCGCGCTCGCGACGGCGGGCAGTCCGGTGGCCGGGCTCTTCCTCGGAGTGGTCGCGGCCGCGCTGTTCCTGAACAAGCGCCGCCCCGGCGCGTACGCACTGGGGCTGGCACCGGTCGTGGTGGTGGCGCTGTCCGCGTGGCTGTTCCCGTTCTCCGGTACGCAGCCGATGTCGGTCGCGACGCTGTCGGGGCCGTTCATCTTCGCCGTTCTCGTCTTCTTCCTGGTGCCGGCCGACTGGAAGACGGTGCGCACCGCGGCCGCCGTGTACGGCATCGGGACGCTGCTGACCTATGTGGTCGACTCGCAGATCGGCTCGAACGTCTCGCGGATGGCGATGCTGTTCGCCGGGGTCGTGCTGCTCGCCGCGCTACCGTACACCGTGCCCCGCTCCCGTAAGTGGTACGCGCTGGTCCTCGCGTTCGCCGGGCTGAACTTCTGGATCGGTTTCAAGGGCGTCGACGACATCGTCAAGACCGCGCCCACCGCCTCGTGGGCGCGCGCGCTGGCCCCGATGGTCGATCAGCTCCAGCAGGTCGGTGCGGACCGGGGCCGGGTCGAGGTGGTCCCCGCGAGCAGCCACCGGGAGGCGGCCGCGATGCTGCCGTACGTCAATCTGGCGCGCGGCTGGAACCGGCAGGCCGACATGG
Source organism: Streptomyces sp. NPDC026062 (assembly GCF_055568375.1). Taxonomy (NCBI): domain Bacteria; kingdom Bacillati; phylum Actinomycetota; class Actinomycetes; order Kitasatosporales; family Streptomycetaceae; genus Streptomyces; species Streptomyces sp. NPDC026062. Next base: position 150,598 of record NZ_JBVHOQ010000013.1, read on the forward strand.
AGCGCAACCCGCTCTTCTACGACGACACCCTGAACGCGGTCAACTACCGTCAGTGGCTCGACCGCTGGGCCGTGCACTACGTGGTGCTGCCCACGGGCGACCCCGACTCCAGCGGAGCCGTCCAGGAGGCGGAGCTGGTCGGCAACGGGCTGCCCTACCTCAAGGCGATCTGGTCGGACGAGAACTGGCGGCTCTTCGAGGTCGACAGCCCCGTGCCGATGGCTGATCCGCCGGCGACCGTGGACGAGGCCAGCGCCGGGGAGCTGACCATCCATGTGAAGAAGGCGGGCCGGGTGCTCATCCGTATCCCGTACTCGCACTGGCTCGCCGTCGTCGACGAAGAGGGCAGGAGCCTGGAGCGGCCTCAGGAGACCGAGGCGTCCAAGCAGCGTGCGGACAAGGACAGCCCGAAGACGTACGTGAACACGAACGGCTGCCTGATCAAGGTCGAGGAGGACGAGCAGGGCGACGAGTGGACGGAACTGCTCGCCCCGCACCCCGGCGTGTACCGGCTCGGTGCCCCCTACCAGCTGTCGCCCGGGACACCGTGCCCGGACGAGCTGCGCTGACACGCGTCGCCGTCGTGGCGGCGCTCGTACACCGTGACCTGGCGTCCGCCCGCGGTGGCCGCTGAGCAGCGGACGAAGTACGCCTTCAGCGCGCGCTGTTTGGCCCGGTCGCGGTCCGTGGTGGCGGGCCGGGCTCCCGCGTCGCCGACGACGACGATCCGGCGTACGGCGCGCATCGCGGCGGCGATCTGCTCCGGGCCTCCCTCCACACCGGTCAGGGTGCCGGACTCCGACGGGCTCCGGACCAGGGCCAGGTCCCTGATCCCGGTGAAGGCGGCGGGGGAGACGAGGGCGGTGTCGCGGCGCGCCGAGGGGATGTACAGCACCGCGTCACCCGTCTCGCGGACGGCGGCGACGCTCCGGGCCGTGGCCAGCACGTCGTCGACCCTGCTGTGCGCGCCGCGCAGGGAGAGCTGGACGGGAAGCAGCCCGGCGAAGGCGAGAGCCATGACCGCGAGGACCGTCCGGCGAGGGGAGACGCGCAGCCGGAGCGCGAGGGCCTGGCAGGCCGCTCCGACGAGCAGGGCGAGCCCGATGTGGTGGAACAGCACGTAACGGGTGAGGTAGACGGGACGGGCCAGGGAGGCCGCGAGCAGCACGAGCGGGGGGAGTACGAGCAGGGGCAGGGCGACCGCGGTGAGCGGGATGCGCGTGCCCGGGTGCCTGCGGCGGCGTTCACCCGGCCGTACCGCCGCCGCGCAGAGGGCGCCGGCGGCCAGGGTGAGCAGGAGTGCGGACAGTGTGCCCGGACCGACGGGACGGATCCAGGCCACCTGCTGCGCCTGCGTCTCGCTCGCCACCACGAGGGGGAGCGCGCCGGTCACGGCACAGGCCGAGGCGACGGCCCAGCGCACCACGGCCGCGCGAGGCGGGCGGGCCAGGACGATCGTCGCCGCGTGGGCGCACAGCATCAGGAGCGAGAACCAGTTGAGCAGCGCCGCGACCAGCACGGTCACGCCGTAAGCCGCCCAGCACCCCGTGCGCGGGCTCTCCACCGCCATGACCAGCAGCAGGCAGGCCAGGGCCGTACAGGCCGTCACCAGGGCGTAGGGACGCCCCTCCTGCGCGTACTGCTGCACCGCGGGGGTCAGGGCGAAGGCCGACCCGCAGGCGAGCCCCGCGGACCGGCCGGCCAGCCGGGTGCCCAGGAGGGAGACCAGGGCGGCGGCGCCGGCCATGGCCAGGACGGACGGCAGCCGCAGGGCGGCGAGGCTGTCCCCGGCGCTCGCGAACACCTCGTGCATGAACAGGTAGTAGAGGCCGTGGACGACATCGATCCGGTCCAGCATGTGCAGGGTGTCGGGGAGGCTCCTGTGGGCGGCCTCCCAGGTCGCGGCCTCGTCGCGCCACATGCTGTTCTCGCGGGTGATGCCCCACAGCCCGAGAAGGAGCGTGAGGGCCGCCGGTCCGGCCGCGACGACTCCTGCACGGGATGCCGCCCGGGGTGGTGCCGCTGCCCCGGGGCCGGCGTCCGCGTTTGTGCTTACGTCTGCGTCTGCGTCTGCCTGAATTGTTCTGTACATGACATCTTCAGGAGTTCCAGGCATGGCGAACCTCTGCTCGGCGCGAAGGGGGCCACCGGAATGCCTGACGGTCGCCGGACGATCCCGATCACCTGAAACACGCTAGGCGGCGGCCGCACAGGGGTCGTCACCTGCGATGACGACCGCACCGGTCCGTCGCAGGGACTACGGCGGACGGCCCCTCGCCCGGCGGACGTAGTCCTCCCGGGCCGTGAACGCGTCCGTGAGCGCGCCAGGGGACGAGGGCGGGGACGAGGGCGGGGACGTGGCCCTCCCGTCCCCGCACGCGCGGAGGGGCCGGTACCCGGTCGTGCTCGCCGGGTACCGGCCCCTCCTGTGCTGCCGGGGTTGCTACGGCGCCAGCGTCTGGCCGAGGTGGGCCGCTGCCGGGGTGCCGAGGTTGGAACGGCCGTAGTAGAGCGTGCTCTTGGGAGAGACGCCCGCGCTGCCGCTGTCCATCTGCAGGAAGACACCGTCGCCGTCGTTCTCGCCGTCCGCGCCGATCGCCAGGTCCGCACGGCCGTAGCCGGACAGGTCCTGGAGGAGGACGGAGGAACCGACCCGGTCCCCGGACTCGGTGTCACCGCTGACATCGGCCGTGTCCTGGCTGTACGCGACCGAGCCGGTGCCGGAGAAACCGGCGGAGGTGCCCTTGAAGAGGATCACCACGCCGGCGTCGACCCGGTTGACGCCGGCGCGGGTGATGTCCTCGTTCGGGGCGCCGGCCAGAATGTCCGCGTAACCGTCGAGGTTGAAGTCCCCGACGGCCACCGAGGCGCCGAGGTCGTCGCCCGTCTCACCGGCGCCCGGCACGTTGGCCGAGTCCTGGCCGATGTCGATCACGCCGGTCGAGGTCAGTCCGGTCGTCGTGCCCTTGATCAGAGCGACCGTGCCGCCCTTGGCGGTCGAACCCGACTCGGTCGTGCCCGGCCGGCCGACGACCAGGTCGTCGATGCCGTCGCCGTTGACATCGCCGACGGCGAGGGAACGGCCGCCCTTGGCGGTGAGGATGCCGACGCGCTGGAGGCCGGTGGCCGAGCCCTTCAGCCACATGATCCGGGAAATGCCGGTCGGGTCACGGAAGTTGACTGCGGCGTCCGCGTAGCCGTCCCGGTTGAAGTCGCCGGTTGCGACGGCCGCGTAGGAGACGGCCGCGGTGTAGGCGGTGGTGTTCAGATAGCCCGACTTGGCCGCGCCGGTCGCGGAGTCGTACGACCACCAGCGGCCGGGCTTGCCGGGCGCGACCGAGAAGATGTCGGCCTTGCCGTCCGCGTTGAAGTCACCGGTGGCGACGGAGGTGCCGAGCTTCTCACCGGCGGCACGGGTCGCGGTGGCGGTCCCGTACGAGGTGCCGGTGTTCAGCGCGGGGCCGTACATCACGGTGATGAAGCCCGCGTCGGCGTGCCCGCTGGTGTCGTCCTCACCGGGTGAGCCGATGACCAGGTCGCCGTACCCGTCGCCGTTGACGTCGCCGTAGGCGTTGGACGTACCGAAGAGGTCACCGGATTCGCTGCTGCCGGGGACGCCGGGGCTGTTCTGGTCGATGGTCTTCTTCGCGGAGGCGACCGGGCCGTCGTCCCCGCCCGGGACGACCGTGACCGAACCGGCGCTGCCGCTGGTCCGAGGAGTGCCCGCGACCATGTCGGTCACGCCGTCACCGTCGAAGTCCGAGCGGGTGAGCGCGTGCGAGATGCCGGGCGTGGCGGCGAGCGTACGGATCAGCGACAGCTTGCTGTACAGCGAGTCGCCGGGGCAGAGCGTGGCGTTGGTGTCGCGGTGGCCGAAGACCCGGGGCAGGGTGATCGAGGCGCCCTGGGCGACCTTGTTGCCGTCCTGGCCGAGCGGTGAACCGGACACCAGCGTCACGCTGGACGTCGGGCTGATGCCGTACATGCCGAACTTCCAGGCGATGACCCGGGCGATGGCGTCCAGGCCGGCCCGGGTCGGCTTCAGCGTCATCGTGTTGCCGATGTACGAGATGCCGACCGTGTTGGTGTTGAAGCCGACGTCATGCGCGCCGACCACGGGCAGGTCCATGCCGCCGCTGCGGCCCTCGAAGATCTGGCCGCAGCGGTCGACGACGAAGTTGTAGCCGATGTCGTAGTAGCCGCGAGCGAAGTGCTCCTGCTGGATGGTGCGCATCCGGGCCTTCGACTGGCTGCACGGGACAGCGTTGTCCTGATCGACGCCGGTGTGGTGGACGACGGCGGCCTTGATCTCCTGGCCGTAACCCGGCGTGCCGTCGTAGTCCGTGGAGGCACCCCACTGGGCCTGCGTGATGACCGGCGGCTTGACGACGGTCGAAGGGAGGGGAGCCGGGACGGTCGGGGACGGGGAGACCGTGACCGTCTCGCTGGGGGAGGCGGTGGTGCTGGCGGTGGTGCCGGGATCCGGTGTGCCGGTCGGTGACGCCGTGTCCGTCGGGGACTCGGAGCCACTCGGCACTGTCGCGGTGTCCGTGGGCGAGGCGGAGTCGGTGGGGGCGTCCGCCGGAGGCGTCGTGTCCGCCGGGGTCGGCGTGACGTCCTGCGCGTACGCGACGGGCTTCGCGGCGCCCTTCGGGTCGGTGCCCGGGTCGAGGAGCTTGACGTCCAGGCCGGCCGGGAGGGCTCCGGTGGTGCCGTCGGCAGCCACCACCCGCACCTCGACGCCGTCCGACGGCCCGGTCCACACCGAGGCGGTACCGCCGCGGGTGGCCGCGTCCTCGGCCTCCTTGCCGTCGGCGGAGAAGGGATCGTCCGGCAGGGCCTGCCAGCCCGACCACTCGCCGGTCTCGGCCTCCTTGGACCGGATCTGCGCGGTCCCCTTGAGCTTGGCGTCCGGGTCCGACCAGGTCACCAGTGCGGCGCTGAACTGGGCGGTGTCCTGCTTCGCCAGCCCCTTGCGGCCGGCGCCCTGGCCGTCGAGCTTGACCGTCCGTACGGTCGCGGCCCGCGCCTTGTGCTCATTCGCCGGCCCGTCGCCGGGCGGCCCGGCCACGGCGTAGGCCGTCGCCCCTGCCCCACCCAGGACGACGGCGCCGATGGTCAGCCAGGCCCGTCTCTTCAGGCTCAGCGGTTTGTACGCGTGCTTTGTGCGCGGGCTCAATGCCCCACCCCATTGTTTCCGTTCGCGGTCATCACGTGAGCACCACAGGATCTACTGATGTTCTGAAGTATCCAGCGTTCGCGGAGCCAGGAGTGTCACACCCGAAGTCGGGTCGGACACACCACCCGGGAGGTGATCCCCGGCCCGACAGCCGGGAGGCGGCCCCCGGCCCGACGGCACGCACCGGCCGTGCCGGTCCCGCTCCCGGCGCGGTGCGGAGGGGTTGCCGGGCCGGCTCCTTCCCGTACGGTGCGGAATGGCCGGTCCACCCGCAAGCCGGCTGTCACAGGGCAGGGTTGGCCTGCCGGGCCCACGGATTCGGGGTGGGCTCGGAGTCAGGCCGTCTCTGAGGCAGGCCGTCTCGGGGGCAGGCAGCCTTCTCTGGGTCAGGCCTCGGGGTCAGGCCTCTGGGTCAGGCCTCGGGCTCGGCTCCGTGGGCGGCCGCTATCCGGTCGATGCGCGCGGCCAGGTCGAAGTCCGCGTCGGTCAGCTTGTGGCCCGCGTCGTGTGTGGTGATGGCGAACCGCACCCGGTCCCACCGCAGGTCGATGTCCGCGTGGTGCCCGATCAGGCGCTCGACGTCGGCCACGTGCACGATCATGGCGACCCCGCCGTGATACCGGATACCGAATGTCCTGGTGATCTCGTCACCCACCCGCGACCAGCCGCGCAGCTCCAGCAGCCGCCCCTCGATCGCACTGTCCGTCAGTGGTATTGGTCCCTTGGCCACGCTCAGCTCCCCACGGTCACAGGCTCAAGAATCTCGGCCAGATCCCGGCCGACCGGGGCATCCTGCCACGGGCGCATCGCGCGCTCCAGAACGGCCAACTCCCGGCGCATCCTTGCCGAGCGGGTCTCCACCGCGATCGTCGCCACCGTGCGGGCGAGCTCCACCGCGCGGTCCGGCTCCCGCGCCGCTGCCGCCGCTGTCGCCTGCCGGGCCATGTACACCCCTCGGTCCCGACGGGCCGTCTCCGGTACGACGGAGAGCACCTGCGTCCACAGAGCCCCGGCTTCCGCGCCGAGGCCGAGGCGGCCGTAGCAGGTGGCGCGCTGCACTTCGAGGTAGCCGGGCGTCCGCCGGCAGGCGTTGCCCCACGGCAGGTCGTCGTCCACGCGCGGGAGCAGACGGCCGGCCCGGTCGATGAGCCGGTCCACCAGGGCCCGTTCGCCGGTGAGGCTGGCACCGTGGGCCTGCTGCTGCATCGCCATGACGCGCACCTTCGGCATGAGCCGGTCGGCGTCATCGAGCGCGGCTTCGCAGAGGTCGACGACGGCGTGCCCGTCCCCGAGGTCGGTGCGGACCTGCGCCTGGTTCACGAGGGAGTATCCGATGAGGTGCGGGTCGCGGGAACGCATCGCGATCTCCTGCGTGACGCCTCGCCAGAAGGCGGCGGCGTCCATGTCCCCGGCGTCCTGGTACAGCCAGCCGATGAGGGCGGCGTAGGCCGCCCCGACTCGTAGAAGTCCGCGGCGGGTCTCGCCCGTTGCGGAGCGCACCAGCTTGTCGATGAGCTGGTAGTGCGCGGAAACGGTGCCGATCAGATCGTGCGGGCCGAGGAACATGTCCGCCCGGTAGTGCCCTTCCAACTGCCTCTGGAAGTAGTCGATCAGGGCGGGGTCGACGTGCTGCGGTGCGACGGGCCCCGCGACGAGCGCGGCTGCGGTGACGGAGACGAGCGCCCGGCGTTGCGCCCGTTCCTCCCCGTGGCATTCGGGCCGGATCCAGCCCGGCGGCGTGGTGAAGCCGAGGTCCTCCGGCCACCGGCCGAGTGCGTCGTGCAGGACGATGGCGGTCTCCTCGGCCGGCCATCCGGGGCGCTCGCCCTCCCAGCGCCGCCACGTTCGGGCGGACACGGTGAACTGGCGTTCGTCAAGCAGTTGTTGCCCGTGATCGGTGAGGGCGTCGGCTGCGGCGCCGACGGTGCGCCATCCGGCCCGGAGCCGGGCGGCCCGCAGTGCGTCGTTGCGACTCGTGGGCCCATTCCGAGGTGTCATCGTGCGTGCTCCTGGCCATGGCCGCCGCGTGGCCACGCGTGGCCACGCGGCGGCCTATCAACTACTCGACGTGCACGCACATCATCAGGGGGTGACCGCGGGCGCGTACGGCGAACTGGCTGGGTGCCCCTCAAATGACGACAGGGGCCACTCGTGATGACGATCAAGGTGTACGAGGCGAACATGCCCGGTGGCACAACCCGCGTGGTACGGCCGGAGGCCCCGGTGGTGCCGCAGACGACGGCCGGGCCGCCCGCCACGTATCCGGACGACGAGTACCCCCGTCCCCGGCCCCGCCACGATGCCGCGTACCGGACGCTCCTCGGCCACATCACGACCTGCGCGACGTGCCGGGCCGGAGCCGTTTGCGTCACCGCGGCGCGCCTCGGCCGGGCGTGGAGGGAGGCCCGGTGATCTGCGATCGCTGCGACCGGCCGATGAAGCCGGAGGACTCGGTCCCGTACACGATCCCCGGGGCGACGGGGCCCGGCATCACCATCTACGTCCACCGGGTGGTATGCCGGCCACCGCCCCGCCCGAAGCGGTACACGTAGCCGACTCCGACTCCGACTCCGACCCCGACTCCGGCGCTACGGCTACGGCTCCTGCGCTCCGGCTTCGGCTCCTGCGGTCTCGTGCTGTCGGTGGTGACCGCCTTCGCTTCTTGGGCATTCCTGAAGGCCAACAGTCCGTCCTACGACGATCTCGAGAAGCGTGCTTGGCTTGATACCGCCACCACGACTGCTTCCGTCCTCATCGGAATATCCGGGGTGATCCTGTCGGTTCTGTGGGCGGCGAGCCGCTCCTTCGCCAGCGAGGCGGAGAGCGCACGTCGCCACGTAGAAGACCCTGACCTTCCCCAAGTCCACATCTATGGTGCCGAGTCACAGGTCTACATTCAGCCCGGCGCGTCGCGCGCGGGTGCCAAGGACGGAAATACCGCACCGCTCCTGGGGCCGGACGCGCAGTCATCGATGCTGACCCAGATCTACTCCCACGGACTCGCCCAGGCAAAGGTCAGCTTCTTCGTCAGTATCGTCTTCGGCATGGTCGGTTCAGCGGTCCTTCTGACCGGGGTCGGACTGGCAATCGTGCACGCGGACAGCAACGGCAGCCGATACGCGGCGATCGTGACGCAGACGGCTGGAGCAGTCATTGATCTTCTGGCAGGAGTCTTCTTCCTCCAGTCCAACCGCACGCGTCGAGACATGGGTGCGCAAGGCGTGATGCTCCGTGATGACGGGCGGTTCGACCGCAGGCTGAAGGCCGCCGGCGTCCTGTCCGACAACATCAGCGAGGAACCCCTTCGCAACCAGGTGCGGGCCCAGATGGCTCTTCAGCTTGTTGGTGGTCAACTGGACGCGTCGGCGGCGGCCGAAGGCTCGGACGAAGCCGATGGCGCGAACACCGATTCCTCGGCCACGGACGAAACGCCCCCGAGCAGTCCCTGACGCCTTCCTTCGCGCGTGAGTCCCCGCCTCTGTCCGCTGTCGTCGAAGTCAGCCGTGGCCGTCACCGGCAGATCGCCTGCCTCGGCGGACGGGGGACCTCGATAGGCTGCACGGCCGGTCAACGCCCTGGAAGCCGGCTCTGGTTGGAGAACAATGTCTCGATATGTGCGAGTCAAGATCGTTACGCCTGAGATGGAAGCCGCAGAGCGCAGGTCCGGCATCTTCATTGGTCTCACACTGATTGCAGCTGTGGTTCAGGTGACCGGCACCATCTACCTTTCTCTGGCATTGAAGGGCGGGCATCCCGGCCAGGCAGCCTGGGGAGCGGTCTGCGCTGTCCTCGGTGCCTGGGGAGTGCTGTACACGGACGCCAAGGGCCGCCGCCGCCCATTCAGATGGCTGAGGTTCATCGGCACCGCGTCCCTCTCGATCGCCATGGGCCTAGTCATCGGCCTTTAGAGGGGCCGCTCCGGCTTCGTCTTCACGCGTCGCTGGAGTCTCGATGAGCGGGTCAGCCTTTGAACGATCTCGAAGAGCGTCGCGGGTGACCCGGCCGGGGCGTCGACCTGCGTGTTCTCTGGGGGCTCGTAGGAGGAATTCGGGAGGTTGAGCTCCGTGGCCACCCTGTATCCGGTGCGTATTGAGGAGGTAAGGAGTGAGTGCCGGGAGGCATGAAAGAGGGCCCCGCACCCGGCCTGACCTGGCCGGACGCGGGGCCCGATACTGCTCACTGCTGTGCCCCCGGCAGGATTCGAACCTGCGACACCCGCTTTAGGAGTTTTCCCTGGGTGGGGCTGCTACCTGCGTAAACGCCGTCTGAGGAGCGCCTGACCTGCGGAAAAGCTTCTCCGTAGTTCTCACGTGTTCGCGGCGATTCTCGCCCTCATGTGTGCTGAATCTGTTCTGCGTCGGCATGCGACTGGAGGGGCTTCGACGGCGTGAGCGACTGGGCCGGTGGTCGTGACGGCGCGCGGGCCGCGCCGGTCCAGGATCCGGTCGCGGCCCCGCAGACCGGGGTGTCGAGGTCGGTTACGAGCCGCAGCAACCGCCCGCCGGAGCCTCCTCGACAGTGGCGCCGACGGCCACTGAGGCAGGGGCGCCGAGCTGGATGAGTTGGGGCGCCGGGGCGCAGCATCCTCCACCCTGGTCGGTCTCGGGGGCGTCGAAGAGGCCGGCGCCGCCGCACACCCCGGTTTCGGGCAGGGTCAGTTCCACTCGGTCGGCCGCGTCGAGGTCGCCGGCGATCGCGGCGGCCACGGAGCGGACCTGCTCGTAGCCGGTCATGGCGAGGAACGTCGGGGCGCGGCCGTAGGACTTCATCCCGACCAGGTACACGCCCTGTTCCGGGTGGGAGAGTTCGCGGTGGCCGTGCGGGTAGACGGTGCCGCAGGAGTGCTGGTTGGGGTCGATCAGAGGAGCCAGCTCGACCGGCGCCTGGAGGCGTTCGTCCAGGCGCAGGCGCAGCTCGTTCAGGAAAGACAGGTCGGGGCGGAAGCCGGTCAGCACAATGACCTCGTCGACCGGGTCGAGACGGCGGCCGTTCTCGCCGACCAGGACCAGGCGTCCGTCGTCCGCGCGCTCGATCGCCTCGGTCCGGAAGCCGGTGACCGCGTCCGCGTGGCCCTCGTCGACTGCGGCCTTCGCCGCCAGGCCCAGGGCGCCGCGCGCCGGGAGCTGGTCGGCGGTGCCGCCGCCGAAGGTGGATCCGGAGATGCCCCGGCGCAGAATCCACACACCCTTCGTTCCCGTGCCGTCGTCGGACTTGGCGAGGTCGGCGAGGTAGGCGAGAGCGGTGAACGCGGAGGCACCCGAGCCGATCACAGCGGTGCGCTTGCCCGCGTAACGGGCCCGGATCGCCTGGTCTTTCAGGTCCGGGACGCGGTAGGTGATCCGGTCTGCGGCGGCCTTTTCGCCGAGGGCGGGCAGTCCGCTGCCGCCTGCCGGAGACGGAGTGGCCCAGGTGCCGGAGGCGTCGATGACCGCGCGCGCGAAGAGGCGCTCCTCGCGGCCGTCGGCGTGGGTGACGTGCACGACGAAAGGCTGCTGCTCGCGGTCGGCGTCCACGATCCGGTCCCGGCCGGTGCGGGAGACACCGGTGACTGTGGCGCCGGTGCGGACGCGGTCCCCGAGGGCGTCGGCGAGCGGCAGCAGGTAGGACTCGGCCCAATCGCCGCCGGAGGGGTAGGCGGCCGCGTCGGGGCGGGTCCAGCCGGTCGGGGCCAGCAGTTTCTCGGCGGCCAGGTCGACGACCTCGCCCCAGGTGGAGAACAGGCGTACGTGCGACCACTCGCGCACCGCGGCGCCGGCAGCGGGCCCGGCCTCCAGGACCAAGGGCTCGATGCCTTGGTCGACCAAGTGGGCGGCGGCAGCCAGACCGGCGGGGCCGGCCCCGATCACGACGACGGGCAGCTCGGTGGTGGCGGGCGCGTTCACGGCGACTCCTTGCGTGTTTCGACATTTGTCGATGGCTTGCGCGGCCCAGCATGACACCTGTATTGATGGGCGTCAACATAGACATTCATCGAAATCATGGCCGGGACGTGCCGCCGTCCAGATGCTGCTGTGGCGCGGATTGCGGCCGGTGATGCTGGAGGCGTCCGACCGTCCGGCGGTTGCTGTAGGCCGCGGACTATCGCTGTCCCGCCCTCTTCGCCGGCCGCCGTGTGGTGGTGGTCGGGGCGGGGAATCCTGCAGTGCGGATGGCCATCGAGCTTGCCGGGGCCGCCCGGCTCGCGCTCGCCACCGGCCCTCCGGTGAAGTTCGCGGCCCAGCGCACCCATGGCCGTGGCCTGCGCCTCTGGGCGGCCCGCACCGGCCTGGAGCCTTACCCCTCGCTGGTTTCTTGCGCATCCGCCGGCCCGGCCGGTCCTCGACGATGGCCGCTACCCCGCGCGCCGGGTGGTGTCTCTCCCGCGCTGGTTCGACATGTGTCAACATAGATGCATGTCGAATGCGAAGGCGCTGCCGCTGCTCGAACCCGACGGTCGGGGCGTGGTGCCGTGCTGCCCGCCGCTGGCCGAGCGTCCGATGACGGCCGAGGAGGCCGAGACCGCGGCGCGGATGTTCAAGGCGCTCGGTGACCCGGTCCGCCTTCGCCTCTTCTCGGCCGTGGCCTCCCACGAGGGCGGCGAGGCGTGCGTCTGCGACATCTCCGACGTCGGCGTCTCCCAGCCCACGGTGTCCCACCACCTGAAGAAGCTCAAGGAGGCCGGACTGCTCACCTCCGAGCGGCGCGGCACCTGGGTCTACTACCGGGTCGAGCCGTCCGTGCTGGCGGCCATGGGCCAGCTGCTGACCCTGCCGACCGCAGCCTGACCGGGACGAGGGGGAGCGTCGTGGGGATGGGATCTGCGAATGCGGCGATCGTGCCGCTGGCACCGGAGCACGCGGAGCAGGTGCTGGCCATCTACCAGGCGGGGATCGACGAGGGGAACGCCACCTTCGAGACCGTCGCGCCGGTCTGGGAGGCGTTCGACGCGACGAAGTTGCCCGAGCACCGCTTCGCCGACGGGGCGGTGCTGGGCTGGGTGGCCGCGAGCCGGGTCTCCGCCCGGTGCGCGTACGCGGGCGTGGTGGAGCACTCCGTCTACGTCCATCCGGCCGCCCGTGGCCGTGGGGTAGCCCCCGCCCTGCTGCAGGCGCTGATCGAGTCCACGGAACAGGCCGGGATCTGGACGATCCAGTCGGGCATCTTCCCCGAGAACACCGCCAGCCTCGCCGTGCACCAGCGGGTCGGATTCCGGGTCATCGGCACGCGGGAGCGGATCGGGCGCCACCACGGCGTCTGGCGCGACGTCGTCCTCGTAGAGCGCCGCAGCCCCGCTATCACCTGACCGGTCAAGGCAGTTGAGCGATCGCGTGGGCGGCGTCGCGCGCGGTGCGGCCTACGCCGATGAGGGTGGCGGAGGCCGGGCCGGTCCAGTCGCCGTAGCCGAGCAGGTGCAGCCGTGGTTCGCCGAGGGCTCGTGTGCCGTCGGTGGGGATGTGGCCGCGTGGGCCCCGCAGGTTCAGCGGGGCGAGGTGGGCCAGGGCCGGGCGGAAGCCGGTGCACCAGATCACCGCTTCCGCGTCGCTCCGGCTGCCGTCGGCCCACCGGACACCGGTTGGCGTGAGCTGGGTGAACATCGGCTTCGCGGCGAGGTGTCCGGCGTCGCGGGCGGCGCGGACGGGCGGTACGGCCACGATGTCGCCGAGTGAGGCCACCCCGCCGGTGTCGCTGCGGCCGGTGTCCAGGGCGCGGCGGCGGGCGGTGGCGACTTCGAACAGGGCCCGGCCGTCGATGTCGTCCGGCAGGAACCGTGGCGGGCGCTGGGTCACCCACGTCACCTCGACATCGCCGTCCAGGGCGAGATCGGCGGCGATCTGGGCCCCGGAGTTCCCGCCGCCCACCACGACGACACGCTGCCCGGCGAAGTGGCTCGGGCTGCGGTAGTTCACCGTGTGCAGCTGCCGCCCGGTGAAGACCGATCGGCCAGGGACGGCTGGCAGAAATGGCCGCGACCAGGTGCCGGTGGCACTGAGGACTGCCTTCGCCCGCCAGATCCCTGCGTCCGCCTCGACCCGGAGCCGGTCCGCGTCGCGGCGTACGGCGTCCACGCGGGTGCCGTGCTGGACGGGTAGGTCGTAGCGGTGCTCGTAGTCGGCGAGGTAGTCCACCACGTGCGCGGCGCCCGGGTAGGTCTCGCCCGCCTGGGCGGGCATGAGGCGGCCGGGCAGGGAGGAGTGCTCGGCCGGGGAGAACAGGTGCAGGGAGTCCCACATGTGCTGCCACGACCCGCCCGGCGCCGCACCGGCGTCCAGGATCACGAAGTCGAGACCTCGGCGGCGCAGGTGGTAGCCGGCGGCGAGCCCTGCCTGGCCACCGCCGACCACCACCACATCGGTGCGTTCCGTCATGGGGACGTCGTCACCGCGGCCGGGGCGAACTTCCTTCGCCAGGCGAGCGCGACGTAGACCAGGCCGATCAGCACCGGCACTTCGATGAGCGGGCCGACGACGCCGGACAGGGCCTGGCCGGAGGTGACACCGAAGGTGGCGATGGCGACCGCGATGGCCAGCTCGAAGTTGTTGCCCGCCGCCGTGAAGGCGAGGGTCGCGGTGCGGTCGTAGGCCAGGCCCAGGCCCTTGCCGAGCACAAACGTGCCGAAGAACATGACGGCGAAGTACACCAGCAGCGGCAGCGCGATCCGGGCGACGTCCAGCGGCTGCGACGTGATGGTCCTCCCCTGGAGGGCGAAGAGGATGACGATCGTGAACAGCAGCCCGTACAGCGCCCACGGACCGATCTTCGGCAGAAACCGCTGCTCGTAGTCGGCGCGGCCCATCTTCTTCTCGCCCAGGCGGCGGGTGAGGAAGCCGGCCGCGAGCGGGATGCCCAGGAAGATGATCACATTCAGCGCGATCTTCCACATCGAGATGTCGAGGTGCTCGCCCTCGCCCAGGCCCAACCAGCCGGGCAGCAGGTCGAGATAGAACCAGCCGAGCAGGCCGAACGCGAGGACCTGGAAGACGGAGTTGAGGGCGACCAGGACGGCAGCGGCTTCGCGGTCGCCGCAGGCGAGGTCGTTCCAGATGATGACCATCGCGATGCAGCGGGCCAGGCCGACGATGATCAGTCCGGTGCGGTACTCGGGCAGGTCCGGCAAGAAGATCCAGGCCAGCGCGAACATCACCGCGGGTCCGAGGACCCAGTTGATGACCAGCGAGGAGACCATCAGCTTGCGGTCGCCGGTGACGGCGTCGAGCCGGTCATAGCGGACCTTCGCCAGCACGGGATACATCATGATCAGCAGACCGAGCGCGATCGGCAGGGAAACTCCGCCGACCTCCACCTTCGCGAGCGCGTCGTTCAGCCCTGGGACGAGCCGGCCGAGCCCGAGGCCGACGGCCATGGCGAGCAGGATCCACACCGCGAGGTAGCGGTCGAGGGTCGAGAGCTTCTTGACGATCGAGTCGTCCCCGGCCACCTCAGCGCTCTGGGCGTGGGCGCTGGAGGTCACGGGCAGGCCCTCTTGTTCTCGGCGGCGGTGCGGGCGGATTCGGCGAGCTCGGCGAACTGCCCGGACAGCCCGGCCAGGACCTCGGGCTTGAGCTTGTAGTAGGTGAAGCGGCCACACGGCTCGGTCTCCACCAGCCCGGCCTCGCGCAGCACCCTCATGTGGTTGGACAGGTTGGTCTGCTTGGCCCCGGTCTCCTCCACCAGGTGCGTGGTGCACAGCGTCTCGCGCGCCAGCAGGGTCACGATCCGCAGCCGGAGCGGATCGCCCAGCGCCCGGATCACATCAGGATCGACTGAAGTCAGCATGCACTGATACTCTCACATCACCGTTCACTGATACCAGCGGATGCTGATGTCATGCGTGGTGTGCAGCTGCCGCGAGACGAGAGAGCCCCCCCATGCCTGAGAGCACCGGCACGAAGCCGTCCGTCCTGTTCGTCTGCGTCCACAACGCCGGCCGCTCCCAGATGGCCGCCGCCTGGCTGACCCACTTGGCCGGGGACCGCGTCGAGGTCCGTTCCGCCGGCTCCGAACCGGGCGAACAGGTCAACCCTGCCGCCGTCGCAGCAATGGCCGAGGCCGGCATCGACATCTCCACCGAGGTCCCGAAGATCCTCACCGCGGAGGCGGTGAAGGAGTCCGACGTGTGCATCACCATGGGCTGCGGCGACACTTGCCCGGTCTTCCCCGGTAAGCGCTACTTGGACTGGAAGCTCGACGACCCGGCCGGCCAAGGCGTCGAAGAGTTCCGCCCGATCCGCGACGAGATCAAAACCCTGGTGGAGGGCCTGATCGCCGAGATCGCCCCGGCCGAGCCCGAGGCGACGGTGTGAGCCGACTGCGCAATGTCATCCTCGCTGGCTCCGCCACGCCGCTGTCGTCACCGGGGATCGTGCCCACGCTTCGTGCGCCACGAGCACGAAGGCCCTCCCACCCGACGGGCGGAAGGGCCTCTGACCTGGTGCTTCTCTGTGCCCCCGGCAGGATTCGAACCTGCGACACCCGCTTTAGGAGTGGAATCGAATCCGTGCCGGGGGGTTCCAGACCGTGCCGCGCGGTGCTGTTCTA
The DNA here is from genome assembly GCF_055568375.1 of Streptomyces sp. NPDC026062. NCBI lineage: Bacteria > Bacillati > Actinomycetota > Actinomycetes > Kitasatosporales > Streptomycetaceae > Streptomyces > Streptomyces sp. NPDC026062. The sequence continues at coordinate 166,292 of NZ_JBVHOQ010000013.1, forward strand.
CCTGATCAGCGCCGTGCGGCACGGTGCTCAATCCCGCGAGTGATGGCCCATGCTTTGTCGTCCGCTCACGCATCGCTCACGCATTCAGCCTTGCCGATCCACCGCATCAGGCAACCGCTTCGAAGGACCCTTCCCCTTGCATCACAGTCAATGCTGCTGGGATGACACCTTCCTCTGCTAGGTCGTGTCGTCAAAGTAGCGCCAACCCTCGTCGGCCCGCGGAGACACCACTCTGCGCTCCGACACAGGGCTGGACGTCGGTTCAAGCGATCAGCGCCTGGCGTTCCAGGGTTGGGGCCTTGCCGCAGCGGTACGGGCTCCGGGCTTTGCGAGGACGGCGGCACTCGTCGCCCTCGACCAGTAGCGCCACCGCCAAATTTCTCATGGACAGACTCACGGACCGCTCTGCGGCCATAGCATGTTGTGGCGCTGTCACGTGATGCTGGAGGAGGCGGGCCATGTGTTCCGAGTGCGCTTCTTACGACTGGTCTCTGGACCGTTCGCTGCTCGAATGGCTTGCGGAACTGGTTGGAATCCGGATTGGGCTCAGTGTTACGGAGGCTGAACTGAGTCGCATCGTGCGTGAGGCGATGACGGAATTTCCGGTCCGCAGCTACAAGCAAGTAAACGATATTTTCGGCCGAAGCGCGCTTGAGCGCCTTGGATTGCGGGGTGCCGTCGCCGCTGGAAATGGGGTGATGGTACGCGTACACGAAAGGGTCGGAGATGCAGAGCTGGTCACCCGGGCAGTCGCCTTCATGATGGAACGTATTGTGAGGCCAGGGGTGGTTTCCAAGGAATGCGTGATGCCGGGGGCAGGGTCCGATCTCATAGATCAAGTTTGCGCTACTGGATACCTCCCTCGCGTTCACATTCCACAGCTTGAGTTTGGGATATCCGATACTGGTGCGCGTGATTGTGTAGAGGAATCCTTGCGGCTCCACGGCAAAAAAGTGGCGGATGTCGTCGCTGTCATGGTCTATGAGATGCAGTTTGGTGCGGATCGAAGTCCAGTTGTGATGGGCTCTCAAAGGAATTGGAACGACCTTCTAGAGCTGTCCGATCTTTTTTCTTCGGAGTCAGTAATGGCTTCATATGGAAGGTTCTTTGATCAGCGTTTCGTGAACTACCTAGCTGCCAATTATGAGGCAATTGGGGCGGTTCACTGGAGAAAGTTTGAAGGGCTCGTTGCTGAGTATTTTCATCGGGCAGGTTTCCAGGTGGAAATCGGGCCGGGTAGGAATGATAATGGAGTGGACATTCGAGTCTGGGAAGATTCTCTAGCTGCTGATGTATCGCCACCCACGCTCCTAATTCAGTGCAAGCGTGTGAAGCGGGAGATCGATAAAGTCGTTGTGAAGGCTCTGGCTGCAGACGTCGCTTGGGAAGGTGCGCAGCAAGGTTTGCTCGTCGCGACAGCAGGCTGGTCGCCGGGGGCGCGGGAGGTTGTCCGTACCAGGAGCTATCAGGTAACTGAGGTGAATAGAGACGCTGTACAGACGTGGCTGGAGGAGATGCGGGCCGCAGGCAATGGGATGTGGTACCCAGCCTGAAACTGAGCCAGCTTTCATAGGGGCCCGGATTCCGAAGAGTACCGACGCCGAGAGGCTCGTAGCGTCAGCTTCAATGGCAACCCTCAGAGGACAGGTCCACTGACCTCTTTTGGCAACGAGAGCGCCAATGCCGGGCTCGCTTGCTCTGCACAGGACGCGGGCCCGATGTGGTGCGGGACGCACCCAGCCGCGCCCACCCTTGCCCCTTGCCGGGCGTCGCCCACGCACGATGAGATGCCTGAGGTCGGCGCAACGGTGCTGCCGGGCCGGGGCAATTGCGGCGAGAGGCACTGCGCTGAGGGCCGCGCGGCCCTGGTCCTTACCACCCCGCCCTTCCTGTGCGCCGTGGCCAGCTGCGCAGGGGAGACCGATCGAGGCCGGCCTCCGTGCAGGCAAACCGGACACGGGTGGACACAGGGGGCGTGGGAGGTGCCCCCCCGGCGTACCGGAAGCCACACCGCCACGTTAGCCGCTCGGACTTTGCCACGATTCCGAGGTCGACCAGCGCGCACCTCGTGTCAGCAACACCATTGTCACAGCGGGCGGTTGCACCCTCCGTGGGCCTTCCGGGCGTGCCAGAATGTGCAGCGAAGTGCTTACACCTAACGGCAGAGGCCCGCGCGCGTTCTCCAACATCCCTACCCCCACGCAGAGCGGCCGCAATTCGAGTGTCGGACGCATCGCTGCGGGCCCGGAGGACAGGCCAGTCCCCCACCTTCGGCGCTGCGCTGTCTCTGACTATGGGTCCCTGGCCTGTCCCTCACCCCCGGCGCCAAACGGGAGCGAGGCACTACCCACCCGAATCGGGGTTCCCGCCAAACCCGGTTCCAATCGGAAGGATTTTGCGATGGCCAGCAACCTTGACCCGTGAGCCGCCGGCTGCCGATCGCCCTGAGTGCGCTTGCCGCCACCTCAGCCTCGGTCGCAGTCAGCCCTTGGATTGCCGTCGCCGCAGTCGGCATGCCTCTGCTTGTGTTCGTCGGCATTTTCATGCCGGCCGTCTGGTCTAAGAGGCCCGCCCGACGCCGCGATGCCCGCCTTCTCGCTGAACGCATCCTTCGGATGCTAGAGAGGGGGCACTGACGATTCCCTCACGAGCCACACGTGCGCCGCCGCAATCCTGCGAGCCCCGTTGCCGTCTGTCGGCGACGGGGCTCGCGCATTCAGCGGGTCAGGCAGCCTGGACTCCGCCGAGGTACCGATACCCGGACCGTACGGAGCAGCCGAGTCGCTCTGCCAGCGTCGTGCCGGTGACTTTCGCATCCTCGGCCTGCACGGATGGCCACGGTGTTCTTAACGACGGTCAGCGGGACGGCCCTCCTGGCAGTGCGCTTCGGAGGGACCGGATCTTACGGGGCACTGTCGCGCTAGCCCGCGCACAACTGCGATTCTCACGTTCCATGGTTCCCGTCGCAGATCGCGGCACTGGAACTACAGTGTGATCTCGTGCTGGTATGGCCCCCGGCTTCCCGGGGAGGGGTGAGGTGACATCATGCAGTTCGTCGTGGTGGAGGGGACACAGGATCTGCCTGAGGACTACAGGGGCGCTTACCTCATTCCAGATAACTGGAATGACTACGGCTACGTGACGATGTACGAGCTGGGCATCAAGCGCCATGGGCGACGACCGAAGTCCATTGGCGGCGTTCGGATCGGGCATCTTGAGATGGGGTCAAGTCGCCATGATGAGTTCTTTCGGACAGAGCAACGCCTACCACGCCGCTTCGAGACTCTCGCTGAAGGTTTCTTCAGCCTGGGAGTCCAGGACACATACTACGAGTCGCTAAGCGGGCTGGGTGCTCGCGCCAGAGTCGACGTTCTGGCTGCGTTGCGGGATGTGGCTTACGACTACAGCAGGGATGTTGTGGAACGTGTTTGGGGCCTGAGAGTCTTCAAAAAATCTCTGATGCGCGATGTCCGCCATCCGCGCGCGGAGCTGGAGCGTCTCCACCTCATTGCCCGCGGCCGCGATCGCGTTGTTGATTTCCAGTGGGACTACGTGCCTCCCAAGTCTCATGGCTCAGCGTATGAACCACCTATACTGGGCTTCCGTGCCAGTCCTGCCTCGCTGCCGCCGAGCAACGTGCATGCTCTGATCGGCCGCAATGGAGTGGGCAAGACCAGCATGATGCGCGACATGGCTAGCGGCGTGGCGTCGGGGAGTATCGAGGTCACCCAGCTCGCTGAACGCACAGCCAGGAGCACACCGAACGTGGTATTGGTGTCCTTCAGTGCCTTTGACGAACTCCTTCATCACCCGGACGCTCCTGCGGGGTTCGCCTACATCGGGCTGCGTGACGGTGAGGAGCCGCAGCGTTTGAAGACGAGCGAAGACCTGTCCACGGAATTCGCCGACAGTCTTGCTACGGCTCGAATCGGTGCCCGGCGTAGCCGGTGGGAGCAGATTCTGAGCACGCTCAGTTATCCGGAGTCCGGATTCTTGGATGACTACGCAGGCGATCTCGAAGATCTGTTGTCCGAGGGCTCTGACCGCCGGTTCAAGGCCGCTGCGGGGCGGCTCTTTGCACCGCTGAGCTCTGGCCACAAGATCGCCTTGCTGACCTTGACACGACTGGTCCAGGAAGTGACCGAGCGCACGGTCGTCTTCATGGACGAGCCCGAAGCGCATCTGCAGCCACCCCTGTTGTCAGCGTTCATCCGTGCGCTGTCTGACTTCCTTTCCGACGTCAACGGGATGGCGGTCGTGGCCACGCACTCACCGGTGGTCCTGCAGGAAGTACCGAAGACGTGCGTCTACAAGTTGCGCCGCTATGGCGACGTCGTGACAGCCGAGCGGCCGCTGATGGAAACCTACGGTGAGAACGTCAGCGCACTCACCCACGAGGCTTTCGGCTTGGAGTCCACCGCCACCGGCTTCTATGCGGCCCTGGCCAAGGAGGTCGCCGAGGGGCGCAGCTATCAAGAGATCCTGGCGGACTTCGAATCCCTGGGAAGCGAAGCCCGCGGCCTGCTGCGCGTCCTCACTCTCAGCCGGGACGGGAACGCCTCATGATTCCGCTCGATCCCCCCGCGATGAAGGTCAAAGACACACTGACCGCTGCCTGCGGGCGGATGCAGAACTCCGTCTTGAGGTTACGGCTCCTGGCCCGTGAGAAGGACCTGTCTGCTGCCGAGAAGACCTATACCGACGCTGCCGAGCACAACGCCCTCTACGCGCTAGCCGTGACTGCGCGGGATGCCGAGGAGCAGATACCCGACCGCGACGGGGAGCACCTCAGGAATCTCTACAGTGCGGGGCTGGTCGGGCGCAAGCACGGGAGAGAGAAGTACGACGAGCTCAAGGCCCGCGCGCCGTTCGGGCGTTGCCTGCTGTGCGGCAACAGTGAGATCGGCTCGCTCGACCATCACCTGCCCAAGGACACGCTGCCTCTCTTCACGATTTGCCCGGTCAACCTGGTGCCGGCATGCAGCAAGTGCAACCAGGCCAAAGGCGACCGGATCGGCGCCACAGCCAGCCAGCGCACTCTCCATCCCTACTACGACCGCCCCGGCCAGGCCGGACGCTACCTCTTCGCCGACATCACAAGCTGGCCCGTGCAGTTCCGCATTCAGGCCCTGCCTGTATGGGACGCTGAGCTGCGTGCTCGTGTCGAGCACCATTTCGTCACGTTCAACCTGGCACAGCGCTATGCCGAGTTCTGCATATCCGTGCTGACCGCCAACCAGTGGCTCCACCAAAAAATCCGACGCGAGAGCGGCCTCTCGGCCCTGACTGCACACCTGAAAGAGGACGCTGAGCAGCACGCCAGTACCCATGGACTCAACACCTGGGACACAGCGCTGCGTTACGGCCTTGCCGACAGCAACTGGTACCTCCACCACGGAGTCAACCAGAACCCATAACACGCCATGCTTGTGCGTCGCGACGCATCGGCTCGATCTCCAGGGCCGGTTGCCCGCCAGCCAGCGGGTCAGAAGATGCCTTCCGGAGCCCGACACTTGGCTGTGGCTCCTTGCCACAGACCCTGGCGCGGGTACATCGGGGCATGGCACCCGCTGATCTGCTCGACGACTGGCTCCCGATGCCTCGATGCAGGACGAGCTCATCTCGGTGTTCACCGCGCACCTGGAGGCGACCGGCGGCCTGGAGTGACATGGCTCCCCGCGCACCACACGGTGAAGCCTTAGGCGGTGTCGTCAAAGGCATCACGAGCAGAGGCGCCTCACGCCTCGCTCCCGAGGTTCTGATCAGCGGATCGCTACGATCAGGCGCTCACAGCCGGAGAAGGAGATCATGGCCGAGTCGCTACCAAGCCGCGTCGAGTGCTGGACCTGCTCGAACGGACTCGTCGTTTTCTGAGAGCGATCGCATGTTGTTGGAGTGCGAGGAGTGCATGGCCGGCCGGTGGGCACCTCCGGGCGAGGGAGAGCAAGAGTCTGGTTTCCTCACGATCGGCCTGCTCACGCGCCCGGCGACACTCGCCGGGATTCAGGCGAGCGGCTGGGAACACCTCGTCCGTAGCGCCTTGGACACGTGAACGCGCGTCCGCCTGACCCCACCGGCGACGCCATCGAGAGTCAGGCCCACAGGAGCAGCGCGGCCAGCGTGACGGCCGCCCGGTAGGACTCGGCCGTCTTGTCGTAACGGGTTGCTATGCCGCGCCACTGCTTTAGCCGATTGAAGGCCCGTTCGACGACGTTGCGGTGCTTGTAGAGCTGACGGTCAAAGGCCGCGGGGCGGCCGCCGATTCGTCCCCGTCGCAGTCGGTTGGCGACCTGGTCGGCCCGCTCCGGGATCGTGTGTCCGATCCCGCGATGCCGTAGCCAGTCGCGGATCGCCTTCGAGCTGTACCTCTTGTCCCCGAGGACGTGATCGGGACGGATCCGGGGCCGTGTCCCGGTCCTATTCGGGGCACTCGGATCGCGTCCATCGCGGTGGTGAGCTGTGTGCAGTCATTGGTGTTCCCACCGGTCAGGACCAGGGCCAGCGGTCGGCCCCGGCCGTCGACGGCCAGGTGGGGTTTGCTGGTCAGGCCGCCCCGCGAGCGACCGAGCGCCTGGTTCTGAGGCCCCCTTTTCGCGCCCCGGCGGCGTGCTGGTGTGCCCGCACGATAGTGGAGTCGACCGAGACGAGCCAGTCGATGTCGCCAGCCGCGTCCGCCTTGGCTTGCGCGGCCCGCAGTATCCGGTCGAAGGTTCCGTCCCCGTCCCAGCGCCGGAAGCGCGTATGCAGGGTGGCCCAGGAGCCGTACCGCGGGGTACGCCTCGCCAGGCCACCCCGGTCCGGTACTTCCACAGGATCCCGTTCAGCACCGTTCGGTCGTCCAGCCGCGGACGCCCCTTTGCCGACCTTGGCAGCAGAGGTTTCAACAGCTGCCACTCGGCGTCGGAAAGATCATGACGGCGTATCACCCCGCTAAATCCCCACGCTCAAGCCGTTGACCAGGACATACACCGAAGTCCGGCTGGAGTACTAGGGCGTATGCGGCAATGCGGCTACCCCGGCGTCCTCTGAGTCAGCGCGGAGGGATCGTGCGAGAGCGGCCTTCGGTTCGGATGCCGAGGGCAAGACGGTAGAGCTCCGGGAGCTGGTAGCGGCCGTCGGGGGTTTTTGACAGGGCCCCCCAGTCCTGAAGCTCGCGGACAGCCCTGTGAGTAAGTCCCACGTCTCCGGCAAAGAAGGGGGACTGTTCGTCGACGGCGTGGTTTGCCAGAGTGTGCAGGAGGTCCCAGACGTGGGGGAACCGGTACTGGAGTTCCCCGATCTTGAGCGCCCCGCAATCGGCCAGGGCCTGACGCATAGCCGACGGGGTAAGTACCCGGTCACTCCACCGTCCGTCGTCGGCAGACGTGACTGCGGCCGCGTGCAGGAAGCGGATGACGTCGCGCGGCTGGACGCGTTCATGGGCATCAGCGAGGGCGGAGGCGAACCAGCGGTCGGTCCAAGCCTCGCGGGAGCCGTCCGAACCCATCCTCAAGCCCCAGAGCGGCAGGAGACAGCGGGTGGTTTCCTCCTCCCCCAGGTCGGCGATGGGCCACTCCGGGGCCTGTACGGCGTCGGAGCGAACCGAGAGCCACAGGGCGAGCTTCAGGGCGTCCTCGGTGGTCCAGTGCAATTCGAACGGGGGCCTGCGGCGCAACGTTCTGCCGTCCCGGTTGACTGGCCCCTTCAAGGCGCGTTCCATTGGTGCCCCCGGACGGGTGAAAATCACGAGCCCCAACGATTGCTTCCGAAGCCTGCGCAAGGACTGGGGAACAAGGCCCACCAGACTGCTGAAGGCAACGGACACCCAGGCTCCGTCATGTTGGTCCAGCCACTCCTCCAGGCCGTCGATGAGGAAGAGCGCCTCATGCCGGAGCAGGTACTCCATCGTTTCGGCTTCGTCAGGGGCACCGGCCGCCATCGCGAGGCACGTCAGCCAGCGCTCCTGCCAGAAGGCCATGCTCTCGGCGGATGGATGTCGGGAGGATGACTCGATGAATGTGAGGATCCGGTCGCGACGCTCCGGCCCGGCGGGCCTCTGCTCCTGAGGGCTTTCCTCCCACAAGCCCTCCGCCTCGACGGGGCCTGGATCCGCATACCAGATGGTGTCCGGAGCGTCCGGCGCGGCGAGTACCGGAACGATTCGTGCGGACTGTCGGACGGTTACCCCGGCTGTCCAGGCGAAGGCGTCCCAGGTTCGCGCCGCGCACATCCTGGCAAAGGTGAATGTCTTGCCCGTGCCGGCCTCGCCCGTTACCACGGTGATCGGCAGGTCGGTTCGGTGGGCGGCGATGAACCTGCGGGTGGGTTCAATAGTGAAGAAGTCGCTGTCGGGGCCCGCGTCGAACGGCTGCCGCTTGAGTAGGGCGCCGGTGAACTCAGCCAGGGCGGACCGCCGGCGCCCGAGGACCTTCGGGTTCTCGTCGGGGCGGTGTGGCACCAGCATCGCACTCGGCGCGAACTCCGCGACCAGGCGAGGCAGCCCGCAACGGCGCATCACGTCTACGACCGCGTCCCAGCTGTCGGGAAGCGCGAGCAGTTCCTCGCGAAACGGGCTTAGCACGGGCTCGGTCAGTACCTGCTCGTCCACCGCAAGGTGGTCTTCGTCATGTTCGGCCGTCCCGTCGTCCACGGGCAGGACGATGGCCAGGGAGAGGGCGTTGCTAAGAAGGGTTTTGGCCTCGTCCGCATGGCCGTCGTGCATGTCCAATCTGTATTGGGTCACGATCGCGCCGGGCGCGGGATCCATGCCGACCAGAGCGGGGGCGTGCGTTCCCACCCGGTGAATCATGGCCTCGGTACCGCGCAGCGACTGGCTGCTGATGGTGGAGACGAAGACCCGGGTGACCCTGGGGTCCAGCAGGAGGGGGCCCGACAGCTCGGACGCGCCCGCCCGCAGGTCCAAAACGATGACGTCGGCCTCCGCAGCGACGGCGAGCGCGGCGAGAGACTCGCTGAGGAAGTAGGGCGAACGGTCCTCGGTCAGCAGGTCCGAGGGGCCGATCCGAGGCGGGCCGAGCATGGTGCGCCGACTTGAGGGAAGGATCGTCACCCGGCCGTTTCCCGCGTGACGGGACACCTCCTGGTTGGGCAGGTAGGCAGCGGCGATCTGTACCGCGTCGGTTGGCTCGCCGTCCGTGGAGGAGTGGAGAAGCGCCAGTACGTCGTCGTATGCGATGTCGCAGCGGCCGCCCTGCGCCTGGTACATCCAGGTGATACCCGGCGCTTCTAGGTCCGCATCGATGAGGAGCACGTGCTGCCCGCGGGAAGCCAGCAGGTCGGCGAGCGCCACCGCGTGCAAGGTGCGGCCCACACCTCCCTTGAAGGAGTGGAAGGCGATGATCTGCCGGTCACCGGGATAGACGGAGGACGCGGGACGCGGCAGCGGTTCGCTCAGCTCCGAGGTGATACGGCGCTCGTTGAGCCTTGGACGGCGGGCGACCTGAGGCGCGTCCGCGGTTTCGGTCAGGCGTACCGGGAGGGAGCGAGGGGTGTGGGACTCGGGACGGTCCAGAAGGAGTTCCAGGCTCTCCTCGCCGTCCACAGCGGACTCAATGCCGAACTGGTCGTCCAGGAACTCCCGGACCTCGCCTACGGAGGTGCCGGGACGCACGGACAGTTCGAGAGCGTCCCACCAGGCGTCGGCCTCAAGTAGCCAGTACGGCCACTCGCCTCCGACGGCTGCCTCGGTCAGGCGGGAGTCGATGTCGACCCAAGTGAACAGCTTGTCGGCCACGCTGCTCAGCATCCTCTCCTGGCGTCCCGCACCAGTTGTCTCAGCGTTTCGAGCGCTGCTTTCTGATCACCGTCGTTCAGCTTCGCACCATAGCGCCATGCCTCATGGAGCTGATGGCTTTCAATCCAGCCGCCAATCTTGTGGCGGCGGCAGCGAAGCGGGTCTGGGCGGGTCACGGGGTCGCGCAGGTTGAGTTCCTTCGCCAACCTGCGGAGGTCGTGGCTCCGCAAGTCGGCGGGGAGCTGAGCGGTGGACATGTAGTGCGAACGCCTTCGCATGACCTCGGCCTTCAGCGCGCACTCGGCGGCATAGAAGTACAAAAGTCCGCAGACTGCCGGGTCCCCAACGCTCTCTGCGGCCTGTGCCTGCTTCAAGAGCCTGTCCCGGCTGGTGCTGAGCTCGCCGGCCCCCACATCGACCATCTCGCCAGGGTAATGGCGGTGGGCGCACGGAGACGGCAAGTTGAAGGAGAACGGTTCGTGAGAACGGGGTCTGGAAAACCTGAAGGCGTGGTCCGTGCCCACGGGGCACTACGTTGGCCCGCGGCCGACCTCGCTGCAGGCCACCGCCGTCAGCGATCTGGCAGGTGGCGCGCAGGACCTCGTTCCGCCGCTCCTGCTGGGACATCCCGTCTGGCGCGCCCAGCACATCGCTCCCAGGACGGCTGTGCGGACGGGAAGGATAGCTGGACCACATGTGCCATCTAGGGCGCGGCCGATGGTCCCAGACTCCCGTTCACTTGAATCCCCGAAGGTGGAACCGGAAGTCTCGTCAGAAGGTCGCCCTGCCACCGAGTGCCTTGCTGGGTCCGGCAGCCAGGACAAGAGCCTGACTCCATCACGGACCCCTGGGACGCCATTTATGGCATTCTGCCGGTCATGTTCGCTGTGCTGCGAGATCGAGTCGTTGCTCACCAACGGAGGAAGGCTGATGCAACGATCCGTCGACTCCGGGAAGATGCCGCGGCCCTTGGTATCGGCCCAGTCCCGAGTCCGCTGAGGTTGGCTCTGAGGGCTCGGTACCAATCGGGCCCACTCTTTTTCCTGATCATGGCGCCCGTTGCCGCGTTCACCTTTGTGGTCACTGGGCGGCTTGTGCACCATACTGCGGTGATCGTCTATCCGGCCTACGGTCAGCCGCGACCCACAAGTGATCCGGGCGCGCCCTTGACGGCAGCAGATGCCATCAGTGCTTTTTCTATCACTCTGACCGTGGTGCTGACCCTGGTTCTCGTGCGTCGCGTAGCAGCAACCCTCGGGTCGCTCTATGGCGTGAAGGCGGGAACGTACCTACGCCTTTCGGTATGGACGAAACTGATCCACAAGTGCGCTGATGTCGTCCGGGCGCCACGTATTCGCGACGAGCACTACTGGCCGAGCGTTGGTCAAGCTGTGGCTCGCGTCTACGGTGCGCGGGCCATGAGAGGGACGGTCGGCTTCACGTACTGGCGTCGCCGTAAGGCGTTGCGGGAACACGCCTACCGGGTGGCTGATGTGCTGCGGTCAGCCGAGATCCAACTCGATGCTGACCCCAAACAGGGTGCGCGAGAGATAGCACGGTTGGCCTTGGTGATTAGTACCCGTTATGCAGAGGGGCGGGTTGGTGCCCTTCTCGACCCGAGTGACATGGGGACGCAGCCTGCATCTCGACGCTTTGAAGCGGTTCGGCTGGGCGTGGTCGTGCTTGGCGCGGCTGGAATCGTGCTGGCTACTTCCGCCTTGGGGCTGCCAGCGCAACTCGCTGTCCCGGCATCCGTGCTGATAGTCGCAGCGGTCTACCGGAGTGCTGCGCTCCCGGTTCTGGGCGCACTGTCATTTCTCTACCCGCTTCTGATAGCCGGGAAGTGATGACCGATTTAATTCTCAGAGGAATTCGCCGTGCACATCCGGTAAATCGTTGGCTTTGCGACTTGTCCCTGACGGGGGCGGCGCGTCGAGACGATTTTTCACTCTTGGTCCGACGAGTCGCTCTGGCTGTCTTACCAGAGGCCGTCCTGTTCTGCCGGCGAAGACGTAGGGGGATCATCCCGAGGTGGGAGCACGAGAGTTTTTGCCGTGACGCGCGTAGTGTCCGTGGCTACAGCGTTGGCGTCCCGCAGCTGGCGGACAGACCTGATCACCTGAGCTGGGCGATAAACGGTTTCCAGGAGGGCGAATCGCTGGAGTTCCGCGATAGTCACACCCTCTGGTGAATCGATCACATGGTCGCGGAGGATTCGGCGCAGCGCGGCAGTGTCTGGATCCCAATCCAAGTCTAGCTGCTGCTGGTTGGGATCCTTCGGGTCGCGGTAGCGGACGCCATGGTTGGGATCGACGTTCCACATGGCGTCCTTCATTTTTTCCAAGCCCTTGTCGTTCTTGGTGCCGAAGATCAGATAAAGACGTCTTCCCCCTTCGTCCACCATCTCGAAATAGAGTGTGTGCGTGAAGCCGGCACGTTGAAGACAGCCACGGTACTGGTCGCGGAGAAAAGTGAATTTTTCCGTGGAGGGCTGTTTGAAGACGGCTTGCCAATCCTGTCCGCCAAAGGCAATATCACCCTGCTGGCGCCGCCCCTCATGCTTCGCGGCGAAGCGCATCAGGAAGCCAGGAACGAAGGTGACCATGACCTCCACCCTGTCGTGCGCGGCGAGGTCCTTCAGGAGTGAGTAGGGGATGTCGGGCCCGCCGTAGCTGTCCAGGAGGACAAAGAGGGGTTGGTCTAACGCGCCTGATGTACGCAGTCGCTCCAGAAGCGCGGGGTGGAATTCGCCTTCGTCAATGTGAATGTTGAGCCGCTGGTTGACGTGCTCGGTCTGTCGTGCCTGTGCTCGTGCCATCTGACGCCGTAGCTCTTGGACGCGACGCGCGTCCTTCTCCATGAGGAACATGCGGAGGTGTTTCGGGTGTCGGAGCAGGGCGTCGGCGAAGACGCCGTGTGCGATCACTGGTGAACCAGGCTCACCCGCTTTGTAGACACCTGGGCCGGCGAAGCCTTCGGCGTACGTGGCCATCTCGTGTCGAGACAGAAGGATCGGTGCCCACGCGTCCAGGTACTTTTTGAGCAGGTCGTGCTTGGTCACGAGGAAATCGGGCTACCGCCGATCCGGCTACCGCCAGGCCCTCTGTCCCGGACGTCCCAGTGATCGGGACGCTGAGCTTGGCCTGCACCTGGCGAAGCTCCCCGAGCATCGTGCCCATCGTCGCCTTGGCGCGCTTCGGCTGCAGGGTGGCGTGCGCGGCTGATTCGACCGCCTTGATTGCCTCGCTGTACGCCTTCACCGGATCGGGCTGCAGCGCGTACGCGGCGTCGAGGGCCTGCCGCAGGTGGCGGGTGGCCGAACCACGCTCGGGTGGGGCAGCTGCCTTGGCGGCCTCACCGGTGACCGCCGCCACAGCCGAGTCGATGCGCCGCACCAGGGCCCGCCCATCAGCCCGGATCGTGTAGAGAGACCGAGCGTCGTCAAGGAGCCGCTGCAGCGGGACGCGGTGTTGCGTGTCGGGCAGGGAATTCGCCGTGATGAGGGCAGCCTGCCAGCCCGGGAGTCCTGCGGTCTGCGGGGTGTTCCGCCATCCGCCGGTGGGCACCAGGTCGAGCAGCGCGTCAGTAGCATCCAGCAGCTTCTCGGTCGGAGTCCAGTAGGCGATGCGCTCGCCGGTGGCGACGTCCTCGTTCCCGCTCTCCTCGGTGTACAGAGCGACGTCGATCCTGACGGCGGCCCGCTCGGCGGCACCGGTATACCTCTCGGTCGTGGTGCGGACCCACTCCCTGAGCGGGTATTCGAGGCTGGCGGGGACGCCTTCCTGCAGGGCACGGGCAGCAGGGGCCTCGCGGTCGGACAAAGGCGTCCACTGGTCATCGGTCACCTGGCAAACAGTAGCTCCGCACGGTCGCACCGCATACAGGTTCAGTTCGACCTCGCGCACCGTCTTCCGCGTACATGCGGGGCCTCAGTTACCTGGGCTGCCCCGTTAGTGGGTCTCGTCGTCCGGTGGATCGATATTCGGCCGACTTCGTTGAACTGCCTGTCTCTCAAGATCTCGCTTCCGGATAGTGAGTTCCCGAAGGCATACTTCCATTGCGCCGTTACTAAGTGCTTGGTTATCTACTTGCCACCGGTACGGCTCGTATCGCTTGCGGGAGTTCGGGACGAGGGATGATGAATGAGGCGGGTGTATAAGGCCGAAGCTGTACAGGCGTTGACAACCATCCTCCCAGGCGTCACGTTTGATTCCGAATTTGTTTACCCTCGCGCGCCCGTAAAGGTAGACGCCGCGGTACGCGTGAGTGTTGGCCGCCCACTGGCTGAGGTATTGCAGGATAAGCCAGGTGGCGATCTCGGAGGGGTTCAGTACTTGGATCCAGCCGTTCAAGAAGAAATCGGAGGGCACCATAAAAGTAGCCTCGGCAGGTTGGCCGAGTTCGGGCACGCTGTAAGTGTCTGGTGTCTGATGCACCCCCCGGCCGGTCTCTTTCATGAGGGTGAACTCCTGGAATAGGCGCCTTCCGTTCCGGTCTCGAGGCACTGTCACGAGCGCCTCCGATGGTCCGAGCCCCTCAAGGGTGGTCAGCGCACTCTTGATTTGCCGTACGCGGAGGTCGCCGCCATCCCTCATCTGCTTGGTCTCCGGCATGTACGTGCGGGAGCGCCCGTCATACGCGCCATCGATGGCGATGAAGTCCGACCAGCAGCCACGCTGCCCGGAGATCGGACGCTGATTCGCCCACGAGGAACCGGGACGTAGGCGGCATTGCGCATCGAAGAGCGCTATTGATCAGAAACTCATTGGGTTCAGGCTCGTTGACGGTGTGTGAGTGATCTGGTGGGGGATGCGCGGACCTGGTCGCCGGACGCGCAGGAGGCTGTGCGGTTGCTTGCGGTGTCCGCGCTGGTG
>NZ_JBVHOQ010000014.1:0-180848 GCF_055568375.1 Streptomyces sp. NPDC026062
AGGGCGGACGAACTCCCACTCGGCATCCGACAGTTCATGGCGACGTATCACCCGACCATGATCCACCACACAAGATCATTTGACGACAGAACCTAGGTGAAGAACTCCGCAGGCCGAACCGGCGTGGTTCCCGCAAGAGCAAGTACCTGATCTCCGACCGGGTGACGTACGAGTACCTGGGCTTCCGCGACGAGCTGACTTCGGCCTCCGGGAGGGAGGCGGACGACCAGCTGTCGCACGCAGTGGAGTGAGGATCGTCGACCGGGTGAGGCAGCGGCTGTAGGCGCGTAGGCCACGTCCCCCGGCTGGGCCGGCGGGACTGCAGGCAGCGGGCAGCGCGCAGCGCATGGCCTGCTCCCACCAACACCCCGTGAACAGGCTCTGGTTGTGAAGGCATTACCTTCTCGGGCATGGATCATCAGGGAGAGTTTCGTCGGGCAGCACTTGAGTTGGGTATCCCGGACGACGAGATCAGCAGATTCAGTCGGCACCTTCGTCTGTCGATCGGGCTGTCCGTGGGCGGCGCATCTCCGGTAGGGAAGTTCGGCGGGGTACCCCGGCTGCCGGTGGGTATGGAGTGGCCGTCCGTCGGGGACATTCCGTTGCCATTGCTCCTCTCAATCGATTGTGGCGCGCTGCCGAGGGTCGACGGCTTCGACCTGCCGGCGAACGGGGCGCTGCACTTCTTCGTGCACCAGGGGAGGGACCACGAGGACAGCTCAGGGAGGTACGCGCGCGTCGTGTACGTACCGGACGGCACAGAAACCGCGGTCGCTCAAGCCCCCAGCTCCCTGTGTGTCCGCGACGGGCTCGATGTCAGTGCCGAGCTCAGAGCCGAACTGCCCCTCTGGCTCCAGGAGGGCGACGAGGACGAGGAGTGGCACGAGTTCTGGGAGGATCTCGAGTGGGACGACATGTCGCCCCACCAGCAGAAGTTGTTCCGGTACATGGAGCGCGACCTGCCCCACCTGGCCGAACTCCGGGCTCTGGCCCACGACTTCTGGTCGTCCGACGCCTTCGTCTTCATCGGCGGGTATGCCGATGACGAGGTGATCAACAGTATTGCGGAGCAGACCCTCGCGGGACGCGAGAAGGCGGGCGAGATCCCCGCCATCCCGATCGCGAAATGGTCTTCCCACCTGGAGGAGGAGCGGCACCGGCTGACGAGTGAATGGATATCGCTCGCCGGTGAAGCCCGGTCCTACGAGGAGTACTGCACGAGTTTCGTGATCCGCCACGACGACTTGGCCGCAGCTCGGGTGGAAAAGGCGCTGGCTGTGACCGATTTCAGGACCGCGTGACCCAGGCGCGACGCGGCTCTCCTGGGACCACGCACGCGGTGTGACGTCTGCCGGCGGCCAGTCAAACAACCGGGCCGGCACATGGTCGTGGGTCGAGAACCGGACCGGACAGCCCGTCGCAGCCGCGGACGCCGACTACCTGCAAGGGAACACGGCATGAACGAACCCAGCGCCCGCACTCCTGCCACATTGCGTGCCGGCTTCGCCGCAGCTCTCGATGACGGACACCAGAGCGAGTGGCTGACAGCATTCGCGGCGGTTTCGCGGGAGCTCTTCGTACCTCGCTTCCATCAGCAGGACGACAGTGGCCAATGGCGCGAGGTCTCGGAGGGGGATCCGGACTACTCGGAGATCGTGTACTCGGACACCGCGTTGACGACTCAGCTCGATGCACACGGCTTTCCCACTTGCTCGTCCAGTGAGCCGCGGCTGATGCCGGCCATGCTCGACGCTCTTGGTGCCAGACCTGGCGACCGCCTCTACGAACTGGGCCTCGGCACCGGATACAACGCCGCCCTCCTTTCCTCGGTACTCGGCGACGACTGCGTGGTGAGTGTGGACGTCGACCCCGGCCTCGTCCGCCTCGCACAGCAACGGCTGGCGGCGGCCGGGTACCACCCACTCGTCTGTGCCGGCGACGGTGCGCAGGGCTGTGCGGAGCGAGCGCCGTACGACCGCATCATCGCTACAGCCGGTCTCCGCCACATCCCTCCCACTCTGCTGAGCCAGTCCCACGGCGGGACAGTCATCGTCGCGCCCATCGGGCACGGCGTCGTCAGGGTCGTCGTCTCCGGCGGTGGCGAGGCATCGGGGCGGTTCTTGCCGGTGCCTGCGTTCTTCATGCGCCGCCGCGGCCCCGCCCGGAATCCCGACTTCTCAGGCGTGGAGACAGCGGTGCCCGAGGCGACCGCTGTTCCCGTATCGGACGTACTCGGCCGGCTCCGGTTCCCGCTGTCCCTGGCTCTCCCCGGATACGACTCATGCTCGTGGCGAGACGAGACAGGGCGCGTCACCGGCGTGGGTCTGTGGACCGAGGACGGCTCCACGGCCACGGCTCACCCCACAGGAACGGTCCGCCAGATCGGCCCCGAGCGGCTTTGGGACACGGTTGAGGAACTGGCGTCCGTCTTCCTCGAGGGTGTACCGGCCCGCGAGGATTTCGGTGTCACGATCACACCGGAGGGTCAGCGGTTCTGGTACCGCGATCCAATGGGGCCTTACTGGCCCCTGCCGACAGACTGAAGCGATCTTCGGGCCAGTTCCACGTGCACGAACCCAGCCCTTCCTCCTGTTCAGCACCGGACGACTCCGACGTGATCCGCCTGACTGTCCCGCCGATACAGGGGCATCAGCTACAGGGGCATCAGCCGTTGCGTTCGGGTGGCCGGAAGCCGCTGCCCGACATTGCACCAGGTGTGATCTCGGTTACCTTCGGGGGGACTGAATGGAGAACCGTGATGAGTCGGGGCTGGGAAGCCGATCCCTCTTCGCCGCTGGTACGCCGCCTGGGCAAATCCCCCTCCGAGCTCGGGACCACGGGCGGCGAGCAGGGATGCCCGGACATCTGGGAACTGGAGAACGGGGATATCGCCGTCGTCGGCCGCGACCTCACCGGCTCCTACCTGTCGAACCTTCCTCCAGGGCTTGTTGTAGCTCCGGATGAGCGGATCGTCGTCATCCCCCGCAGGACAGCCGCTGCGGCGAAGGCAGACCTTCCTGATGCTTAGCCCACAGACCGACGGACCGGGCCTGCGCCTCGGACTCGACGACTACTCCGAGGACTTCGGCCGCCATTTCTGGCACTCCGGCTCCGAGGGGTTCTGGAAGCTCGAACGTCAGCAGAGCTTCCAGGAGCCCGGGGTGGAGAGCTGGGAAGCCTTCCACAAGGGTCGCTGGGAAGAGTCCCTGGCATTGATCGAGGCGCAGCGGGGTCACTACGAGGAGTACCTCGGGCGAATCGCCGAAAGCGGATTCACCCTCCACCGTGTCCGCTGTGTGGAGGAGCCCATCGCTCCATACCTCCAGTGGGAGCTCCACCTGCTCAATCTGAAGGCCCAGTGCGGGGAGGACACGAGAGTCCTCAGCCGGGACGGCATCCTCCGGTACGAAGGGCAGCATCCGCTTCCGGAGGTCGTGGTCCTCGGTTCCTCGGTGATGTACGAGGTGCTTTATGACGACGACGGAAAACTCGCCGGTGGTATCCGCTTCGACGATCCAGGCGAAATCTCCCGGTGGCGGAAGACGATCCAGGAGATGCACCGGGCTGGTGAGCCGTTGAGCGACTTCTTCACTCGCCGGGTCGCCCAGCTGCCTCCGCCGTCCGTGACCGAGGTGTAGGGCCGGGCAATCCTGCCCGGGACTCGGTGGAGAGCCCGGGACAGGCATGAGAGTTTCGACCGGATGCCGGGCGCACAGTGAGGGCCTTGTATGCGCATTGTTCTGATTTCATACTCCGCACAGGGCTTCGCCCTCCTGCACCGCGTGTGCGAGCGGGCTGGGCACACCCCCGTCGCTTACCTGCACGCGCGGTCGCTCCGGCCGGGCGGGCCGACGCGAAGCGGTGCGGGCGATGTCGTGGGCGAGATCGTCGACGGCCTGCCGGACGGGATGGATCTGGTGATTCCGGGCCGAAAGAGTGCGCTGCCGCACATCGTCGCGGGATACCGAGCCGACCTCATCGTCTGCTACGGCTTCCCCTGGAAGCTGCCCCCGGCGGTACTCCGGTCGACGGGCTTGGGTGCCATCAACGTGCATACGTCGATGCTGCCGAAGTACCGAGGTCCTATTCCGGTCAACTGGGCGATCAGGAACGGCGACAAGGAGATCGGCATCAGCATCCACTGGATGGAGAGCGAATTCGACTCCGGCGGGATCCTGGCGCAGGAGGCGGGTATCGCGTTGGGTGACGATGTCGCCCCACAGTCGCTGTGGGAAGAGGTCGACCGGTACATCGAGCGGCTTCTGCCACGCGCGCTCTCGCTGGCGGTGGCCGGTTCACCCGGTACGCCGCAGGAGGAGGGGTCCGCCACCTACGCGGGGTGGATGGAACCCGGGTTCTCGCAGATCAACTGGAACGCTTCCAGGGAGGAGATCCACAACCAGGTGCGTGCCATCAGGTTCGCCGGCTCGGGCAGATCCGGCCCGGTTGCCGTGGTGGCTGACCGTCGGTTGCGGATTCTGCGCACATCGTTGCAGCCGGCGGACGGATCCAAGGTGATGTGTGCGGACGGGCCCCTGTGGATTACGGAGTCCGTTCCGGTGACGGACTCCGCGTCGTGAAGCGGGCACCCCGGCCGCACGGTGTCAGTTCGAGTCCGGTGACGTTGCCTCCGCGAGGGAATGCCGGTACCGCCTGAGCTTGTCCTGGATCCCCTTCGTCCACGGGTGTTCCGGGCCGAGTACCCGCTCGCGCCATTCCCTGACGGCTTCCCCCTGTTCGATGGCTTCCCGGTGGTCTCCGACCGTGTTCAGGACGTTGCTGAGCAGGCTTCGTGTCGCCATGGTGATCGGGTAGTCGGCTCCGAACCGGCGTTCGTGTGCCGCCAGCGCACGGCGGGCCGACAGCAGTGCCTCGGTGTGCTTTCCGGTGTTGAGCAGCGCTCCCGCGCAGTTGAGGTCCGCCGACAGCGTGATGGGGTGGTCGGTGCCCAGCTCACGGCGACAGTCGGCGACCACATCCGGTCCTGCCAGTGCCTCACGGTCCAGGTCCGGTCCTGGAGGCAGTTCAAGCAGACACGCCCTCGCCTCCAGCGTCAGCGGGTGCCATGGGCCCAATCGTGCCGACCGCCCGGCGACCGCCCGGTGCATCAACTGCAGTGCCTCCGGCAGCCGTTGGAGCCAGACCAGGGGGCGGGACAGATGGAGGCAGGTGGTCAGGGTGTCCAGTGCCTCGGGGCCGCAGACCCGTTCGAGGTCGTCGAGCAGTTCGCGGTGGAGATTCGCTGCCTCTTCGAGGTGCCCCAGACGATCGATCGCCTTCCCGATCCGTTGCCGCAGGCGCAGCACCAGGAGGTGATCGTTGCCCAGTCGTCGCCGTACGAGAGCCGTCGCCTGTTCGGCTGTGGCCAGCGCGGACGCGTAATCGCCGGAACGATGCCGGGCCGTCACCAGGCGCAGGGCGCAGGTGGCGGCGGACTCGGCGGTGCCGATCGTGGTCTCGGGCCAGGTGATGACACGGCGCAGCAGCGCAAGGACATGAGGGGTGAGGGGGGTGAGAAGGCTGTCGCGCAAGCCGCGTTCCGGTGACGCGGGCAGGGAGTTCAGAAGGAGTCCGGCTGCTGTGGCGGTGAGTGGGTCGCGTTCATCAACAGGGGTGACGCGCGCGACGCTGTCGAGCAGCACTCCGTGCGTACGCAGGCAGCGGATGTCGCCGGGAACGAGTTCGGTGAGCGAGTGGTCGAGCAGCCCCCGAAGTGCCAGCTCTACCCGGTCGGCGGGCAGAGTCAGGTCGAGCCGGGAGTCGGACAGCAACGACAGGGGCAGCGGGTCGTTCGACCAGCAGGCCAGAAGGCGCAGCAGGGTGACGGCCTCGGGCAGGTTCTGTCCGGCCAGGAAGTCCAGCGAGAGCTGCCACGTTCCGCTGACCAGGTGCCGCGAGTCGTTGCCCGCTTCGAGGGCTCCCTGGTCGATCAGTTCGATGGGATCCGGACGCTCCTGCAGGCGGAGGCCGTATTCCTCCATCGTCCAGGGGTCGATCACCTGGTGGGCCAGGAACCCGCCGGCCAGAGTCAGGGCGAGCGGCAGGCGGCCGAGACTGTCGGCAATGGCGGCCGCGTCCTCGGCGGAACCCGTTCCCGGAGCGAGGTCGCGCAGGACCTGGGCGGCCTCCTCACGCGGCAGGACACCCACGTAGAGCAGCTCGGCTGCGGGCCACCAGCGGCCGGCAGCCTGTCGCGTGGTCACGACGACCGTTCCCCGAGGGCTGGTGCGCAACCATCCACCGTCCCGCAGCACCGACGGGTCATCCGCGTTGTCCAGCACCAGCAGCCATGGCACGTCGGACCGGTCCAGATGGTCCCAGACCAAGTCCGCTGCCGCGCGTAAGCCGTTGCGCGCGGCCATCAGCTCGCCTTCGTCGGCGCCACGGTCGGCGGCCACAGCAAGCATCCCGGCCCGCAGCGATGCCTGATCGGAGGCGTTGACCCACAGGCCCAGGCGTCCGCGTTCCCGGGTGGCGTGTTCGAAGAGTGCGCACGCCACCGCCGTCTTTCCGCACCCTCCCAGGCCGTGCAGGACAAATACGGTGCTTCCGGCGTCCTCGGATACCGCCTTCCTCAGGCGTTCGATGAGTTCGCCGCGATCCCTCAGGATCGCCGGTGCCCGGCCGATGGGAGGCTGCCGCACCGAGTCCGGGCCGGCCCAGGTGGAGCCGTGATGGTGGTGCTCGGTGATGTGCTGGTCACCGGAAGCCTGGTAGACGCGACCCTGATCAGTGGCCCGGCCGTCGTTGCGTCCGGTCACCGCTGGCCGACGTTCAGATCGCGGCCGGCCTGGTAGACGCGTGAACCGCCGGATGCGGTCGCACGTTGGGTGACGGTCGGGATGGAGAGTGTGCCGGGGTCGAGTTCGGCCAGCAGGGAGCGCAGTTCCGCCACCAGTTCTGGGTGGGCGACGAGGAGACGGCGAATGCGGCCCTGCCACTCCGCCGCGACCTCCCGCCCGGTCTCCTCGTCGCCATCGGTCTGCGCGCCCAGGAGGTCCCGGCGCGACGTGTCGAGCTGGGCGGCGACTTGTTCCTCATGGTCCGGCCGGACACGTCGCCACAGAGTGATCACACCGGTCCGAACGCCGTTCCAGGTATCGCTCGCCAGCAGCGTCGCGATCGTCGTCCCGGCGGTGCCCGCCAAGAGGGTGATCTCCGCGTCCATCCGTTGTCCTCCCTCGATCCGGCCCGAGTTGCAACTCTATGGAGCCGACACGGTCTCAGTACACCGGACTTTCGGCGACATTTCGCGCCGTCCCAGGCCCCTTGCCGGGTACCGGCCGCTCCCAGTCGTCGGAGCAAGCTCCGTACGATCGCGTCCTTGCCGCAGCCGGCCGCTGATGTGTTCCTCCCGCTCCGCTCAGCCAGGCGCACGAAGGGACAGCCATCCAAGGATTCACGCCTCGGGAACGGTCGGCCGGTCCGGCCCCGAGCGGCTTCGGGACACGGAGGAGGAACTGGCGTCCGTCTTGCCCCAGGGCGCCCCGGCCCGCGCGGGCTTCGGCCTCACGATCACCCCGGACGGCCGGCGGATCCGGTATCGCGATCCGGAGGTTCTTGCCGGCTCGCGCCACAGACCGATGAGATCCACTGCAACCGAAGCGTCAAGCAAGCCATAGCGACGAACCCTCGACCGGGTGAATGACAGCCGATCCGGATAGGCATTGGGTGCTGCGGCTCTACCGTGCGTCCGCACCCTGAACTTCACACAGAGGAATCGCCATGCCGACTGCTTCGGATCCGCAGCCTCCGCAGGCAGCGATGCCACCCGTCATCATCAACAACAACGTGGTGACTTCGTCCGCCGCTTCGGCAGTCGGCGGCTTCGTCGTCGTCCGGCGGCGGCGGCGCCAAAGCCTGTGGGCCCACTTCTGGCTTCCCGTTCAACGACCCGCCGGGACGGCGAGGGCACGACGACCGCAGGGCGGCGGAGCCGGCCGCCAACGCGCGTACGAGAGCAGCCACCGGCCCTTCCCCGGAGTGCACGGGAAGGGCCTGGACGTTCCGGCCTTCTACAGACCCCGGTCCCGGTTCCACCGGCTGACGTGAACCGCGTAGAAGACGTTACCGATGCCCCCATGGTGAACATCAGTACGTGGGCTATAGTTGATCTTGAGAGCGCGCACCGCTTCGGCGGTGCGACTTCCTGTGCGTTGGTCGTCCAAGGAAGGACGCCCCGCTTCCTGCGGGGAAATGCAGGTGCAAGGCCTGCCCAGCGCTCCACGTGGAGCCCCGTTCCTGTCACGACAGGAACGGGGCTTTTCCCATGGCCTGTCGGCACCTGCTCGGGGCGTCCGCGCGGGTGCTCAGTCACGGGCGCCCAGCGCGACGAGGCTTGAACCGTCGGCGTAGAGAAGGCGGTTGCTGTTGAGGAGGAACGGCCGCCCATCGGTGGTGCGCCGCCAGGTGATCTTGCCGTAGACGTCGACGGCGACGATCTCGCCCTTCCGGCCCTTCCCGGGGAGGTACCAGGCGCCCTGTCCCAGTTCCTGTGCGGTGGGCCCGAGCTCCGGGGGGCGGCTGCGGGTCTTGTCGGACGTGCGGGGATACGGACCGCGGGAACTGCCGTCCGTGCGGTAGGCGAAGATGCTGCCGCCGTCCGCGACGGGGTACTCGCCGGGCTTCAGGCGCAGCGGGAACGTGCCGTCGTAGTCGTTGCCGACCAGGGCGCCCGCCGCGTCCGGCAAGGTCAAGCGGTACGCCATGAGGAGCGGGATCGACGGATCCCTGCGGCACCCTTCGTGGACGGCCGCCTGGGGCTGGTCCCAGGTGAGGGCGCGCTGCCAGACCGGGGTGGGCGACTCGGTCGTAAGGTCGTACGCCGCTACCCGGGCCCGGCAGCCGGGTGCGTGCGGGGCCGTCGTCACGAGGACGCGGTAGAGGGTGGGGATCACCTGTCCGATATCGCCTCGGGGCAGGTCGAGGGGCCGTGAGCGGAGCCGGTCCTCACCGCGCCGCAGCAGCACGAGGCGGCCGTCGGCGACGAAGGCCAGCGGATCGCACTCCCGATGGATGGCCAGACCGTCCCGCCCCCCGTCCTGGTTGCAGGGGGCGGCGAAGACGGCCGGGCCGTGGGTGCGGTGCTTCCACAGGGTCACGCCGGTGGTGGCGTCCCAGGCGGTCACCGTGCACGCGCCCCCGGGCAGGCAGGTGGCGGCCACCGCCTGGCGGTGGACGCTCGTCGTCGACACGACCGTGACGAGCCGCAGCTCCTCCGAGGGAGGCATCGGGGGCGAGGCAAGCGCCGTGAGGGCGCCGGTGACGGGGTCGAGCGTCGCCAAGGGCGGCAACCGGCCGGGCGCGGCCGCTCCGACGAGCGTCACCGTGTCGGACGGAGTGGCCGCGCCGTGCTCCTGCCCCGGCCCTCCGGTGATGGCGAATTCGGCCGGCAGGGTCGTACGCCAGAGAACCTTCCCGTTCCCGTCGATCTGCGCCACCACCCTGCCCTGCCCGATGATCCCCAGCCGGCGGTTCACCAGCGTCCAGCCGCCCGAGGCATCCGTCGGCACGGGCAACGGCACACGGAACGCCTCTTCGGGATCCTCGTTCGCCACGATGCGCGGCGGCGACGGCGCGAAGCAGCCGGCGAGCAGCGGAAGAAGGACCAGAAGACCGAGAAGTGGTCTGCGCATGAATACCCCCGGCACCACCCTGTACTGGCGCATCGTCTGTGGGGAGCACGGATGTTGACCGATTCGGTCACGGAACGGCGAGCAGTATCTGCGCACCCGTGGACGGACCGGCCACTCTCCCGACGACGTCCCCGGGTACGGCGCTGCCGTCCTCACGGCGCGCGCCCCGCCCTCTTCGAGCAACCGGAACTGGGCGGGTCACTCTCCTTCCGGCCCTCCGCCTGCGGCCCCGACGGCCCTACGGGGAGGCGGAGTTCACCGCAACGACGGCCGCCCGCGCGCCGCCCAGTGTTCGCCGGCGGTGATGCCCAGCAGGACCACGTCGTGGTAGGCACCGGCGAAGAACTCGTGTTGGCGAAGCCGCCCCTCCCCGACGAAGCCCAGGCTGCGGTGGAGGGCGAGGGAGGCCTCGTTGAAGGCGTGGATCTCGACCTCGCACTTGTTGTAGCGCTGTTCGCCGAACATGTAGGTGAGGAGGAGTCCGGTCGCCTCGGCCGCGTATCCCTTGCGGCGGTGATGGCGAGCGATCTCGATACCCGTACGGAACCGACCCGCGCGGGTGTCCGTCTCCCCGACCGTCACCGATCCTGCGAACGCCCGGTCGGCCAGCCCCTCGACCACCAGTCGGAACGCCTCGCCCCCCGGCGGCCGCCCCGCCCGTTCGGCGGTCCACGCACGGAAGCTCTCGGCGGATCGCGGAGGGGCGACCAGGCCGGCGTTGCGGGTGTCCACGGTGTCCTGGGCCAGGTCGCGAAAGCCCTCCCAGTCTTCGGGCTCGACGCCTCGCAGGCATACCTTCTCGCCCGTCCACATGTCTCCCATGGCATTTTCCCGTTCCTCTTCGGTCGCCGGTCCTGTTGGCCTTGGGCATCATGCGCGGCGCGTGCCGAGTACTTGTCGCCGCCGCGCCGCGGCGGGGATCAGTGAGGGCAGCACATGACGGGCCGCGACAGCAATTCCGTTCTTGTTGACCGCTGTTGCACCCATCCCGTGTCCGGGGTGAGTTCCAGTACGCCGCCGCTGTCGAGGATGACGCACGCCTCGGGAACCGTCATTCCCGCTCCCCCTTCGTCCTGACTCAACTCTTCCTCGGCCGGTCGAACCACATCGTCGCCGGCGACGGCACCAGGCCGGCCCAGAACAGCACCATCGGTACTGTGCGTTCCGTCCACGGGACCTGGGTGATCAGCAGCGCGCAGAGCATGGCCCACGCGGCCTGCCCCAGGACGACGCGGGACCAGGCCAGACGCCGGACGAGCGAGTGCAGGTTGACCCGGACACCGGCACGCAGCCGGCGGTACCGCAGCAGGGCGCCCAGAATCCAGATGACCGCCATCGGGACGAGGTCCCACAGCCGCTGGCCGAGACCCAGCGGCAGCTCCCGCCGGCTCTCCCCGTCCGCCACGAACAGGTCGATGCCCACGGCCGCGAGAGCCAGACAGAGCAGCGCCAGCCAGCGGATGCCGCGCAGCAGGCGGTACGAGGCCGCGTCCAGGCCCTGCCGCATCGGTGCGGAGCCGGGGGCGGCGGCCAGCGCGTCGGCGTACAGGGTGGCGGCCTCCTTCGCCTTGACGCCGGGGGCGGTCGCCGCCTTCTTCGTCCGCCGGGCCAGAGCCCCCTCGTGCTGCGGGTCGAGCCGGAGGATGGCCTCATCCATCCGGTCGGCGGCGCCCCGGTCGGCCGACATGTCGGCGATGAGCCAGGCCACCTCGTACGCGTAGACCTGCTCGGGGGCCAGCCGGATGGCCTCCTGGGCAATGAGGTCGGCCTCCCGCAGCGCGGCCCGGAGGTCCTCGCGCCGGGCGTTGCCGCCGTTGGCCTGTCCGGAACTGATCACCCTGATGCGCCACAGCCAGTCGGCGAGGCGCGCGTAACCGAACCAGTAGTCGGGGACCAGCCGGATCACCTCGCGCAGCACGCCCTCGGTCTCCGGGAAGCGTCCCCCCACGCGCAGGGCGCGGGCGTGCATGAGGAGCGCCCCGATGTCCTGGGCGTTCAGGGCCAGCGCCCGCTCGGTCGCCTCCAGCGCCTTCGCGCCGTTCTCCTTGTCCTCGACATGGCTGCGGGCGAGTTCGACCCAGGCCCGGATGTCCTCGGGGGCCTCCGCTAGCCGCTGGGCCAGCAGCTCCCTGGCCTCCTCGTACCGCTTGAGGCCGATGAGCAGGTCGGCCCGTTCCACGGCGGGGTGCAGGGTCGTGGTCACAGCTTGCGCCTCTTCTTCAGGTACGTCACCAGGTCGTCGTACATGCCGCCCTCGTTGGCGAACATCGCCACGTTGCGCGCGGAGGCGAACCACGGTTCGGCGGACGGAACGACCTCCTTCGCGGCGGCCAGCAGGTCCTTCATGCCGATCATCCGTACGTTCCCGGAGCGCGCCGAGTCCAGCAGTGCCCGCTCGGCCGCCGATTCGCAGACATGGGCCAGATCCGCACCGGACAGCCCCTCGGTGATCCTGACCAGCTTGCCCACGTCGACGTTCTCGATGGGCCGGTCCCGCAGGTGGTAGCGGAGGACGGCCTCCCGGGCGGGGCCGTCGGGCGGGAGGACCAGGATCGTCCTGTCGAGGCGGCCGGGGCGGCGCAGGGCATTGTCCACGTCCCAGGGCACGTTGGTGGCGGCCAGCACGAACACGCCTTCGTTCGCCGCCGAGTCGATGCCGTCCAGCTCGCTGAGCAGCTGGTTGACCACATTGCGCATGCCGCTGTGTCCGGTGCGGCTGCGCTTGGCGCCGAGGGCGTCCAGCTCGTCCAGGAAGACCACGCAGGGCGCCCGGCGGCGCGCGGTCTCGAAGACCTCGTGCATGTTGCGCTCGGAGTTGCCGATCCACATGTCGAGCACGTCGTTCACGGACACCGACAGGAACGCGGCGCCGAGTTCACCGGCCACCGCCCGCGCGATGAACGTCTTGCCGCAGCCGGGCGGACCGTACAGCAGCAGTCCGCCGCGAAGGCTCTTGCCGTACAGCCTGCGCAGCTCGGGGTTGCGCAGCGGGGCGAGAAAGGCGGCCTCCATGCGGTCCTTCACGTCCTGCATGCCGCCGACGTCGGCCAGCCGCACGGTGCCCGGCTCCTCCACGTCCCACATGCCGGCCGCGTCCGCGGAGTCGTCCTGACCGTCCAGTCCGCTCTGCCCGCCGTGCGCGCCGTGCCCGCTCTGCCCGTCCGCGCGGACGGGCGGCTCGACGAATCTCGGCGGCACGGCGTCCCCCACCTGTTCCTCGGCCGCCTTCCAGTCGAACCTGCCGCGCGGATGCGGTGGTTGGGCCGATGGCTGGGGCTGGGGCTGGGGCTGAGCCGAGGGCTCGGGTCGGGCCGATGGCTGGGGCTGGGGCTGAGCCGAGGGCTCGGGTCGGGCCGATGGCTGGGGCTGCGAGGGGGCTGTGGTCTGTGCCGGAGGCTGGGGCTGGGACTGGGGCTGTGCCGGTACGCCCATCGCGCGCACCATCAGGTCCCGGGCCTGCGCGTCACCCGGGGCATGCTGAAGGGCAACGGCCGCCTCGGCCACGGCGTCGTCGGACCGGCCCGCTTCCAGCAGGAGTTGCGCCAGGTGCAGCCGCAGAGGTACGTCGGCGGGCGCGGCGGCGACCGCGGTGCGCAGGCTCTGTATGAGGGGGGAGTCGTCCGGCATGATCCACACCCTAACGTCGTGGTACGACACCGCAGGAGGCGCTGGGGCGTCCGGCTTCGCGGTCCGTCCGGGAGGGGTATTCGCCGTGCGGGGAGCCCGTGTTGCGGGTCGGCCGACAGCGCGGCCGGGTGTGCTTCCACACGCCTCACAGGTGCGTCCTCGGGCTCCGGGGGCGCCGTTCCAGCCTTCGGGACAGGTCGGTGTCGGGGCGCCCTTGGTGACTGCCCGCCTGCCCGCCAGCCCGCCAGCCCGCCAGCCCGCCAGCCCGCCTGCCGCAGGAACCATGCGAGTGCGTGGCCGCGTCCGTTCAGACACGAGCAAGATCACCGAAACTGCCGAAGGATCGCACCCCATGACTGGAACGGCCACCCGCTACCTCTATCTCACCCGGCACGGTGAGGCTTCGGAGGACGAGAGCGGGCTGTCGGAGAACGGCCGCCGACAGGCCGTACTCCTGGGAGAGCGGCTGCGGGGCAGCCCGCTCACGGCCATCCACCACGGTCCGCTCCCCCGAGCCGCTCAGACAGCTCAGCTGATCCGCGAGCAGCTCGGCGACGTGCCCCTTCACGTGTCCGAACCGGCCGGCGACTACCTCCCCTATCTGCCCCAACGGCACGAGCTGCCAACGGAGTCGGCCGACCGCACGCTCAGTCGGCTGGCCGAGTTCCCGGCGGAGGAACGCGAGCAGGGGCCGGGACTGGCCCAGGAAGCGCTGGCACGGTTCACGGGACCGGTGGACGGCGATCAGCCGCGCCATGAACTCGTCGTCACGCACAACTTCCTCACCTGCTGGCTCGTCCGGGACGCCCTCGACGCTCCGAAGTGGCGCTGGACAGGCCTGTACCACGCCAATGCCGCGCTGACCGTCATCGAGTACACACCCGGCCGGCCGCCCGCCCTGCTCCTTTACAACGACACCGGGCATCTGCCAACGGAGCTTCGCGCGGACTGCTTTCCGTCCGGCCTGCCTGTCTGAGGAGGAGCGGGGCGCCACGGGAAAGGGCAGGTAAGGTCACGTCAGGGCAGGACGGGGCAAGGGGACGGCAAGGCTGTCACGGGCGGTTCGGCAGACGCCGTCGCCGCTGTCCCGCCCCTGACAGGACAGCGGCGACGGCCCCGCTCCCGCCCCTCCCCGGCCCGGTCAGCCGAGCGCGGAGGTGGCGTACGCCTCGATGGCGTCCCGCTGGTACGCGGCCAGGCCCGGGGCGATCGCCTCGTACGCGGCGTGCCAGACGTCGTTGTCCACGCAGGCGCGCCCGATCGCGCGGTACTCCTCGGCCGAGACAGCACGCAGTTGTGTCAGCGCCCGGTACTGGGCCGCGATCTCTGTCTGTACGGGTTCGGCGTCGGCCCGGTGCCCGTCGGCCATCAGCTCGGCCAGCCGGATCATCTGCGCGGTGCGTTCGCGGTGTCCGGCATCGGCCTCGCCCTGGGTCATCGTCGCGGCCCGCCGTCCGACCTCCTCGGCAAGCTCGGGGAAGTCGCGCATGTTGTCCTCGTACTGGGAGGGCCGCACACCCTCGAACAGGTTCTCCGGTCGGTTGATGCTCATGGGTTTTCCGTCCCTTCTGGACTGATCCAGTTCGGCGATCGTGCGGGAGACGGTGCCGGCCAGGGCGTCGAGGCGGTCCCGCTCCTCCAGCAGCCTCCGGTGGTGACCGCGCAGGGCCTCCGCCTCGTCGACCTGCTCGTTCAGGATCCGGCCGGCTTCGGGCAGCCCGAGGCCGAGCGCCCGCAGCACGAGAATCTGTTGCAGCCGCAGGAGCTCGCGCTCGCCGTAGTGGCGGTAGCCGCCCGCGCCGATCCGGGCCGGCGGCAGCAGACCGATCTCGTCGTAGTGCCGCAGGGTCCGGGCCGTCACGCCCGACATCCGGGCGACCTCTGCGATCGGCCACTCCATGGCCCGCCCCTCACTCACGCATCGCCGGGCCGGTCTCTCCGGCCCTGATCAGGACGGTAGAAGCTGCCGCAACGGCAACCACAACCCCGGATTCCAGGCCGACCCGCTCCGGCAACCATGTGCACGACCCTCCCGACCCGCACCACCCGCGCCCCGCCACTCACCACTCGCACCCCGCATCATCCGCGCCCCGCACAAGCCGCCTGACCCGCACAATCGACAGAACCTATATAGCTCGCACAACTCGCACAACTCGCACGATCCTCACCAGCGCCGACGAGCCGGCTCTCCGGAAAGGTTCGGAGCGGGCATCCCTCCTCCCCCGGCACGGGGAGCCTGGCGCGCAGCGGACTCGCCGCTGTCACGCCATCGGCGGCCACACCCCGAAAGTGCGCACTCTTCAGCCGCCCGAAGTCGGCACACTTTATCTGGCGATATCCGCACATCTGAATCCGGAAGGAAAGATTCCAAGGCCACTCACCACCTCACGGACCGACTTCACAGAAACCAACCGACCCCGCCGGGAGTCCGGATCGAAAAGAGACAGGAATAGGCCATTCCGGTATTCGGGCCGAGCAGGGCACCCCTAATCAGTCGCCCAAAACAGAAGGAAGAGAGGGCGGTGACTCAGAGTCAGCGAATGAATCCAGCCAAACTGCCCTCATTCAATGTCCACCACATCAATTTGGCCAGAAGTAGGCCTAGCATGGCCCCCGAAAGCCTCCGCCGCGAGGAACTTCAGCTCCATCCGAGCTGAAGTATGACCATTCTTTGATGGGACAACTCAGCAATGAGATCGAAGCGCATAGCCAAGGCAATCACCGCCTTCGCCGTAGCCGCCGGTACCGGACTGGCCCTGGCATCGCCGGCCGCGGCCTCGGCAGATCCGACCACAAGCTGCGGAGACATATCAGCGCACGGATACTGCATAGTCCTTTACTACAACAGCGGAAAGCAGGGTTCGAGCGTTTCCTACTGGGGTGGCCAGAGGAGCGATTTCGCGGGAGACAAGTTCCTGACGACCGGAGCAGGTAAGGGCACGGCCGTGAAGAACAACGCGGCCTCGGCCAAGTACTTGTCGATCTTCTCGGACTGGGGAACCGTTTACTACAACAGCGGCGGCCAAGGTCCGTGCGACTCGATCGCCGCCAACCATTCGGCCAGCAGGCTGGTGAATACGTACAACGAGAACGCGTCGTACTTCCCGACCAACAGCAAGCCGTCCGGCTGCTACGCGTTCTGACGCACCCCTGAAGCGCCGCAACTTTCCGCGTATTCCACATGCGACTGCCCCGGACCGGTGCTGGACGACCCCGGGCAGATGACGTTCTGATTTCACCAGCAGGTTATTCGTCGGCCAGAAATGGGCCGACTGCGGGATGTGCCCCGACCTGCCGTAGCCGCCGTCCGGACAGCCCGTACAGGCTGCCGCGGCGGCTACGTGCGCTCCGGCCCGAAGTGACTCGATCATTCCCATGGCGCAAGGGGTTCAGCGAGAATGTCCCAGACAACGTCCCTGACAACATCCGAGGAAACGCCCGAAGGAACGCCCGCGAGAACATCTCGGAGAACGCACCGTCCCGGCAGGCCGGATCATGCACGACGGATTGCCGTCATGGCGATATCGTCAGGAATGCTCTTCCTGACCGTCTCGTGCGGGGAAGCCGGAGACCGGGCGGACAGCACGAACTCACCGGCACCCAAGAGCGATACGCCGTCGCAGTCGGCCGAGGACGGACCTTCCTTCCAGTTGCCCATATCTCACTACAGTTTCACGACGGACGAAAGCGTGCTGCTCTCGAAGGCCGAGAGCCTGGCAACCGCACAGTGCATGGCTCGGTTCGATCTTCCCTACACACCCGTACGCCCCCGCCTCGCATCCGGATCCGATCGGCGTTACGGAATCACGAGCACAAAAGAGGCCAAAGAGCTCGGATATCATCAACCATCGACTCCCACAGCAACGAATAAAGCCCTTCCGCAGCGTGAACTACTGGTCCTCATGGGAAGTCTGCACCCGGAGCAGGAACCCGTAGGCACACAGGTGGTGGAAGTGGGCGGGAAGCGGGTCCCCGTTCCGGCCGGTGGATGCGCGGGCGAGGCCGCCGGCTCCCTGCGCGGAATCTCCATGGATTCCAAGGGTGCCGCAACCGCCCAGAATATCGCCCTCACGGGCTTCAAGGAGTCCCTTGCCGACCCTGAAGTGGTTTCCGTCCTGAAGCACTGGTCACAATGCATGGCAGAGAAGGGGTTCACATATTCTTCCCCCCTGGATCCGGCCAATGAATTCGCGGGGAAGCCGGCTGCCTCTGCGGAGGAGAAGCGACTGGCACTCGCCGACATCGGCTGCAAGCAGAAGACCGACCTCGTGCGAGTCTGGGTCGGAGTGGAATCCGCCATCCAAGAGGCCAAAATCGCAGAGAACATGAAAGATCTCACCGATCTCAAGAATCTCCATGCTTCTCAGATGAAGACTGCCCGCTCGATCATCGCGAAGAGTGGCGCATGAACGACACCCGTTGACGCGTTTCGCGCCGATCAGGTCCGCGTGAACCGCCGAAGCTGTTCCCTTTCTCTGCTCCGCCGCCCCCGCAGCTGATGCACCTGCCGGCATTCCCCATGGGCACGGCAGTCCGGATACCGAGGTCCGCCGGCAGCGGCCCCGGCCGCGAGCACGAGACACAGGGCGATAGCGCCGGGACGCCCCCGCCCGAGCATGGGCCCGCGCACCCACACCATGACCGGGGGCACGAAAGCCCGGCAGGCCCTTCGCTTTGCCGACCGGGCTCATCAAGGGCACGGCGGGGCGGGGCGCCGCGACCATATGGCCGGAGCCGACGGGAGTCCCTCCCCTTTCGGCCACGCACAAAGCCTCCACATCCACCACACCCACGGCCCGGGGCCGCACACCGCGCCGCGGCGACCTGGGGGCGCGACGTACCCGCCTGACGGAGCACCGCCTCAGCCGCCAAGAGATCCAGCGCCCACGCCTGACAGCGCCCCACCTCGGCACCACCTCACCCCTCCCCTCGGCCCCACCTCGGCACCACCTCGCCCCTCCCCTCGGCCCCACCTCGGCACCACCTCACCCCTCCCCTCGGCCCCACCTCGGCCCTGCCTGGCCCCCCACCTCGCCCCCGCCTCGGCGCCACCCGCCCTGCCGGATCTCTTGACGTGCCCCTGACTGAATGGCTTCATGGGAGCGCGCAAATGTGGGAGCGCTCCCACCACCCCAAGGCAAGCCTGTCGATGCTCAGTTCCTGATTCGCCCACCCCTCTGGAGCCGCAGTGAGAACAGCACGGAGCACAGCGAGAAGCTCAAGCCACAAGAGTCCCGTCACCGTCCTCCTGACCGTCCTGGCCACCGTCCTCGGGCTCCTCGCCCTCGGCGGTCTCGCCCCGGCACAGGCCACCACCGCGCAGCCAGTCACCACCGGGCAGGCCGCCACCGCCGCCGCGACCGGGCTGCACATCAGCGACGGCCGACTGGTCGAGGGCAACGGCAACGACTTCGTCATGCGCGGGGTCAACCACGCCCACACCTGGTACCCCGGCGAGACCCAGTCGCTGGCCGACATCAAGGCGACGGGCGCCAACACCGTCCGTGTCGTTCTCTCCGACGGCTTCCGCTGGAGCAAGAACGGCCCCGACGACGTGGCCGCCGTCATCGCCCAGTGCAAGGCCAACCGGCTCATCTGCGTACTCGAGGTGCACGACACCACGGGTTACGGGGAGGACTCCGCCGCCGGCACGCTCGATCACGCCGCCGACTACTGGATCAGCCTGAAGGACGTCCTCGCCGGCCAGGAGGACTACGTCATCATCAACATCGGCAACGAGCCCTGGGGCAACACCGACCCCGCGGGCTGGACCGCGCCCACGACCACCGCGATCCAGAAGCTGCGCGCCGCCGGGTTCGCCCACACGATCATGGTGGACGCCCCCAACTGGGGCCAGGACTGGCAGGGCGTCATGCGGGACAACGCCCAGACCGTCTACGACGCCGACACCACCGGCAACCTGATCTTCTCGATCCACATGTACAGCGTCTACAACACCGCCCAGAAGGTCACCGACTACCTGAACTCCTTCGTCGACGCCGGACTGCCGCTCCTCATCGGGGAGTTCGGAGGACCGGCCGACCAGTACGGGGACCCGGACGAGGACACCATGATGGCCGAGGCCGAGCGGCTGAAGCTCGGCTACATCGCCTGGTCCTGGAGCGGCAACACCGACCCGATCCTGGACCTGACGATCGGCTTCGACCCCACGCAGCTCAGCTCCTGGGGTGAGCGCATCTTCCACGGCGCCAACGGCATCGCCCAGACCTCCCGCGAGGCCACCGTCTTCGGCGGCGGCACCTCGGGGGACACCGAGGCCCCGACCGCGCCCGGCACCCCGGCCGCCTCCGCGGTAACGGCCAACTCCGCCACCCTGACCTGGGCCGCGTCGTCCGACAACGTTGCCGTGACCGGGTACGACGTCGTCCGCGTCAGCGGCACCACGGAGACGGCCGTCGTCTCCTCCACCACCAACTCCGTCGCCGTCACCGGTCTCACCGCCGACACCGCGTACACGTTCGCCGTCTACGCGCGCGACGCCGCCGGCAACCGTTCGGCGCGTTCGGCCACGGCGAGCGTCACCACGGACGAGGGCGGCACCACCCCGGGCGTCGGCTGCTCCGTCGGCTACCGCGTCGTCGGCGAGTGGTCGGGCGGTTTCCAGGGCGAGATCACCATCCGCAACACCGGCACCACCGCCATTGACGGCTGGACGCTGGGCTTCGCCTTCGCCAACGGCCAGACCGTCACCAACATGTGGGGCGGGACCCCCACGCAGACCGGCGGTTCGGTGAGCGTGGCCCCCGCTTCGTACACCTCCACGATCGCCGCGAACGGCTCGGTGACCGTCGGCTTCACCGGCAGCCAGAGCGGTACGAACGCGGCCCCGTCCGCGTTCACCCTGAGCGGCGCGACCTGCGCCGCCGCCTGACGCCGCACGGCTGCGCAGACACCGTACGGACGTGAGGGCATGTCGACGCAGCGGCACGAAGGTCCGACGGCCCGACGGCCCGACGGCCCGACGGCCCGACGACAGAAGGACATGCCGGCACGAGGACCGGTCGTGAGGCCATGAGACCGTGACACCGGCCGTCCGGGCAACCGCCCCGGGCGGCCGGTGTCACGACCGGCCGGTGTCACGGCTCCAGGAGGACGAGGGCGGGCCGGAGTGCCCCCTCGCGTGCGCGGCTCGCCGAGCCGCCCCGACCGGTCAGTCGTCCACGGTGACGGTGAGCTTGGTGGTGGCGCACTCGTACGTGAGGATCACCGCGCCGCTGCCGAGGACCTGGTGGTCCGTGAGCGTCCAGCTGTTCGGGTTGAACCCGACGTTGCCGGAGAACAGCGGGATACCCGCACCGAGCGTCAGCGGGGCCATCTTGACGATGAGCGTATCGATCTCGTCGTACAGCGCGCCGGCCAGTTCGCCGCCGCCGATCAGCCAGATGTCCTTGCCCTCCTCCTGCTTCAACTCCCGTACCCGAGCCACCGGATCGGTGGCGACGATCTCCACGGCGGGGTCGGGGCTCTCCCCCAGCGTGCGGGAGAACACCAGGTGCCGCAGGTGGGGGTACGCGTCGGTGACGCCCGCCCGCAGGCCGATCTCGTACGACCGCCGGCCCTCGACGGCGGTGTCGAAGTGCGTGCCCGGCGCGGTGATCGAGAGAGCGGTGCGGGCCGGTCCCGGCAGGGTCTCCGGGTACGCGTCGATCAGGTGCGCGACGTAGTCGTCCGGGATCGGCCAGAACCCGTCCGGGCCGCTGGGGTCGGCGCCGTCCGGCCCGGCGATGAAGCCGTCGAGGGTGGAGGCGATGAAGTAGACGAGCTTGCGCACGAAGGTCCTTTCGTTCCATACGAGGCCACAGCCGGGTTCGACGGCTGTCGAGGACTGTTGAGCTGTCGAGGGCTGTCGAGGGCTGCCATCGATCCTTGGCGACCGCCGACCGCCGACCGCCGACCGCCGACCGTCATGATCGGACAAGCGTTCCCGCAGCACAACGGGAACAGCCTCTCCTGCGTGAGGCCGCGTTACCGCGTCGGCCCCGGTGCGGCATGAGTGGCGCGCGGCCAACGCCCCTGTGGAGCGCGCGTCCTGCGGCCCAGCATTTTGTATAGGGTGCCGTTTCTACAGCAGCGCTCTTCGGGGGAGATACGAGTTCATGAGCGGCCATCAGCCACACCGGGGCAGCGCCTCCCAGGTCTTCCAGCCACTGTCGGGCGACGACCCGGCCACCATCGCCGGGTACCGTCTCGCCGCCAAGCTCGGTGCGGGCGGCATGGGCAAGGTGTATCTGTCGTACACGCCCGGCGGCCGGCCCGTCGCCATCAAGGTGATCCGGCCCGAGTTCGGCGAAGACCCGGAATTCCGGCGGCGGTTCACGCAGGAGGTGCAGTCCGCACAGCGGGTGCAGGGGCTGTTCACCGCGCCCGTCATCGACGCCGACACGGACAGCGCGCAGCCGTGGCTCGCCACCGCGTATGTGCCGGGGCCCTCGCTCGCCGACGCGGTCGTCGCGCACGGGGCACTGCCGGTCGAGACCGTGCTGCTGCTGATCGCCGGTATGGCGGAGGCTCTGCACGTCATTCACGGGGCGGGCATCGTGCACCGCGACCTCAAGCCGTCGAACGTACTGCTCGCGGCCGACGGGCCGCGCGTCATCGACTTCGGCATCGCGTACGCGGCCGACGCGACCTCGCTCACCGGCAGCGGCGTCACCATCGGCACACCGTCGTTCATGGCCCCGGAGCAGGCGGCGGGGCGCCGGGTCACCGCGGCCACCGACATCTTCGCGCTCGGCCAGGTCGCGGCGTACGCGGCCACCGGGTCACCGGCCTTCGGCGAGGGGACCTCGCACGGAGTGCTCTACCGGATCGTCCACGAGGAGCCGGACCTCACAGGTGTCCCGGAACGGCTGATGGAGCTCGTCAGCCGCTGCCTGGCCAAGGAGGCGGAGGCCAGGCCCTCGGTCGCCGAGGTCATCACGCTGTGCCAGACCGCGAACGCGGAGACGGTGCTGCGGCGCCCCGAGGACTGGCTGCCGAGCCCGGTCGCCGCCGACATCACCGTACGGGCGGCTGCCCCGGCACCGGTCCAGACCCCGCCGCCTCCGGCCGCCGCCCCGGCCGTCGCCCCGTCGGTCGGCTATTCGCCCACGGCGCCCGCCCCGAGCACCCCGCCCCCCGGATACGGTCCGCCCGTCACCCCGCCTCCCGGGTACGGTCCGCCCGTCACTCCGTCGGCCGGCCAGTCGCCGCAGACCCCGCACACCCCGTATCCGCAGACCCCGAATCCGGTTCAGGGGCAAGGAGCGGGACAGGGGCAGGAACACGGACAGGCCCCGCAGCCGCAGCCGTATCCGCACGCGCAGACTCCATCCACATCCCCCTCCGCATCCCCCTCCCCGTCCACGGGCGCGGGCGCGTATCCGGTGCAGGCCCAGACGCACCCCGGGCATCTGCCGCCCCAGGGACCTGCCGCGCCCCAGCCCGCCAAGCGCCGCGGCGGCCGGATCGCCGCCCTCGCCCTCGCCGCGGCGCTCGTCGTCGGTGTGACGGGCGGCGGAACGGCGTACCTCCTGCTGAAGGACGACGACGGGAAGTCGTCGCAGAGCAGCGAATCGCCCAAGGACAAGAGCACCCCCCGGCAGGGCGGTTCGTCGCCCGCCGCCGGCACGGAGGACAACGGCGGGCCGGGAGACGGGGGCGCAGGGACCGATCCGATGCCTTCCGCCAAGGGGGACCCCGAGGCCGAGGTGTTCACCGGCATCAACCTCACCTCCGGGTACAACCTGACGCTCGAGGACAACGAACTCAAGCCGAAGGAGGGCGAGAACGGTGATTCCCAGCTGATCTACTTCAGCACCGGCGGTCACCTCGACGCGGACACCGACGGGACCCTGGTGCGACTCGACGCGGGCCAGGCGGGGTCACTCGCGGTCTGCCGCGCGGAGACCCGGTTCGCCACGAGCATCTACGTGGACAAGCTCTCCAAGGACCGCCAGGTCTGCATCACCACGGGGTCGGGGCACATGGCCCTCCTGACCTACCAGGGCCACTCGTCCGACGACTCGCCCAGTACGTACATCACGGTGGACGTGACCGTCTGGCGCAACGCGGCGGGCTGACCCGGTGTTCGCGGGGTGGGGTCCGGGACGTCCGTCCCGGACCCCACCCCGTTCGCCCGCTCCGGACCGCGGTGGGCCGAGTGGGCCGACGCGGCCGGGCGTGCGGAGGGCCGGGGGCGGCGGCCCCGCTCGTCAGCGGTAGTCCTCCGGATGGCCCTGCATCCACGCGTTGACGCGGTCACGCGTGCCGATCAGCTGCTCGCGGTGCTTCTCCAGGTTGGCCGTGGAGCTGTCGCCGGCCAGCGCGGTTCGCAGTGCGCCGATCCGGGCCAGCGGCTCCTTGAAGTGGTGCGGTCCGTCGTCCCCGGCCCTCATCGACCTGTCCAGGCGGTTCAGTTCGTCGTTCACCCGGCCGAGGAAGTAGGCGCAGTTCGCGCCTCCGGGGGTGCAGCCGTCCTGGTACGTGGCCTGAAGGCCGGCGAAGGCATCGGGTACGCGAGCGGGCCTGCGGGCTGCCGCGTCCAGCTCCGCCTGTTCATCGGCGCTCGCCTTCTCCGCCGCCGACGCCTCGTCCTTCGCCATCTGAACGGCCGCCGCCGACGCGTTCGCCGATGGTGCCACGTACGGGACATCGCCCCCGGGCCCCTGCGACGTGCTCGCCTCGGTGCAGCCGGCCAGGGTGCCCACCAGGGCTACGGCCGTCATGGCCAGTACGGCAGTGGACATGCGGATACGAACAGACATGTGAGGCCCCCCTCGTCGGCTGGCCCAGACCATACCTCTCCGCCTCACGCCCTGTCCGACACCCCCACCCCGCCCCGCACGGGACGTTTCCGCGCTCAGCCCGTGATCAGCCGCTGGAGCGCCGGCGCGTACAGGTCCGCGATGCGCTCCGGCGTCGCGGACGCCCCCGCGCCCTCGCGGTGGAGGCTGAGCGTCGCGCCGAGGCCCAGGAGGTGGCCGGCCAGGAGTTCGGCGCGCAGGGCGCGGTCGTGGC
Organism: Streptomyces sp. NPDC026062; assembly: GCF_055568375.1. Taxonomy (NCBI): domain Bacteria; kingdom Bacillati; phylum Actinomycetota; class Actinomycetes; order Kitasatosporales; family Streptomycetaceae; genus Streptomyces; species Streptomyces sp. NPDC026062. The sequence goes on from NZ_JBVHOQ010000014.1 coordinate 24,282, forward strand.
CGGGGAGCCGGGCGGTCAGGGCGTCGGTGACCTGTTCGTGGAAGCGGTCCCGGAGCAGGGAGCGTTCGTCCTGGTTGCCGAGGGAGAAGACGACGCGCAGAAGCGGGTCCGACGTGAACGCGCGGCGGTACGTCACCAGAGCGACGACCATGTGGCGGCCCAGGACGTCGAGCGGGGCGTCGAGGAGTTCGGCGGCCGCCGGGCCGAAGTCGGCCACGGTGTTGAAGAGTTCCTCCTTGCGGCCGAAGTGCTTGACCACGAGGGACGGGCTCACACCGGCGTCCGCCGCGATCTGCCGGATGGTCACCTCGGCGTACGGGCGCCTGGTGAACGCCCGTCGCGCGGCGAGAAGGATCGCGTCCCGGCCGCTGCCCGCCTCCGCGGGTACGGGGGCCGTCGCGGTAGCCTGGCCGCCGGTCATGCGCCCTCCTGGAGTTCTGCCGTCCGCACACCCTCCTCGCGGGTGTCCGGTGCCTTGCGGCTCTCCTCGACCGTACCCGCACCGGCCGGCTTCCGGCCCGGCAGGAACAGCGTGACGGCCAGGGCCGCGAGTGCCGCGCCCGCCGCGATGACGAAGACCAGCTGGTACGCGTGGAGCGTCGGGGCGGTCCTGCCGCCCGCCCGGAAGGTGAAGCCGGCCAGGACCGCGGCGACCGTCGCACTGCAGAAGGCCTGCCCGATCGACCGCATGAGGGTGTTCAGACCGTTGGCCGCGCCCGTCTCACTGACCGGGACTCCGCGCATCACGAGGGCGGGCAGCGCCGAGTACGCGATGGCCGTGCCCGCGGCGACGACCGTGGCGCCCGCGACGATCAGCCACAGGCTGTGACTGGTGAAGTACCGGACCCCGTAGCCGACGGCGATGACCCCGGAGGCGAGCGCGAGGCTGACCTTGGGGCCGTGCTGGGCGGAGATCCGGGCCGAGACGGGCGACAGGGCCACCATCGCCACCCCGCCCGGCAGCAGGCACAGTCCGCTGACGACGAGCGAGGCGCCGAGCCCGTAACCGGTGGACTTCGGCTCCTGCACCATCTGGGCGGTGACCAGCGAGTTCGCGTAGAACGCGAAGCCGATCAGCAGCGCGGCGACGTTGGTGAGCAGGACGGCCGGACGCGCCGAGATCCTCAGGTCGACCATGGGCGTCGCCGCGCGGAGCTCGTACACGCCCCAGAGCAGGGCCACGACCACGGCCGTCGCGAGCAGCCCCACCGTCCGTACCGAGCCCCAGCCCCAGTCGGCGCCCTGGGTGACCGCGAGCAGCAGGCAGACGAGCGCGGCGGACAGGCCCAGCGCACCGACCGCGTCGAAACGGCCGCGGGAGCGCAGGGGGGATTCCGGTACACAGCGCAGCACCAGTGCGATGTCGATGAGTCCGATCACGCCGGAGACCCAGAACATGGTGTGCCAGTCGAAGTTCTCCACGACGAGGGCCGCGACGGGCAGGCCGACCGCGGCGCCGATCCCCAGGGTCGAGCTCATCAGCGCGACGGCGGACAGGACCCGCTCGGGCGGCAGTTCGTCGCGCAGGATGCTGATGCCCAGCGGTACGACGGCGATCGCCGCACCCTGAAGGGCGCGGCCGGTGATCAGTACCCCGATGTGGGAGCTGACCGCGCACAGCACCGAGCCCACGACCAGCACTCCGAGCGAGGCCACCAGCACCCGGCGTTTTCCGTACATGTCACCGACCCGGCCGAGGACCGGGGTGAAGACCGCACCGGTGAGGAGGGTGACGGTGACCAGCCAGCTCGCGGCTGTCGGCGTGGCACCGGTCAGCTCGGGGATGTGCGGGAGCAGCGGGACGACGATCGTCTGCATGACCGCGACGACCACCCCGCAGAAGGCCAGCACGCCGACGGCGAAGCGGGGGTGCGGCGCCCGGACGTCGGGGGTCGCGGGGGCGGCTGGGACCGGTATGTCCGCGGGCATGTGTCTCCGTACGGTGCTCGGCTGCCGGAAGGCATGGGGGTGCACGTTTGTTCACCCCTATGGTAAACGCCTGTGCACCCCCTCGGCGGCGGAACGCCGGAAAGCCGCGTTAGCCTCGGTCCCGGGAGCCGGTACGGGCGATACGCCGCGCGTACGGCGATATCTACGAGAAGGCTGAGGTGGCTGCGATGGCGAAGGTTCCGGCAGCGGCGGTGGCGGCGGGCGGACTGGTCGGCGGTTACGCCGTGGCGCGGTGGACCCGGAAGCGTCCGCTGGGCGGGGTGGCGCTCGCCGCGGCGGGCGGCGTCGCGGCGTACGAGTGGAACCGGCAGGCGGGGCCGCGCGCCGCCGCCGCGCTGACCACCGCCTATGTGGCCGCCTTCGCGGGGTCGCACCCCCTGGCGAAGAAGGTCGGCGCCTGGCCCGCGGTGTTCATCGTGGCGGGCACGGTGGCCGCCGCGTCCTGGGCCGTCACCCGCCGCGCGGCCTGAGCGGTCCGGGCGCCCTCAGCGGTCCGGGCGGCATGGGGGCCTATGCGGCTGCCTGGCGGGATGTTCCGTACGTTCGTTCCGTACGGGGCCGGGTTCACGCCCGTACGGAACACCGCCCCCGGCCGCTCGTGCCTCCGGCCCTCGGCCCCCCGGCCTCAGGCCCCGAACGCCCGCGACACCGAATAGATCACCAGCCCCGCCAGCGCACCCACCACCGTGCCGTTGATCCGGATGAACTGAAGGTCACGGCCGATGTGGGCCTCGATCTTCTTCGACGTCTGGTCCGCGTCCCAGCCGGCCACCGTGTCGCTGATCAGCGAGGTGATCTCCGCCCGGTACGTCGTCACGACATACACCGCCGCGTCCTCCACCCAGCCCTCCAGCTTCGCCTGGAGCCGCCCGTCCGTCGCCAGCCTGGCGCCCAGGGCCATCAGCGAGGCGCGCGCCCGCAGCCGCAGCTCGCTCCGCTCGTCCTCCGCCGCCGCGATCACCATCGTGCGGACGGACGACCAGGCCGAGGCGATGACGTCCTGGACCTCGCCGCGCCCCAGGATCTCCGACTTCAGCCGCTCCACCCGGGCCCTGGTCTCCGAGTCCGTCTGGAGATCCGCGGCGAAGTCCGTGAGGAAGGTGTCGATCGAAGCGCGTGCCGGATGCCCCGGCATGTCACGCATCTCCGTGACGAACCGCAGCAGTTCCTTGTAGACCCGCTCGCCCACCCGCTTGTCGACGAACCGGGGGGTCCAGCCCGGCGCACCGCCCTGCACCGCGTCCATCACCGAGTCGTTGTGCTCCACCAGCCAGTCGTGCGCCCGCACACAGACCAGGTCCACCACCTTGCGGTGGCCGCCGTCCGCGACGATCTTCTCCAGCATCTTCCCGAGGCCGGGACCGACCTCCACCGCGTTCGCCCGCCGGGTGATCGCCTCACCCACCACTGCCTGCACATCCGCGTCACGGAGTACGGTCAGCGCACCCCGCAACGCGGTCGACAGCTCGGCCGTGACCCGGTCCGCGTGCTCCGGCTCCGCGAGCCAGGCACCCAGCCGCCCCCCGATGGACAGCGAGTGGATCCGGTCGCGGACCACCCCGCCCGACAGAAAGTTCTCGCCGACGAAGGAACCGAGTGAGGCCCCCAGCTGGTCCTTCTTCGTGGGAATGATGGCGGTGTGCGGAATCGGCAGTCCGAGCGGACGCTTGAAGAGGGCCGTGACGGCGAACCAGTCAGCCAGCGCACCCACCATGCCCGCCTCGGCGGCCGCTGCGACGAAGCCCGGCCAGCCGCCCACACCCTCGTTCTTCGCCCAGGTGGCGAGGACGTACACGAGCGCGACCAGCAGAAGGAGGCCGGTGGCCGTGGTCTTCATACGGCGTACGCCACGCCGCTTCTCCTCGTCCGCCGCGGTGTACGCGAACGAGGCGAGGGACGCCGACGGGCGGGCGCCCGGCCGTCGTCCGGGCCCCGTGCCCGGGCCGCCCGCGCCCGTGCCGGTGCCGGCCGCCGCGTCCTCGTCCGTGCCTTCGATCCGTTCCATCCGCTCCACCCGTCCGCGTAACCGTCACCCCCGGCGCCCCGTAGGCATTCTCTACAAAGCGTCCTGACTGACCTACTCCCGGGCCGCATGTCGAGTTCCCCGCGCTCTGCCGCATCATGGTTGCGGCCCGCTTACGAACGAGGAGAAATACCGTCCATGTCCAGGCGCCGCGAGTACGCCCTGCTGATAACCCTCATGGCGGGCACCGCCGCGCTCGCCGCCGTCGTGGCGTTCGCGGGCTCTCTGCTGTTCTCCGGATCTCCGGCGAACACGGTCGTCGCCTCCGGTCCGCAGGGCGTGGCCCGTACCCCCGCCGCACCGGCCCACTCCACCGGCCGCTGGCTCGCCACCTGGGCGGCGGCCCCCGTGATGGGGATGACCGAACCGGACCCGAGCACGGACCCGGCCCTGCGCACCATCCGTAACGTCGTGCACACCAGCGTCGGCGGCGACGCGGCCCGCATCACCCTGTCCAACCTCTTCGGGACGCATCCGCTGCTCGTCGACAGCGTCACCGTGAACGCCCTCCCCGTCACGTTCCGCAGGGCGCCCTCCGCGACCGTCGCCGTCGGCGGGCAGATCATCAGCGACCCCGTCGTCGTCCCGGTCGCCGCCGACTCCGATCTCGTCGTCACCCTGCGCACCCCCACCGCCCGGGGCCCGGTCACCGTCCACCCCAACAGCCACCAGACGTCCTTCGTCGAGGACCCGCAGGGCGTCCGGCGCACCACGGACTGGCGCTACCTCACCGCCGTCGACGTGCGGGCCGAGACCGCCACCGGGACCCTCGTGGCGTTCGGCGACTCGCTCACCGCGGGCAGCGGCTCCACCACCGACACGAACAGCCGCTGGCCCGACGTCCTCGCCGACCGTCTGCACGGCCGGTACGCGGTGGTCAACCAGGGCATCGGCGGCAACCGCATCCTGCTCGACGGCATCGGACAGCGCGCCCTCGACCGCTTCGACCGGGACGTCCTGGACATCACCGGGGCGAAGACCGTCATCATCGCCCTCGGCATCAACGACCTCCAGGCCTTCCCCCGGGAGGCGGACCCCGCCCGGATCACGGACGCCCTGCGCACCCTGACCGAGCGCGCGCACGCCCGAGGGCTGCGGGTCATCGGCACGACCCTGATGCCGTACGAGGGCTACCGCAACTGGACCCCCGCCCAGAACGTCGTACATGCCCAGGTCAACGAGACGATCCGGGCCGGCGGGATCTTCGACGAGGTCCTCGACTTCGAGAACGCGGTACGCGACCCCTCGCACCCGGACCGGCTGCTGCCGGCCTACGACTCCGGCGATCACGTCCACCTGAACGACGCCGGCTACCGGCGCCTGGGCTCCCTGCCCGATGTGGCCGAGCTGCTGCGCGTCCGGCCGTCGTCGGACGCGCTGTAGCGAGTCGTCGGACGCGCCCAAGCGGGTCGCCGGGCGGCCCGGGCGGGCCCGGGCGGGCTTCTGGGCGGGCTTCCGGGCGCGCTGCGGGAGCGCGGCGGCGGGCGGCCGGGTCTTCGGACCCGTCCTGCCGGCCGCCCGCCCTCACCCCTTGTCCAGCCCCAGGCGCTCCGCGTCCCGCAGGCGCTGCTTCTCCGCCTTGCTCCGCTTGTGTTCCACCCCGACCCCGCCCATCAGCGCGAAGCCGGTGATCCGCACCCGGGGAGCATCCGGCGCGGGCATCCCCACATCCTTCGAGTCCTCCCCGAAACCGCCCATGATGCCGATCCCCCGGACGTCCACGTTCAGGTCCGGGGGAACCGTCACATGGATGCCGCCCATGATCGTGAAGCAGCGGATGACCACCTCGGAAGCCTCGAAGTCCGCCTCGCGCAGATCGATGGTGCCGCCGCCCCACATCGCGAACGCGGTGAACACCCGGCCGACGGTCCAGTTCCCCTGGCGCCTGAACCCGCCCCAGAACGCGAAGCCGCCACCGGACGTCGCCGGCTTGCCGATCCGGTCCGACCAGCGGGCCATCGACCCCGTCCCGGGCCGCCCCCCGGCAGCCACCGGCGCCACCGTTCCACCGGGCCGCGGCAGATCGCGCACGAGAGGTTCGAGCTCGCCGTGCGTGCGGGCCTTGTAGGCGGCGTCGAGCCTGGTCTCGAACTCCTCCATCTCCAGCCGTCCCTCGGCCAACGCCTCACGCAGAATCTCGGCGATCCGTTCACGTTCGGCATCGGAGGCACGCATTTCCGGAAGTTCACTTGTCATGCCGTGCAGCCTATTGAACGCGTCCGCTCCCGTCACCGCGCTACCGACCACTCGCCGACGCGTACATCTTCGCGATCACGGCCTCGATGTCCGGCTCCCGGACCGAAAGGTCCATCAACGGGTAGTCGGCGGCGATCCGCGCCACCAGTGGCGCCGCCGAAGCCGACGCCGGAAACGCCAGCCACTGCCGCACCCCCTCCACCTTCACCGTGCGCACCGAAGGCTCCGACTCCAGCCGGATCGGCGGGAGTTCACACTCCAGATCCACCACGAGCATCCGCTCGCTCCCGCCCACCTCGTGCAGCCCGGCGAGTGAACCGTCGTACATCAGACGGCCGTGGTCGATCACCATCACCCGCTTGCACAACTGCTCGATGTCGGTCAGGTCGTGGGTGGTGAGCAGCACCGTCGTACCGCGTTCCGCGTTCAAGTCCCGCAGGAATCCTCGGACCTTGGCCTTCGACACCACATCGAGGCCGATGGTCGGCTCGTCCAGATACAGCACCTCCGGATCGTGCAGCAGCGCCGCCGCGATATCGCCACGCATCCGCTGCCCCAGCGAGAGCTGCCGCACCGGTACATCCAACAGCGCGCCCAGATCCAGGAGTTCGATACAGCGGTCCATGTTGGCCCGGAAGCGGTCATCGGGAATCCGGTACATCCGGTGGACCAGCCGGTACGAATCGCGCAGCGGCAGGTCCCACCACAGCGTGGTGCGCTGGCCGAAGACCACACCGATGCGCTGCGCCAGCCTCGTACGCTCCCGTGAGGGGTCGATTCCCGCCACCCGCAGCGAGCCGGCGCTCGGGGTGAGGATCCCGGTCAGCATCTTGATCGTCGTCGACTTCCCCGCCCCGTTCGGGCCGATGTAACCGACCATCTCGCCCCGGGCCACGCGGAAACCGATGCCGTCGACGGCCCGCACCTCACGCCGCTCGCTGCGCAGGAACCCCGTCCTGCGCCGGACGTCGAAGACCTTCTCGACACCGTCGAGTTCGATGAAGTCCGTATCCATTACCCGTTTCGCCCTTCCCGCCCGCAGTCCCTCGGTCACGTCAACCTCCGCCCCCGGCACGCCCATCGTTCCGTCAGCTTCCCGTGCTCCGGTACGCCCGCAGCCCCGCCCGCCACGCCAGACCCGCGCCCGCACCGCACACCCCGGCCACCAGCGGCGGCAGGAACGCCACCCAGTCCGGCAGCCCCAGCGGATAGTCCCGGCCCAGCACATACAGGCACGGCAGCCAGTTCACGAACGCCAGCGGCACGACGAACGTCACCCCGCGCACCAGATCCGCCGCGAAGACCGACGGCGGGTACTGGAGCAGCGTCGCCCCTCCGTACGTGAAGGCGTTCTGCACCTGCGAGGCGTCCTGAGCGACGAACTGAAAGGCCGCCCCGGCCACGAACACCGCCGCGAAGATCGCCGCCCCGCTCAGCACCATCAGCGGCACCATCAGCACCTTCGCCGCGGTCCACTCGATGTCCAGCGTCACCAGCGCGTACCCGAGCACCAGCAGCCCCTGGGTCACCCGCCCCAGCCTGCGCAGCGCGAACCGGTCCGCCGCCACCTGCGCGATCACCGGAACGGGCCGCACCAGCAGGGTGTCCAGCGTGCCGTCCCGTACCCGTTGCCCCAGCCGGTCCATCGACCCCATCAGCAGATCGGCCAGCCCGAACGCCGTGCCGGCCGCCCCGTAGAGCAGGGCGATCTCCGCCAGCGTGTACCCGCCCAACACGTCCACGTGCGAGAACATCAGCACGATCGTGACGAAGTCGAAGGCCGTCGCCGCGAAGTTCCCGAGCGCCATCATCGCGAACGACGCCCGGTACGCCATCGTCGAGCGCAGCCACATCGCGACGATCAGCCCGTACGCCCGGACCCCCTCGGCCACCCGCGACCGGGGAACGAAGACCGCCTCGGGCGCGTCCCCGACCACCGCGTCCGCCACCTCAGCCACCCTGGACCACCACCCTCCGCGTCGCCACCGACTGAAGCACCCGCCCTGCCAGCAGCAGCACCAGCGCCCAGCCCGCCTGGAAGGCGTACACCCGCACCAGCCCCCACCCCGTGTGCTTGCCGAGGAACACATCGGCCGGCACCTGGAGCAGCGCCGACCACGGCAGCGCCCGCGCCACCTCACCCAGCAGCCCCGGGAACAGATTCAGCGGGAGCAGCATCCCGGAGAAGAACATCCCCGCCAGGAACGCCATCTGCGCCGCCCCCGCCCCGTCCATCAGCCAGAACGCCGACAGCGCGACCAGATAGCGGATCGCGAAACTCACCACGACCCCCAGCGCCACAGCGAGCAGAAAGGCCGGCCAGGTCCCCGGCGACTCGGGCATCGCCAGATCGAAGGCCAGCGAGCCGAACACCATCGGCACGATGCCGCGCCCCAGCAGATGAAACGCCGCCCGGCCCAAGTCACCTGCCAGCCACCACAGTTGCAGGTCGACGGGCCGGTAGAGATCGACCGCGACATCACCCGTACGGATCCGCTCGATCAGATCGTTCTCGAAACCGCCGCCCATCATCACGCAGGTCATCAGCAGCGCCTGACCCAGCCACACGTAGGTGAGCGCCTGCGACATGTCGTAACCGCCGAGCTGTGGACGCTCGTCCCACAGCGCCGCGTACGTGTACGCCAGCACGAAACCGAAGACGGTGTTGGTGAACACCCCCGCGGCCGTCTCGATCCGGTACGTGGCATAGCGCCGGAACCCGCCCGCCGCCACCACCGCGTAGAGCCGCACCACAACCACCCCCCACGATCGGGGTGCCCCGCCGAGCGCGGACACCAAAGCGCAGGAGCATAGCCCAGTCGGGGCAACCGCCGCGACCGCTTTACGAAGGTCGATCCGATAGTTATTCGACAGAAAAGTGCACTATGGGAGAACTGACCGCGGCCGAGGAGTCTGCACCGACATGAGCGACGAGCCACAGCAGCAGAACGGGGACCCCGACGACCGGCGCTGGACCCCCAGAGACCTGTCTGCCGACGCCGCCGCCCCCGCGGGACAGGGCACCCCGGCCACGGACACCACCGGCGCGAAGAAGCGGAAGAAGCCCAAGCGCCCCCCACGCACCGGCTGGCGCCGCGCCGTCCCCACCTGGCGCATGGTCCTCGGCGGGCTCCTCCTCATCGCACTGGTCCTGATCGGCGGCCTCATCGCCGGCTACCAGCTCGTCGACATCCCGCCCGCCAACGCCAGCGCCACCGCCCAGTCCAACGTCTACCTCTACAAGGACGGCAGCGTCATCGCCCGCGACGGCGAAGTGAACCGGGAGAACATCAAACTCGCCCAGGTCCCGCTCACCGTCCAGCACGCCGCCCTCGCCGCGGAGGACCGCGACTTCTACTCCGAACGCGCCGTCGACATCAAGGCGATGGTCCGGGCCGGCTGGAACACCGTCACCGGCAAGGGCAAGCAGGGCGGTTCCACCATCACCCAGCAGTACGTCAAGAACTACTACCTGGGGCAGGAACAGACCGTCGTCCGCAAGATCAAGGAGTTCTTCATCGCGATCAAGCTCAATCGCGAACAGTCCAAGAGCCAGATCTTCGAGGGCTACCTCAACACCAGCTACTTCGGCCGCAACGCCTACGGCATCCAGGCCGCCGCCCAGGCCTACTACAGCAAGGACATCGGCGACATCACCACCGCCGAAGGCGCCTATCTCGCCTCCCTGCTCAACGCCCCCAGCGCCTACGACGTCGTCACCCACCCCGAGAACAAGCCCGCCGCGGTCGCCCGCTGGAACTACGTGCTCAACGGCATGGTCAAGGAGGAATGGCTCGGCGCCGCGGAGCGCGCCGCCCTCACCTTCCCCGAACCCGGCCCCGTCAAGCCCGCCAACAGCCTTTCCGGACAACGCGGCTACATCGTCCAGGCCGTCGAGGACTACCTCGTCCAGAACGACATCCTCGACGAGAAGACCCTCGCCACCCGCGGCTACCGCATCACCACCACGCTGGAGAAGAAGAAACAGGACGCCCTCGTCGAAGCCGTCGACGACAACGTCATGTCCAAGACCAGCAAGAAGAACAAGGCCGACCGCAACGTCCGCGTCGGCGGCGCCTCCATCGACCCCGCCACCGGCCGCGTCCTCGCCATGTACGGCGGCATCGACTACACCCGGCAGTACGTCAACAACGCCACCCGCCGCGACTATCAGGTCGGCTCCACCTTCAAACCGTTCGTCTTCACCTCCGCCGTCGCCAACGGCTCCACCACCCAGGACGGCCGCCGCATCACCCCCAGCACCATCTACGACGGCACCAACAAACGCATGGTCCAGGGCCCCGGCGGACCCACCGGATACGCCCCGGCCAACGAGGACGACCGCAGCTACGGGCCCATCACCGTCCGGACCGCCACCGACAAGTCCGTCAACGCCGTCTATGCCCAGATGGCCGAGGACGTCGGCCCGGAGAAGGTCCGCCGGACCGCCATCGCCCTGGGCATTCCCCAGGACACCCCGGACCTCACCGCCTCCCCCTCCATCGCTCTCGGCCCCTCCACCGCCAGCGTCCTCGACATGACCGAGGCCTACGCCACCCTCGCCAACCACGGCAGGCACGGCGCCCACGTCCTCGTCGACAAGGTCACCAAGGACGGCGAGAGCGTCAAGCTCCCCGGCCGGTCCACCGACCAGGCCGTCACCCGCGAGGCCGCCGACACCACCACCTCCATCCTCCGGAGCGTCGTCGACGGCGGCACCGGCACCGCGGCCCAGGGCTCCGGCCGCCCCTCCGCCGGAAAGACCGGCACCGCGGAGGAGGACAAGGCCGCCTGGTTCGCCGGCTACACCCCCGGCCTCGCCACCGTCATCGCCGTCATGGGCCAGGACCCCGACACCGGCGCCCAGAAGCCGCTCTACGGAGCACTCGGCCTGCCTCGTATCAATGGTGGCGGCGCCCCCGCCCAGACCTGGGCCCAGTACACCCGGACCGCCCTGAGCGGCACCCCCGTCGAGAGCTTCGACCTCGACCTGGAGCGCGGCACCACCGAGACGGCGCTCCCCAGCCCGGGGAGCAGCACCCCCGCCGGCACCGGACAGCCCTCCCCCACCCCGGCCGTCACACCCCCGACCGCCCCGAGCAGCACCGCACCCACCACCCCGTCGGCCCCGCAGACCACCCCCGGCGACACCGACAGCCCCGGCGGCGGCACCACGAACGGCGGCGCGGGCAACGGAGGCGGTACCGGAGGCGGCGGAGACAACGGAGGCGGGGGCAACGGGGGTGGCAACAACGGGGGCGGAGACAACGGAGGCGGAGACAACGGAGGCGGCGGAGGCTTCCCCGAAGGCGCCCGCGGCACCCACGCCCCCGCGGCCCCGGCCGCCCCCGCCGCCCCCGGCCGTCAGTGACCCGAAGTCGCCTTCAGCCCCACCACGGCCACCAGCAGCAGACACACGAAGAAGATCCGCGCCGCGGTCACCGGCTCATGCAGCACCACCATGCCCAGCACAGCCGCACCCGCAGCGCCGATGCCGACCCAGACCCCGTAAGCCGTACCGATCGGCAGTGTCCGCGCCGCATGCGACAGCAACAGCATGCTCGCGACAATCCCCAGCCCCGTGAACACACTCGGCCACAGCCGGGTGAACCCCTCGGTGTACTTCATCCCGATCGACCAGGCCACTTCCAGCAGACCCGCGACCACCAGCAGAACCCACGCCACGACGGCACCTCCGACACACAGAACACGGAACAGAACGGGTGCGTCGTCTTTACGGAAACCCGGTACGGCGCGTCTCGTCGGGGTCCCACCACCGTAGCAAAGAACAGGCAAAGGGCCTGGTGACCACCGTCACCAGGCCCCGCACACCACCATCCGGGCCGCACAGCACCGGCTTGCGAACCACCCGTCCGCAGAGCACCGGCACGCGGACACCACCGGCCTGCGGACCACCGGCCCATGGAGCACCCGCTTGCGGACCACCGGCCTACAGATACAAGCCCGTCGAATCGACCGAGCCCTCGAACCGGTCCGCGGCGACCGCGTGCAGATCCCGCTCCCGCATCAGCACGTACGCCACGCCCCGCACCTCGACCTCGGCACGGTCCTCGGGGTCGTACAACACCCGGTCCCCCGGCTCCACCGTCCGCACGTTCTGGCCCACCGCGACCACCACGGCCCAGCCCAGCCGGCGCCCGACCGCAGCCGTCGCCGGAATCAGAATCCCGCCGCCGGATCGCCGCTCGCCCTCGGGCGAATCGGACCGGACCAGCACACGGTCGTGCAGCATCCGGATGGGCAGCTTGTCGTCGGTGTTCTCGCTCACGCCCCGCAACCTACCTGGCCGCGAGGGGGACGCGCGCCCTCGGGGTCAGCGCTTCTTCCGCCGCCTGGACGCAGTGAGCAGACCGACCACGCCCACCACGAGCAACGCCGCCGGAATCACCCGCTCCAGACGCGGCGCACCGTCCTCCGAAACGAACTGGGCCTTCACATCCGACACCGACCGGTTCACCGCGACGAACGCCCGGCCGGCCGTCCGGTCCACAGCCTCGGCCGCCTTGGCCTTCGCGTCACCGATGATCGTCTTCGGGTGCACCCGCACCCCGATCTCATCGAGCACCACCGCGAGCTGCTCGCGCCTGCTGATGATGTCCGCCTCGATCTGCGCAGGGCTCCTGGCATCCGACACTGCGCCGCCTCCGTGGTCCTCGTCCGGTAAACCTTCGTCGACAGTCTGTCAGCTCGACCGCCCACGCACCCGGCGGCACCCCTATTACCCTCTGTCCCGTACACCCCACGTACCAAAGAGGAGAACCATGAGCGAGCGACTCCAGCCCGGCGACACCGCCCCCGCCTTCACCCTCCCCGACGCCGACGGAAACGACGTCTCGCTCGCGGACCACAAGGGCCGCAAGGTCATCGTCTACTTCTACCCCCGTGCCCTCACTCCCGGCTGCACCAAGCAGGCCTGCGACTTCACCGACAACCTCGACCTCCTCACCGCCGCCGGTTACGACGTCATCGGCGTCTCCCCCGACAAGCCGGAGAAGCTGGCGAAGTTCCGGGACGAGGAGAACCTCAAGGTCACCCTGGTCGGCGACCCCGCGAAGGAGACCCTGGAGGCCTACGGCGCCTTCGGCGAGAAGAAGAACTACGGCAAAACGGTGATGGGCGTCATCCGCTCCACGATCGTCGTCGACGAGAACGGCAAGGTCGAGCACGCCTTCTACAACGTGCGGGCCACCGGTCACGTAGCCAAGATCATCAAGGACCTCGGCATCTGACCGGACCGCTGGGGAGCAATCCGTCCGGAAATTCCCCGCAGGTTGAGCCGAACGGCCGAAACATGTGATGGACGTCCCAATCCACGGGCGAATCGGTTTGCAACCGCCATGACGGCGCAGAAGCCTTTCCTGGAACACCCACCGAGGAAAGGACCCGGCCATGGCGGCCTCCGATCCCCATCAGGCGGCCGACCCCGAAGCGGTCAAACGCCACCCCGCCCTCTTCCGTGCCATCCGAAAGCGCCAGAACCCGAAGCTGCGCCGGACGGACATCACCATCACGGACGACCAGGCGGTCAAGCGCGCGGTCAAGGCGGCATCGCTCGGTAACGCCATGGAGTGGTTCGACTTCGGCATCTACTCCTACCTCGCCGCCACCCTGGGCCATGTCTTCTTCCCGTCCGGGAACGACACCACCCAGCTCCTCTCCTCCTTCGCCACCTTCGCCGTCGCCTTCCTCGTGCGCCCCCTCGGCGGCATGTTCTTCGGCCCCATGGGCGACAAGATCGGCCGCAAGAAGGTCCTCGCCCTCACCATGATCCTGATGGCGGTCGGCACCTTCGCCATCGGCCTCATCCCCTCCCACGACACCATCGGCGTCGGGGCCCCCGTCCTCCTCATCGTCTTCCGGATGCTCCAGGGCTTCTCCACCGGCGGCGAGTACGGTGGCGCTTCCACGTTCATCGCCGAGTACGCCCCCGACAAACGACGCGGCTACTTCGGCAGCTTCCTCGAATTCGGCACCCTGGCGGGCTACGTCGGAGCCGCCGGCCTCGTCACCGCGCTCTACGCCCTCCTCAACGACACCCAGATGGAAGCCTGGGGCTGGCGCATCCCGTTCCTCGTCGCCGGACCGCTCGGCCTCGTCGGCCTCTACCTGCGACTGCGCCTCGACGAGACCCCGGCGTTCCAGAAGCTGGAGGGCGGCACCGCACACGCCACCGAGGCGGCGGACGGCGTCGAGACCACCGCCAAGGGCGACCTCGCCAAGATCTTCCGCCACTACTGGCCGACGCTGATCCTCTGCATCTGCCTGGTCGGCGCGTACAACATCACCGACTACATGCTGCTGTCGTACATGCCGACGTACCTCTCCGACGAACTCGGCTACAGCGAGACCCACGGCCTGCTCGTCCTGCTCGCCGTCATGCTGTTCCTGATGCTGATCATCAGCCAGGTCGGCAAACTCTCCGACCGCTTCGGCCGCAGGCCGCTCCTCATGACCGGCATGCTCGGCTTCCTGCTCCTCTCCCTCCCCTCCTTCCTCCTGATCCGCCAGGGCAGCATCCCCGCGATCACGATCGGCATGCTGATGCTGGGCCTTTCCCTGGTCTGCATGCTCGGCACGATGTCGGCGGCGCTCCCGGCCCTGTTCCCGACGAACGTCCGCTACGGGTCCCTGTCGGTGGGCTACAACCTGTCGGCTTCGATCTTCGGCGGTACGACCCCGCTGGTCATCACGGCCCTGATCAGCGTGTCCGGCAGCAATCTGATGCCGGCCTACTACGCGATGGCGGCGGCGCTGGTCGGTGTGATCGCGGTGGCCTGTATGAAGGAGACCGCCAACAAGCCGCTGGCCGGCTCCCCGCCCTCGGTGGAGACCAGCGAGGAGGCGGAGGAGCTGGTCGCCTCCCAGACACCGGACCCGAAGTTCTGACCCGTCCCCACGGGGTCCGGCCCGTCCCGCGTCGGCTGCCGCCGAAGCGGGGCGGGCCGTTCCGCGTCCTGCCGGGTACGGGTACCGGACGCGACGCTCCGGCTCGGGGTTCCTCAGGCGTGCACGGGATACGGGACCGGCGGTACAGGGCGGGGGCTCAGCGACACAGGGCGGGCCCGGCGATTCAAGGCGGGGCGCCGTCTCGTCCTCGGGACCGGCCGCATCGATGGCGACCCGCTCGACAACCACCAGGAGGACCTTCGCCACCTCCTCGCCAACTGCCGTGCGCTCACTGACACATGGCACCGCGACCGGCGCACCGAATCGGCCTCCGCAACTCCTCGGGTCAGCAGCGTTCCCCCTTGTAGACTGCTGAGGACGCGCGAGTGCTGGAATTGGTGAGACAGGCTGGTTTTAGGTACCAGTGCCCTAGCGGCGTGAGGGTTCGAGTCCCTCCTCGCGCACCCCGGCGACAGGCCCGGCTCACTTCAGCGGTGAGCCGGGCCTGCGGCGTTCACGCAGGGGGCGTCACCCCACCAGTTCCCGCACCAACGGCACCAGCGCCCGGAACGCCTTCCCCCGGTGGCTGATCGCGTTCTTCTCCGCCGGGGTCAGCTCCGCACAGGTGCGGGTCTCGCCCTCCGGCTGGAGGATCGGGTCGTAGCCGAAGCCGTAAGCACCGGCGGGGGTGTGGCGCAGGGTGCCGAGGAGGCGGCCCTCGACCACGCGTTCCGTGCCGTCGGGCAGGGCGAGCGCCGCGGCGCAGGCGAAGTGGGCGGCGCGGTGCGGGGCGTCGATGTCGGAGAGCTGGGCCAGGAGCAGGTCCAGGTTGGCCCGGTCGTTGCCGTGGGTGCCGGCCCAGCGGGCCGAGAAGATGCCGGGGGCGCCGCCGAGTACGTCGACGCAGAGGCCGGAGTCGTCGGCGATGGCGGGGTGGCCGGTGGCCTGGGCCAGGGCGTGGGCCTTGAGGAGGGCGTTCTCGGCGAAGGTGACGCCGGTTTCCTTGACGTCGGGGATCTCGGGGTACGCGTCCGCGCCGACGAGTTCATGGGTGAGGCCTGCGTCGGCGAGGATCGCGTGCAGTTCGGTGATCTTCCCGGCGTTGCGGGTGGCGAGGATGAGGCGGGTCATGGCTCGATTATCGCCGCGCGGGGGTGACCGCCGGTGCCTCAGGCATCCTCGGGGAGGCGAGCGGCGTGCGCACTGCGCGTTCCGGGAGGGGCTTGCCGCAGGCCGGTGAGGCCGGGGCCCCGGGTCCGGAACGCCGGGCCGGGGCCGTCAGGGGGTGCAGACCTTGCCGATCTCGGCGGCTGCGTCGGTGACGGGGGTGATGTCGGGGGTGGCGTCGCCGTTCTCGATGGAGTCGCGGACGTTGCCGACGCCGGCCTGGAGGTCGTCGACGGCCTTGCCGAGGTCGGCGTTGTCGGTCTTGTCGCCGAGGTTGCCGAGTTCCTTCTCGATCTCGTCGAGTGATTCGGAGGCCTGGGTGGGGTCGCTGGAGGCGTTGGCGACGGCCTGCTGGAGGTTGTCGACGCTGGTGGCGATGGCGTCGGCGGTGCGGACGCAGTCGAGCGTCTTGTCGAGGGCGCCGCAGCCGGCCGCTGCGGTGACGGTGAGCAGCGCGGCGGTGATGGCCAGTGCGGTGCGGCGGTGACGTCGGTGGCGCGTGGCCATGGTGGGTCCCTCCCCTGGTGCGGACACATGGACGGGCGCACGGTTCGACCCGTGCGCCCGTATTCGTATCGACGCTGTGCGTGGGGACTTGGTTGCTTCTTTACCTGGCCGCGTTGGTGTCCGGCTACGCGCCGAGGGTGCGGGCGAGTGCGTCGTTCTGGAACTGGGTGAGGTCGACGCAGCCGGCGGTGGCGAGGTCGAGAAGGGCGTTGAGCTCCTTGCGGTCGAAGGGCTCGGCCTCGGCGGTGCCCTGGACCTCGACGAAGCGGCCGTCGCCGGTGCAGACGACGTTCATGTCGGTCTCGGCGCGGACGTCCTCCTCGTAGCAGAGGTCGAGGAGGGGGGTGCCGTCGACGATGCCGACGCTGATGGCGGAGACGGTGCCGGTGAGCGGCTTGCGGCCGTGCTTGATGATCTTCTTGCCCTGGGCCCAGGTGATGGCGTCGGCGAGGGCGACGTAGGCGCCGGTGATGGCGGCGGTGCGGGTGCCGCCGTCGGCCTGGAGGACGTCGCAGTCGAGGACGACGGTGTTCTCGCCGAGGGCCTTGTAGTCGATGACGGCGCGCAGGGAGCGGCCGATGAGGCGGCTGATCTCGTGGGTGCGGCCACCGATCTTGCCGCGTACGGATTCGCGGTCGCCGCGGGTGTTGGTGGAGCGGGGCAGCATGGAGTATTCGGCGGTGACCCAGCCTTCGCCGCTGCCCTTGCGCCAGCGGGGGACGCCTTCGGTGACGGAGGCGGTGCAGAAGACTTTGGTGTCGCCGAAGGAGATGAGTACGGATCCTTCGGCGTGCTTGCTCCATCCGCGTTCGATGGTGACGGGGCGGAGCTGGTCGGGGGTGCGGCCGTCGATACGAGACATGGCGTCGACCTTATCGGGTGCGCGGCGTGGGCCGTTGCGGTGCGAGTGCGGGGCCGTGCACGCCGCAGGCCCCGCCCTGGCGGACGCCGTGTACGCCGCAGGCCCCGCCCCGGCGGACGGGGCCTGCGGTGGTGCCGGGGGCCGGCTCGGTGGCTTTCAGCGGTGGGTCACATCATGTCTTCGATGTCGGCGGCGATGGGGTCGGCGTCGGTGCCGATGACGACCTGGATCGCGGTGCCCATCTTGACGACGCCGTGTGCGCCGGCGGCCTTGAGGGCGGCTTCGTCGACCTTGCCCGGGTCGACGACCTCGGTGCGCAGGCGGGTGATGCAGCCTTCGACCTCTTCGATGTTCTCGATTCCGCCGAGCCCGGCGACGATCTTCTCAGCCTTGCTGGCCATGGCCTTCTCCCTGGTTCTTCACGTACATGCGACGGCCCACCCTGGGTCCGTTTCGTCACGGTAACGCACGGTTGGCCCAACTTCGCGAGCGAGCAGCCGGTCCCTCACCAAAGATGACGATCACCGGCGCCCTGCCCTCCGGGCGGGCTCCGCACCGTACCGCAACTGGTCTACACCAGTGTGCAACACCTGCCAAACGTGGCCTGTTCCGGGAGGACGCCGATGAGCTCAAGCAGCGCAGCGATCCCACAGAAGAAGTGGTGGAACGGCCTCTTTCAAGGCCTCCAGAAGATGGGGCGGAGCCTTCAGCTCCCGATCGCCGTGCTGCCCGCGGCGGGAATTCTCAACCGGCTCGGCCAGCCGGACGTGTTCGGCGACGAGGGCCTGGGCTGGAACAACATCGCCAAGGTGTTCGCGGCGGCCGGTGGCGCGCTGCTGGATTCGGGTCTGGGTCTGCCGCTGCTGTTCTGCGTGGGTGTCGCGATCGGCATGGCGAAGAAGGCGGACGGATCGACGGCGCTGGCCGCCGTGACGGGGTTCCTCGTCTATTACGCGGTGCTGCACGCGTTCCCGGTGGACTGCCCCAGCGGTTCGACGTTCACCTCGGGCGGTACGTGGTTCGGCACATGTGTCACGGGCGATGCGGAGGTGACGGCGGCCGAGTACCAGAACCCGGGGGTGTTCGGCGGCATCGTGATGGGTCTGATGTCGGCCTGGTTCTGGCAGCGGTACCACCGGGTGAAGCTGGTGGACTGGCTGGGCTTCTTCAACGGCCGCCGGCTGGTCCCGATCATCATGGCGTTCGTGGGCCTGCTCTTCGCGGCACTGTGCGCATGGCTGTGGCAGCCGATCGGTGACGGTCTGACGAGCTTCTCCAAGTGGCTGGTGGACCTGGACTGGGCAGGTTCGGGCATCTTCGGTGTGGCCAACCGCGCACTACTGGTGATCGGTCTGCATCAGTTCCTGAACACGTTCGTCTGGTTCCAGTTCGGCGATTACACCAAGCCGGACGGGACGATGGTGCACGGTGACATCAACCGGTTCCTGGCGGGTGACCCGACGGCCGGTCAGTTCACGACGGGCTTCTTCCCGATCATGATGTTCGCGCTGCCCGCGGCGGCGCTGGCGATCTACCACTGCGCGAAGCCGCACCGCCGCAAGGCGGTCGGCGGCATGATGGTCTCGGTCGGCCTGACCTCCTTCGTGACGGGAATCACGGAGCCGATCGAGTACTCGTTCCTCTTCGTCGCGCCTCTGCTGTACGCGATTCACGCGGTGCTCACCGGTGTGTCGATGGCGGTGACATGGGCGCTCGGAGTGAAGGACGGCTTCAGCTTCTCCGCAGGCCTGATCGACTACGTCATCAACTGGAGCCTGGCGACGAAACCCTGGCTGATCATCCCTATCGGTCTGGCATTCGCCGCCCTGTATTACGTGATCTTCCGTTTCGCGATCACCAGGTTCAACCTCCAGACGCCGGGCCGCGAGCCCGACGAATTGGAGGAGGAGATCGAGAAGAACCTCACGAAGTAGCCTTTTCCCCGCCTCCGGCCAGGGCTTATGCCCTGGCTGCCCAAGGCCCTCGGACCTACCGGTCCGAGGGCCTTCAGCATGTCACTGTGCGTACGCATTGGCTCATGCGAAGTAGTGGGAAATCGCAGGTTCCTTATCTAACCCTCACCGTGCTACAACTGGTCTACACCACTCAGTGGTCCAGACCACGTGTCGCCGCTGCGGCGCGTTTCTTGAGTCGCCGCCCACCCGAATCCCCTGTCCCCGGCGGCGCCTTGCCTCATGGAGGAAGTTGATGTCCACGGCTGGCACCGCTCCCGCGGTCACCAAATCGAAGGGCGCCGGCGTGATGGCGGTCATGCAGCGCATCGGCCGCAGCCTCATGCTGCCGGTCGCGGTGCTGCCCGCTGCCGCACTGCTGGTCCGGCTCGGCAACGCCGACATGCTCGGACGCGAGTCCTTCCCGACCTTCATCACGAAGCTCGCGGGCTACATGGCCGCAGGCGGTGGCGCCATCCTCGACAACATGGCGCTGCTGTTCGCCGTGGGCATCGCGATCGGCTTCGCCAAGAAGTCGGACGGCTCGACCGCGCTCGCCGCGGTCACCGGCTACCTCGTCTTCCAGAAGGTGCTCGCCACCTTCACCGACAGCAACCTGCCGCAGGTCGCGAGCGTCGTGGACGGCAAGATCGTCATGAGCGAAGCCCCGGTCAACGCCGGTGTGCTCGGCGGCGTCGTGATGGGCATAGTCGTGGCCCTGCTGTACCAGAAGTTCTACCGGACGAAGCTTCCCGACTGGGCGGGCTTCTTCAGCGGCCGCCGCCTGGTGCCGATCCTCTCCGCCTTCGCGGGCCTGCTCATCGGCATCGTCTTCGGTCTGATCTGGCCGGTCCTCGGCTCGCTCCTGCACAACTTCGGTGAGTGGCTGGTCGGCTCCGGCGCGGTCGGCGCGGGCATCTTCGGTGTCGCCAACCGTGCGCTGATCCCGATCGGCATGCACCACCTGCTGAACTCCTTCCCGTGGTTCCAGGCCGGTGACTTCGACGGCAAGCACGGCGACATCGCCCGCTTCCTGGCCGGTGACCCGGAGGCCGGACAGTTCATGACCGGCTTCTTCCCGATCATGATGTTCGCCCTTCCCGCGGCCTGCCTCGCGATCGTGCACTGCGCCCGCCCGGAGCGCCGCAAGGTCGTCGGCGGCATGATGTTCTCGCTCGCCGCCACCTCGTTCGTCACCGGTGTGACCGAGCCGATCGAGTTCACGTTCATGTTCATCGCCCCGGTGCTGTACGCGATCCACGCGGTCCTGACCGGTGTCTCGATGGCCCTGACGTGGGCGCTCGGCATGAAGGACGGCTTCGGCTTCTCCGCGGGTCTCGTCGACTTCCTGCTGAACCTGGGCATCGCGTCGAAGCCCTGGCTGCTGGTCCTGGTCGGCCTCTGCTTCGCGGCGATCTATTACGTGGTCTTCCGCTTCGCGATCACCAAGTTCAACCTGCCGACGCCGGGCCGTGAGTCCGACGAGGAGCTCGAGGAGCTCCTCAAGGCCGAGGCCAAGTAGTCCCGCACCGCACCACCCACCACAGCTCGAAGCCCTCACCTTCCCGGCGGAAGGTGAGGGCTTCGTCATGCGTGGAGTGCGGGTGCGATGCGGGCCCGGACCCGGGCGCGGTGCGGGCTCAGGGCGCGGTGCGGGCTCCGGGTACGGTCCGGATGCGGATTCCGGTGCGGTGCCACGGCACGCGGGCCCGGCCTGATCCGGGCGAGAGGTCCTAGATCTCGTAGACCGCGCCCGGTGCCGCCAGCTCCGTCGGCCCGTCGAAGACCTCGCGGGCGTCGGCGAGGTTGCGGGCGGCGTCGGTCCACGGCGGGATGTGGGTGAGGACCAGGCGGCCCACCTCGGCACGGGCCGCGAGCTCACCCGCCTCGCGGCCGTTGAGGTGGAGGTCCGGGATGTCCTCCTTGCCGTGGACGAACGACGCCTCGCAGAGGAAGAGGTCGGCCCCCTCCGCCAGCTCGTCCAGAGCCCCGCAGGGGCCGGTGTCGCCGGAGTACGTGAGCGAGCGGCCGCCGTGCTCGACGCGGATGCCGAACGTGTCGACGGGGTGGCAGAGCTTCTCCGTACGGACCGAGAAGGGGCCGATCTCGAACGAGCCGGGCTTCAGGGTGTGGAAGTCGAAGACCTCGCTCATCGCATGGTCGGACGGGGTGTCGGCGTGCGCGGTGGTGAGCCGCTGCTCCGTGCCGTCGGGGCCGAAGACCGGGATGCGGGCCGGGCGTCCGCCGCCGTGCGGGTAGTACCGGACGACGAAATACGCGCACATGTCGATGCAGTGATCGGCATGGAGGTGGCTGAGGAAGATGGCGTCGAGGTCGTAGAGACCGACATGGCGCTGCAGCTCGCCGAGGGCGCCGTTGCCCATGTCGAGGAGCAGCCTGAAGCCGTCGGCCTCTACGAGGTAGCTCGAGCATGCCGATCCCGCGGACGGGAACGAGCCGGAGCAGCCGACGACGGTGAGCTTCATGGAGCGTGAACCTCCGAGACGTGGGAGCGGGGAGGGTTCGTGCGGTTTGTTGAGCGTAAGGCGCGAAAGAGCTGGTCGCTCCTCTGGGGCGTGTCGTTGTGGGGGAACTCACCTGCGGTGTCACCGGTTCGATGGAAGCCGTGGCGCGTGCGGTGCCGCCCGCGGCGGGCGTGTCCCCCTCCCCGTCCCTTCCCGAACCGGGGCCGGGGGGTTCGGGGCCGGGTGCGTCCGGGGCAAGGTGTTCGGTCCCCGCCGTGAAACGGCGGACGCCGGGGGCCCGGACCGGTGTGGTCGGGCCCCCGGCGTCCGGGGGAAGCGCGGGCGCTAGGCCCAGAGCTGACCCTGAAGCGTTTCGATCGCCGCTTCCGTCGTGGGCGCGGTGTAGACGCCCGTCGACAGGTACTTCCAGCCGCCGTCGGCGACGACGAACACGATGTCGGCGCTCTCGCCGGCCTTGACCGCCTTGTTTCCGACGCCGATCGCCGCATGGAGTGCGGCGCCGGTCGAGACGCCCGCGAAGATGCCCTCCTGCTGGAGGAGTTCGCGGGTGCGGGTGACCGCGTCGGCGGAGCCCACGGAGAAGCGGGTGGTGAGGACGGAGGCGTCGTAGAGTTCGGGGACGAAGCCTTCGTCGAGGTTGCGCAGGCCGTAGACGAGGTCGTCGTAGCGCGGTTCTGCCGCGACGATCTTGATGCCGTCGACGTGTTCGCGCAGATACCGGCCGACGCCCATGAGGGTGCCGGTGGTACCGAGGCCGGCGACGAAGTGGGTGATCGAGGGAAGGTCGGCCAGGATCTCGGGGCCGGTGGTGGCGTAGTGGGCGCCCGCGTTGTCGGGGTTGCCGTACTGGTAGAGCATCACCCAGTCGGGGTGCTCGGCCGCGAGCTCCTTGGCGACACGGACGGCGGTGTTGGAGCCGCCCGCCGCCGGGGAGGAGATGATCTCGGCGCCCCACATGGCGAGCAGGTCGCGCCGCTCCTGGGAGGTGTTCTCCGGCATCACACAGACGATGCGGTAGCCCTTGAGCTTGGCTGCCATGGCGAGGGAGATGCCGGTGTTGCCGCTGGTGGGTTCGAGGATGGTGCAGCCGGGGGTGAGCCGGCCGTCCTTCTCCGCCTGCTCGACCATGTGGAGCGCGGGGCGGTCCTTGATCGAGCCGGTGGGGTTGCGGTCCTCCAGCTTGGCCCAGATGCGGACGTCGTCCGCCGGTGACAGCCGCGGCAGGCGGACGAGCGGGGTGTTGCCCACTGCGGCGAGCGGGCTGTCATAGCGCATCAGTTCATGCCGCCGGCGACGGCCGGGAGGATGGTGATGTTGTCGCCGTCACTGAGCTTGGTGGAGATGCCGTCGAGGAAGCGGACGTCCTCGTCGTTGAGGTAGACGTTCACGAAGCGGCGGAGCTGCTCGCCGTCGACGATGCGCTCACGGATGCCGGTGTGGCGGCTCTCCAGGTCGGTGAAGAGGTCGGCGAGGGTGTCTCCGTTGCCTTCGACGGCCTTGGCGCCGTCGGTGTAGGTGCGGAGGATGGTCGGGATGCGGACCTCGATGGCCATGGCGTGTGCTCCTGTCGAAGCGGAGTGGTGGCGGTGGGCGTGGGGCGCGCGGCTCTGCCCCCGCGCAGGGGGTGGTGCGTGACGGGTGGGGCCGGCGCCGGGCCGGGCCCGGCTCAGGCCTCGCGGCCGGCGGTCCGTTGGTTCGTACAGATCGCGCTGGCGAGCCGGCACAGGTCGACGTGCAGGCGCGCCACGAGCAGCGTGCCCGGCGTCTTGTCGCTCACGTCATGGAGAACCATGCGCTCATCGTATCGATTCCCGGTCCGGGATCCGGAGTGTGATCTCACCTGGTGGATGGTTGGTGTTCGACAGCCGGACAGGGCCGGGCGGCCGGCCCTGTCCGGGCGCTGCGGGGCGGGGCCGGAGACGCGGTCAGGAGGCGGTGTACGCCTCGACGACCTCGACGTCCTCCTCGGTGATCTCGCCGTCCACGATGCGGTACGAGCGGAACTGGAAGGGGCCCGCCTCGT
The DNA here is from genome assembly GCF_055568375.1 of Streptomyces sp. NPDC026062. Classification (NCBI taxonomy): domain Bacteria; kingdom Bacillati; phylum Actinomycetota; class Actinomycetes; order Kitasatosporales; family Streptomycetaceae; genus Streptomyces; species Streptomyces sp. NPDC026062. The sequence continues at coordinate 48,355 of NZ_JBVHOQ010000014.1, forward strand.
CGGTGTCGGCGGTGGAGACGAGGACGTAGTGGGCGCCGGGTTCGTTGGCGTACGTGACGTCGGTACGGGAGGGATAGGCCTCGGTCGCGGTGTGCGAGTGGTAGACGATCACGGGTTCCTCGTCGCGGTCGTCCATGTCGCGGTAGAGCTTGAGGAGGTCGGCCGAGTCGAACTCGTAGAACGTGGGCGAGCGGGCCGCGTTGAGCATGGGGATGAAGCGTTCCGGGCGGCCGGTTCCGGCGGGCCCGGCGACCACGCCGCACGCCTCGTCGGGGTGGTCGGCGCGGGAGTGCGCGACGATCTGGTCGTACAGCGCCTGGGTGATGGTCAGCATGGCGCCCAGGATAGGACGACGGGTCCTCGCGTACCGAGGAGTGGTACGTGAGGGCCCGCATCGTGGGACCGGCCCTGCCGGGGCGGGCGGCTCAGCGGTCGGCGAAGGCCTTGTTCCCGGGGTTGCGGGCCCTGAGGACCAGATACGAGACGCCGAGGACCAGGGCCCAGAGCGGGGCGCAGTAGAGCGAGATCCTGGTGTCCTTGTCGATGCCCATCATGATCACGACCACGCCGATGAAGACGAGCGCGAAGACGCTGGTGTACGGGGCTCCGGGGGCCCGGAAGGCGGACTGCGGGAGGACGCCCCGGTCGGCGAGGCGGCGGTAGCGGAGCTGGCTGACCAGGATCATGATCCAGGCCCACATGCCGGAGATGGTGGCGAAGGAGACGACGTAGGTGAAGGCCTCACCGGGCCACTGGTAGTTGACCCAGACGCCGACGAGCATGAGAGCGGCGGAGAACGTGGTGCCGACGAGCGGGGTGCCGCTCCTTGTCAGCCGGGTGAAGAACCTCGGCCCCTGCCCGTTGAGCGCGAGGTCGCGCAGCATGCGGCCGGTGGAGTACATGCCGGAGTTGCAGGAGGAGAGCGCGGCGGTCAGGACGACGAAGTTGACGATGCCGGCGCCGAGGCCGAGGCCCATCTTCTCGAAGGCCTCGACGAACGGGGAGACGTCCGCCGAGAACGCGGTCCAGGGGACGACCGAGAGGATCATGACGAGGGCGCCGACGTAGAAGACGGCGATGCGCCACGGCACGGTGTTGATCGCCTTGGGCAGGACGGTCCTCGGGTCCTTGGACTCGCCCGCGGTGACGCCGACGAGTTCGACGGCGAGGAAGGCGAACATCACGATCTGCAGGGTCATCAGGGTGCCCTTGACGCCGTGCGGGAAGAAGCCGCCGTCGGACCAGAGGTGGGTGACGGAAGCGGTGTCGCCCGCGTCGGAGAAGCCGAGGGTGAGAATGCCCGCGCAGATGAGGATCATGCCGACGATGGCGGTGACCTTGACCATCGAGAACCAGAATTCGAGTTCCCCGAAAAGCTTGACGGAGATCAGGTTCACTCCGTACAGGATGATCGTGAAGACCAGTGCGGAGACCCAGCGCGGAATGCTGAACCAGAACGTCATGTACTGCGCCGCCGCGGTGACTTCGGTGATTCCGGTGACGACCCAGAACAGCCAGTAGGTCCATCCGGTGACGAAGCCGGCGAAGGGGCCGACGAATTCGCGGGCGTACTCCGAGAAGGAGCCGGACACCGGCCGGTACATGAGGAGTTCGCCCAGGGCCCGCATGATGAAGAAGATCACCAGGCCTGCGACGGCATACGCCAGGACGAGGCTGGGTCCGGCCTTGGAGATGGCTTTGCCGGCGCCGAGGAAGAGGCCGGTGCCGATGGCTCCGCCGATCGCGATCATCTGGATCTGGCGGGCGCCGAGTGCGCGCTGGTACCCCTCGGCCGAAGCGGCGGATTCGCCGGTCGCGAGGTGCGGGCCGTTCTCGCCCTTGTCGTCGATCTGCGCCGATGTCATGGGCTGCGCCTTTCTCCACGCCGATCCGTGCCTGTCGGCCGCGGATCAGGTCCCGATCCCCCCGGATATGGATGGAGTGCCGCCGGCGGTCGCCGGCTCGTGGCGCCTGCCCGGGGACAGGGATGGCGTCCCCGAGCGTCGTGAGCGTCGTATGCGGTCGTGAGCGTCGTATGCGGTCGTGAGCGGTCAACACGGGTACGTCGGTGATCCACCGGACATGCTGTGGCGCACACCACAAGGAAAAGGGGACAACGGGGTCCCTGCGTCGCCAAGGAGGCCGATCAGGTGACGCGGCTGATATGCGGATCCAGGCGTCCATTGAGCGGACGCCTCATCTCCGGCCGCTTACGGCATCAGCGTTTCGATCAGCGTCTCCTGGAGCCCGCCGAGCCAGAGGTAGGCCATGACCATGGGCTTGCGCGGGTCGCTGTCGGGCAGCCGGTAGAGGGAGCCGTCCTCGCCCTCGTCCTCGTCGGAGACCTCCAGACGGGTACCGATGGTGAGCCGGAGGTCGTTGAGGGAACCCAGCCAGCTGCGGCTCTCGTCGGCGGTGAGGGTGAGTACGGCGGTGTCCCCCTCGGGCGTGAGGGCGTCGAGGGTGCGGACGACGACGAGGGCGTCGTCACGCTTGCGGGTGCGCAGGTCGTTCTCGGTGAAGCGGCGGAACTCGGCCGACGCCGCGCGCAGTTCGGTGTCCTCGTCGCCGTAGGCCTCGGGGAAGAGACGGGCGAGGGCGGGGTCGGACGGCGGTTCGCTGGGGCCCTCGGCGAAGAGGGCGGCGAGCGGGTCCTCACCCTCGGCGGGTTCGTCGCCGGGGCCGATGAGTTCGAGCAGCTGGACGGCGAGGGAGCGCAGGATCGCGATCTCCACCTCGTCGAGCGCGACGGCCGCGCCGCCGCCGGGGGTGGCTTCGAAGTGGCCGGCCATGGGTTCTCTCCGATGGTGGTCGGGCGGGTCGGTGCAAAGGGGCGGGACGAACGGGAGGGCGACGGGCGGGGCGAACGGGCGGAGCGAACGGGATGGGCGGGCGGCTGTCGCCGCCTGCCGCACCGGGCGTTAGTTGCGGTCCTGGGTGAGGGTGGCCCACAGCCCGTAGCCGTGCATGGCCTGGACGTCGCGCTCCATCTCTTCGCGGCTGCCGCTGGAGACGACCGCGCGGCCCTTCTGGTGGACGTCGAGCATCAGCTTGTGGGCCTTGTCCTTGGAATAGCCGAAGTAGGCCTGGAAGACGTAGGTCACATAGCTCATGAGGTTGACCGGGTCGTTGTGGACCAGCGTCACCCAGGGGACGTCGGGCTCGGGGACAACGAGGTTCTCCTCGGCCGATTCGGGACGTTCGATCTCTACGGGGGCGACGCTCACCTACCCCATGCTGCCACTCGACAGGCCCCCTCGCACAAACGGGTCCGGTGGCACGGCGGGCCCGGCACCCCCATCTCGTCAGTTTGACGAAATAGGGGTAGCATCCCCGGCATGAACTCAGCGGACCTTGGGCGACGGGTCGGTGTGCCGTCGACCGCACTCTTCACCGACCAGTACGAGCTCACGATGGTGCAGGCCGCACTGAAGGCCGGCACCGCCGACCGGCGCTCGGTCTTCGAGGCGTTCACCCGCCGGCTGCCCGAGGGGCGGCGCTACGGCGTCGTCGCGGGCATCGGGCGGGTCCTGGACGCGGTGGAGAACTTCCACTTCGACGACGAGATGCTCACCTTCCTGCGCGACCAGAACGTCGTCGACGCGGCGACGCTCGCCTATCTGGCCGACTACCGCTTCAGCGGCGACATCTGGGGCTACCCGGAGGGCGAGGTGTACTTCCCGGGCTCGCCGATCCTGCGGGTCGAGGGCTCCTTCGCCGAGTGCGTGCTGCTGGAGACGGTGATCCTGTCGATCCTCAACCACGACTCGGCGATCGCCGCGGCGGCCTCGCGGATGTCGGCGGCGGCGGGCGGGCGCGGGCTGATCGAGATGGGTGCCCGGCGCACGCACGAGCTGTCCGCGGTGGCCTCGGCCCGTGCCGCGTACATCGGAGGCTTCGACACCACGTCCGACCTGGCCGCGGGGTTCCGCTACAACATCCCGACGGTCGGCACGAGCGCCCACGCCTTCACCCTGCTGCACGACTCCGAGCGCGACGCCTTCCAGGCCCAGGTCGACTCGCTGGGGCGTGACACGACGCTGCTGGTCGACACCTACGACGTCACCGCGGCGGTCCGTACGGCGGTCGAGGTGGCCGGGACGGAGCTGGGCGCGGTCCGGATCGACTCGGGCGACCTGCTGCTGGTCGCTCACCGGGTGCGCCAGCAGCTGGACGAGCTGGGCGCGACGGGCACCAAGATCGTGGTGACCTCGGACCTGGACGAGTACGCCATCGCCTCGCTGGCCGCGGCGCCGGTGGACGCGTACGGGGTGGGCACACAGCTGGTGACCGGCAGCGGGCACCCCACCTGCTCGATGGTCTACAAGCTGGTCGCCCGTGCCGCCTCGGCCGATCCGGCGGACGAGCTGCGGCCGGTGGCGAAGAAGTCGCTGGGCGCGAAGTCGTCGAAGGGCGGTCGCAAGTGGGCGGCCCGCCGGCTGGACGAGGACGGGGTCGCCGAGGCCGAGGTGATCGGCACCGGTCCGGTGCCGCCCGGGCTGGCCGGCAGGCAGCTGCTGGTGGAGCTGGTCAGGGGCGGTGAGGTGGTCGCGCGCGAGCCGCTGGACACGGCACGGCAGCGGCACATCGCCGCGCGGGCCGGGCTGCCGATGTCCGCGATGCAGCTGTCGCGCGGTGAGCCGGTGCTGCCCACCGAGTACGTCTGAGGGTGCGGGACACCCCGCAGCCGCTTCGCACCCGGCCGCCGGACGGGCTTGATTGTGCGGCCCGACTCTCTAGGCTCGGTGGCGTTCCCCGTCACCGCCACCCCCTCCCCTCTCCCACCGAAGGACACCCGCCATGCACCGCGCATTGATCGTCGTGGACGTGCAGAACGACTTCTGCGAGGGGGGCAGCCTCGCGGTGGCCGGTGGTGCCGATGTCGCCGCCGCCATCACCGACCTGATCGGCGCGGGCCGGCCGGGCTACCGGCACGTGGTGGCCACCCGTGACCACCACGTCGACCCGGGTGACCACTTCTCGTCGGAGCCGGACTTCGAGCACTCCTGGCCCAGGCACTGTGTCGCCGGCACGGAAGGGGTGGGCTTCCACCCCAACTTCGCCCCCGCGGTCGCCTCCGGGGCGGTGGACGCCGTCTTCGACAAGGGTGCGTACGCCGCCGCGTACAGCGGCTTCGAGGGACAGGACGAGAACGGCGCCGGGCTGGCCCAGTGGCTGCGCGACCGAGGGGTCACCGAGGTCGACGTGGTCGGTGTCGCGACCGACCACTGCGTACGGGCCACCGCGCTCGACGCCGTCCGCGAGGGCTTCGCCACGCACGTCCTGCTGGGCCTGACCGCGGGCGTCGCCGAGGCGACGACGGAGCGGGCGCTGGCCGAGCTGCGGGACGCGGGCGTGGTCCTCTCCGGCAAGCCGGTGGTCTGAGCCGCGGCCGTCGCTGACGGGCGCGTCCCGGCCGTCCCCGGCGGGGGCGTCCCGCCGGGCTCCGGGACGCCCGTGCCCGGAGCAGGCCAGGCAGGGTGCCCGTCTCCCGGAGTCAGCCCTGCCGAGCGGGCAGGGCGGGCCTCAGCAGCGCGCGTATCGGGTGCCAGAGCTCCTGGGCCCGCTCGGGCCTCGCGCGCCACAGGAGGCCGTCGGGGTGGTGCAGGACGGCCGTGATCTCGTCCGGGGTGGGCGGCTCCGCATTGCCGCGGAGGTAGACGGCGCGCAGGCCCAGATTGCGCAGCCGGGTCAGGGCACGGGCCCGGTTGGCCGCGTGCACCAGGACGCGTACCGGGGTGTCCGGCCCCACGCCTCCCGCCGGACTCGGCAGGGTGATCGCGACGACCACACTGCCGTTCGGCAATTTGCTGAATCCTCCGCCTGCCATGCTCCGCGCTCCCCCGTGAGACATCGTGTCAATAAGAAACCGAATAAGAGGCACCTAAACACGATCGGCCGCCGCCCGCTAGAGGGCGACGGCCGATCATGCTCTGACCTGCGGTGTTACCGGATTACTTGTGCGAGGGACCCACGCGGACGGTCACCGTGGAGCCGCTGAACGGCTCGTTGATGATCGAGATCCGGGTGTTGGTGTCAGTGACCTTCACACTGCCGGTCTTGTTCTCCTCGTACCAGTAGGTGCCCTTGTGGTCGTCGAAGACCGGAACGCCGAGCTGCGGCTTGATCTTCGTGGCCACGTCACCGTTGTGCAGCGTGAAGCCGTCGGTGGGGTACCAGCTGAACGGGGCGTCGAACGGCTGGATCTTGTTGCGGATGACCGTGCCGTCAGCCCACTTCAGCGGCTTGGCGTGCGCGTCGATCGGCAGGATCAGGCCCTGACCCGGGTGGGTCGAGACGTTGTTGTCCTTCTGCGAGCTGTCCCAGAGCCAGATGAGCAGGCCGTTCTGGTACGGGTAGTGCTCGACCCAGTCCGGACGGGTCTTCGAGAAGCCGAAGTTGTACGGGCCGACCTTGAGGGTCTGGTCGTACGAGACGTACTGGCGGTTCTCCGCGATGTAGCGCTGCGGGTAGTCCTTGGTGAAGGACGCGCCGACGCGCGAGAAGCCCTTGGAGGTCCAGCCGTTGTCGTCGCCCTCCGCGTTGTCCGTGAAGAGCGCCGCACCGTCGGCGTTGACCGCGATGGTGTCTGCGGCGAAGCCGATGCCGCCCGCGCCGCCGTCGGTGGCGTAGCGGAAGCGGATGTCGATCTTCTTGCCGGCGTAGGCGTCCAGCGAGTACGAGAGCTTCTGGTACGCGCCGGAGACGTCCGTCAGGGCCGGCTTGTCACTGGCGTCGCGCGGGATGGCCTTGCCGTCGGCGGTGCCGTCGAGCGCGGTCCAGCTGGTGCCGCCGTTGTCCGACGCCTCGGTGTAGAGGTAGTCGTAGTCCTTCTCGATGTCCCACCAGCCCGCGAGGTCCAGGGACGCCGTGGACTTGCCGGTCAGGTCGACCGGACGGGACAGGGTGTTGGAGAGGTCGTCACCCATGTCGCTCCACCACTGCATGGCGCCCTCGGCGGGCGTCGTGACCTTGGTGGTGACGGCCTTGTCCGGCAGCTCGACGACGAGTGCCTGCTTGTTCTTGGTGTTGTACTCGGAGACACCCAGCTTGTGGGTGGACTTCGTCGCGGCCTTGGCCACGTCGTAGTCCAGCCAGCCCAGCTGGAACTTGTCCCAGGCGGTCATGTCGCCGGGCATGTCACCGATGCTGCCCTTGCCGGTGCCGAGCCAGGAACCGGCCGACATCAGCGACCAGAAACCGACCGAGTTCTCGGCGGTGTTGGTCGTGTCGTACAGGTCCGGCAGACCGAGGTCGTGGCCGTACTCGTGGGCGAAGACACCCAGGCCGCCGTTCTCGGGCTGTGCGGTGTAGTCGCCGACCCAGACGCCGGTGTCACCGATCTGGGTGCCGCCGGCCTTGTTGTTCGCCGGACCGGTCGCACCGGCGTTGGTGCCGTAGGCGTACCAGCGGTGCGCCCAGATGGCGTTGGTGCCCTCGACGCCGCCGCCCGCGGACTCGTCCTCGCCGGCGTGCACGATCTGGAAGTGATCGATGTAGCCGTCGGGCTCGTTGAAGTCGCCGTCGTTGTCGTAGTCGTAGCGGTCCCACTGGTCGTACTGGGCGAGATCGGTCTTGATCTGCTCCGGCGTACGGCCCTTGGCCTTCTGGTCGGCGGCCCAGGCGTTCACGCCGTCCTTGATCATGTCCCAGGCGTTGGCGCAGTTGGTCGAACCGCAGTAGTTCGAGCCGTAGCGGGCCTCGTTGTACGGGACCTTGACCCAGTCGGAGACCTCGCCGTCGACCGAGTAGCGCCCGGAGGACGTCTTCTCGTAGTACGTCTTGAGCGAGTTCTTGCCGGCACCCTCGCCGAAGTACAGGTCCTGGAAGTGGGCCTGGTTGTAATCGGCCTGCCAGGCGGTGCTGTTGTCCTTCTTCGGGTCCGGCTTGGCTATCTGGTTGTGCGCCGGTCCCGGCGTGCCGCCGTACTTCGGGACGGCCGGCTTGGGGCCGTCGCCGTCCGGGTCGAACATGGTCGTGTTGTCGACCTGGTCGCCGAACTCCACCAGGACGGTGAAGATCTTGTCGGTCTTCTCACGGCCGAGCTCGACGTACTTCTTGTCGTCGAGCTTGACGACCTTGGAGCCACCGCGCGCCGACACCTTCTTGTCGCCGGATATGACCTGCTCCAGTGCGGCCTGACGCTGGGCGTCCTGCTGCTTGCTGAACGGGCCTTCCAGGTCGTGCGCGTTGCCCTTGGCCGACCCCGGGTCCCGGCGGTCCACGGCGGTGGCGGCGGCGCCTGACCCCTGGTCATCCGCCTGCGCGGTGGCGAAGGCTGATGCGGTGGCGGCAGTCGCGGCCATGGCCACGACAACCGCCCCGGTACGAAGCGCCCGTCTTTTGATGATCACGTGATGCAGTCCTCCCCGGCGCCCCGCGGCCGCGGCCTGGGGGTGTGAAGGGGCCGCGCGCGGAAACGCGTCACAAGTGACGACATTTGACCGGAGTTACAGAAGAAAAGACAGACCTTGACTTGAACATACCAAGTGCACTATGCAGGAGTGCGGTTCCGCTATCCGGACGATCCGTGTGCGCCCGACCGGCGCGCCAACTTGCTTCACGGGCGCGCGACATGACTCCGTGCGCCCCCCGTGCAACGGCACCGAGGGTGAGGCGGCGCTTACTACCCGTCCCTCTCGGGCATCCACCGTCGTAGAGTCGTTCGACAGCGAGAATCTGTTGAGAGACCGCCCATCCGACGTCCCGAGGACGGATACCGCCATGCCGCGACCCACTGCTGCACAGCTCTCCTACGGTTCGGTGACCGTCGTCTTCTCGACCCTCGCCATGCTGCTGCTGTCCCGGACCGAATCGGGCATCGGCATCGCCGTCATCGGCACGGCCGCGCTCGCGCTCGGTCTGCTGGTGGCCGTCACCGTTCCCCTGTCGGCGCGCAGGAAGACGGCCGGGTCCGCGAGGACCGGGGCCGTCGCGCCCGTCGCGCCCGCGGCCCAGTCCGAGGGCGGCGCCCTCGACCCCGTACAGATCCCGGCCGCACGTCCCGCGTCGCAGCGGATGGGCGAGCACTCGCTGCGGCACTGACCGGAGCCGCCGGGAGGGTGCCGACGCCCTCCCGGCCATCCGTCAGTTGGTGACCACCACAACGGTCTTGGCCGCCTTGTCCTGGAGCCCCTGCTTGTACGGCTTGTCCGTGAACATCAGCACGATGTTGATCAGCCACCACAGACACGGGCAGCACAGCAGCGCCGGCACCCACAGCACCACGGCCCGCAGAAACGCGCTGCCGGTGTCCGGCACCCTGCCGTCGTTGAGCATCGCGACGCGCAGCTTCAGCAGCCGCTTGCCCAGGGTGCGGCCGTCCTTGTGCGTGAAGTACGTGTCGTACGCGACATAGGCCACCAGGGCGATCAGCGACCAGATCAGCTGATGCCCGCTGTAGGTCTGGGCGAAGACGTCGCCGAAGTTGTCGTTGTTGTCGTTGTTGTCCGACATCTCGACCGCGCCGCCCCAGGGCAGCGAGATCAGGTACAGCGGGACCGAGATGATCAGGAAGTCGATCAGCCGGGCCAGAATCCGCTTGCCGGGCTCGGCGAGCGGGGGCATGCCCGACAGCGGGTCCGGCCCGCCGTACCGACCGCCGCCCTGCTGACCGGGATCGTACGGCGGCGGGGGCGGCGCGCTGTCGTAGGGCGAGCCCGATGACGGCGGCGGCTGGGGCCCGTTCGGCTTCTTGGAGAACGGGTCGTCCTCGGGCGGCTGACCGGACGTCGGCTGATCGTTGCTCATGCGGGCAGTGCACCCCGCCCCACGGGCGCCCGCAACGGCTCAGGTGCGTTCGGGGGAACGGGATCCGTCCGACGGCCCTCACCCGAAGGGCCGTCAGCCGTGCGGGTCGCTCCCCGGGACGGCCCTCACCCCGCGACGAAGGTGCGGGCAGCCTTGTCGTGCCAGCACTGGCGCCACGGCCGGTCGACCAGGCACCAGAACACGTTGACCACACCGACGGCCAGCAGACCCAGCACCCCGTAGACCAGCCAGCGGCGCAGGGCGGCACCGAAGCCGGGCGGGTCGTGGGACTCGATGTCCCGTACGTCGAGGCCGCAGACCTTCTTCCCGAGCGTACGGCCCCACTTCGCGGTCGGCAGCGCCTCCAGGAGGACGCCCAGCACCAGGAAGGCGCCGAGAACCACGCCGGCCAGCGAGGCCGTGGTGGAGTCCAGCAGCCAGACGGTGACGGTCCGGCCCGACAGCTTGGCCGCGTCGATCTTCTCGTTGACGTGGTCCGTCGCGCGGGTCACCAGCGGCACGGAGACGGCGCCGACGAGCGCGCCGAGCACGACCGTGTCGACGAGCCGGGCGGCCAGCCGCTTGCCGAGCGCCGCCGGGCGGCCCGTCGTCCTGGCCGCGGCCAGCTGCTGGAAGTGGTCCTGGACCGGGGGCTTCCAGGGCACGACGGGCTGGTCGGGCTGGTCGGGCTGCGGGGAGTGCGGAGCCTGCGGGGGCTGCTGAAACTGCTGGGGCTGCTGGGACTGGTGCGGGAACGCGGGCGGTTGCTGCTGTACGGGCGCCTGCGGCGGGACGGCCTGTTCGGGCCCGGGAGGCTGCTGAGCCTGCCGTCCCCAGGAGGCGGAGCCGGCGCCGGGCGTCAGCGGGCCGCTGAGCGCCCCGGGGGCCGGGGAGGGTGCGGGCTGCCGGGCCGGAGCCGGGGACGGCGCAGCGGCCTGCGGAGCGGGCACGGAGGGCTGTGCGGCGGACCGCGGGGCGGCCGGGGTGGTGCCCGGGGTGATCGCACGCATCGTCAGCGTGCCGTCCTCGGGCGGCTGCTGGGCATCGCGCGGGGCCGGTGTCCCGCCGCCCGGTGTCCCGCCGCCCGATGTCACGGCACGGATCGCGACGGTGCCCTCGGCGGGCGGGCGCGGCGTCTCTCCGGTTCCGCCGCCGGAGCGGGCGGGGCGGGTGACCCTGATGGCGACGGTGTTCTCGGGGGCCGGGCCGCCGCCGTCCCGCATGCCCGGCAGGGCGCCTCGGGCGGGGTCCACGGGTGCGGGGCGGCGCGGGTCGGCGGGTGCCCGGTCCGCACGTGCGGCGTCGCCGGGGGCGCCGACGTCCGGAGCGCCGCCCGCGGTCCGACGCGGGACGGCTTCCCCGGATCCGTCCGGGGACGCGGGCGCGCCGCCCCAGGAGACCCGCCGGTCGCGCTCGCCGCCGAAGCCGGCCTGGCGGGAGGCGTCGGCCTGCCAGGCGGTGGCGGGTTCGGGGCGGTTGCCCTCGTGCGGCGCCGCGTCGAAGAAGACCGGGCCGGTCTCGTCCACCGCGGCGGGGGCGGGCTGGGCGGCGGGCGGTGCGGGCTCCTCCCCGGCGGGTGCGGTGGGCAGGGGTTCGCCCTGCTGCGGGGCGGGCCGGCTGGTGCCGGGCACCCACGAGGCGCCGTTCCAGTACCGGACGTATCCGGGAATGGACGGGTCTGGGTAGTACCCCTCGCGGGGGCTGTCGTCACCGGGTGCCGGGGTTGGGGCGCTCATCACCGTGGTCCCGTATCTCTTCGAGGCCGGGGACCAGCCGGCGAATGGGGAACGGCCGGTCCTCATACAAGGGTCCACATTTATCAGACACCCGCCCGCCACCGGGCCGGTCCTGGGGTTTGGGCCACTTTCCGGTCCCTCCGAAATATTTTTCCGGAAGTCGCGTAATGGATGGCGGGGAGGGCGCTCTCTCCCTGTGCGGACGGTCGTGCGACCGGCCCACAGGCATCGAAAGGACGCACCTCATGGACACCGTCGTGGAACACGAGCTGGAGCTCAAGCTGGTCCTGTCGCCCGAGCGCAGCATCCCTGTGCCCGCCCGGCTGACGTATCGCACCGAGGATCCGTACGCCGTGCACATCGTCTTCCACATCGGCTCGGACGCCCCCGTGCACTGGACGTTCGCCCGGGATCTGCTGGTCGAGGGGGTGTTCCGGCCGTGCGGGCACGGGGACGTACGGATCTGGCCCACCAAGGTCGAGGGGCGCGGCGTCATCTGCGTGGCGCTGACCTCGCCCGACGGCAACGCCCTGCTGGAGGTGCCGTCCGCCGCGGTGTCGACCTGGGTGGAGCGGACACTCCTCGCCGTCGCTCCGGGTACGGAGTCCGAGCGGCTCGGCATCGACGAGGCACTGGCCGAGCTGCTCGCGCCGCTGCCGGCCGACGACCTGTGGATGAGCGATCCGTGGCCGTCGGACGAGTCGCAGGACGGGGAGAGTTGAGATCCCGGCCGGGGCGTCGCGGACACTTCTCAGAAGACCTTGCCCGGGTTGAGGAGACCCAGCGGGTCGAAGGCCTGCTTGATGCCCCGGTGGAGTTCCACGCTCACCTCGCCGAGTTCACGGGCGAGCCACTCCTTCTTGAGTACACCCACGCCGTGTTCGCCGGTGATCGTGCCGCCGAGTTCGAGGCCGAGCGCCATGATCTCGTCGAAGGACTCGCGGGCCCGCCGGGACTCGTCGGCGTCGGTGTGGTCGAAGCAGACGACGGGGTGGGTGTTGCCGTCGCCCGCGTGCGCGCAGACACCGATGGTGAGGCCGTACTTCTCGGCGACGGCGGCCGTGCCTTCGAGCATGGCGCCGAGCCGCGAGCGCGGTACGCACACGTCGTCGATCATGGTCGCCGACTTGACGGTCTCCAGCGCGGTGAGCGACATCCGCCGGGCCTGGAGCAGCATGTCGGATTCGGCCGCGTCCTCGGCGGGGACGACTTCGGTGGCTCCGGCGGCGGTGCAGATCTCGGCGACGGCGGCGAGGTCGGCGGAGGGGTCCGGTGTGTCGAAGGCGGCGAGCAGGAGTGCCTCGGTGGTGTCGGGGAGGCCCATGTTCGTCATCCTGTTGACCGCGTGGACGGTCGTACGGTCCATCAGTTCGAGGAGTGACGGTGTGTGACCGCGTTCCATGATGCGGCAGACGGCGTCACAGGCGCTCGCCGCGCTGGGGAACTCGGCGGCGAGCACGAGCTGCCTCGGCGGCCGCGGCTTGAGCGCGAGTACGGCTTTGACGACGATGCCGAGGCTGCCCTCGGAGCCGACGAAGAGGCGGGTGAGGTCGTATCCCGCGACGCCCTTGGCGGTGCGGCGGCCGGTGGTGAGCAGGCGTCCGTCCGCGAGGACGACGTCGAGGCCCAGGACGTATTCGGCGGTGACCCCGTACTTCACGCAGCACAGGCCGCCGGACGCGGTGCCGATGTTGCCGCCGATGGTGCACATCTCCCAGCTGGAGGGGTCCGGCGGGTAGTACAGCCCGTGCGCGTCGACCGCCCGGGAGAGGACGGCGTTGATGACGCCCGGCTCGACGACGGCGATGCGGTCGACGGGGCTGATCTCCAGGATCCGGTCCATCTTCACCAGGGAGAGCACGATGCAGCCGTCCGACGCGTTGGCCGCGCCCGACAGGCCCGTGCGGGCGCCCTGGGGGACGACCGGGACGCGCAGCGCGGTGGCCGTGCGCATGATGTGCTGGACCTGCTCGACGGTGCGGGGCAGCGTGACGACGGCGGGGGCGCCCGCGTCGCAGAAGCTGGCCATGTCGTTGGCGTAGGTGGCGGTGATGTCCGGATCGGTGATCAGGGCCTCGGCCGGCAGGCCCGCGCGCAGTAGTTCGAGAAGATCGTCCATGATCCAAGACTGGCACCCGGGCCCATTGGTGTGAACCCGTCTGCGGCAGCGTTCGTAAGACGCGGTGTGTTCTTCGTACTGACGCAGAGTGATCGTCATGGACGTCACGCCGCAGCAGCCCCCGACGGCCCCCGGGCCGGACCACGACCTCGATGCTCCCGCCGCCACGCCCCGCACCTCCCCTCCCGAACCCGCGTCCCTTGCCGAGCCGCCGCCCGCCTCGCTGCGCACGACCCTGCGACGGGCCGCGTTCGGTGTGGTGGCGGGGGCGGTGCTGGTGACGGGTGCGGTGGTCGCGGTGCCCGACGACGACCAGGAAGCGCCGCCGCCGCTGCCGGGTCCGGTCTCGCGGGCGATGAGCGCGACGGCGGCGGGCTCCCCCGCCTCGCTCTCCGATCTGAAGGCTCTCGTCGGGGACCGGCAGAAGTGGGTGGGGACGCATCCGTCGGACGCGCGGTCGTGGGCGGTGCTCGGGTCGGCGTACGTGGAGTGGGGGCGGCGGGCCTCGGACGCGGCGTACTACACGCGGGCCGAGCAGGCGCTGAAGCGGTCCCTGGACGTGGAGCCGGGAGAGCGGGGGAACGAGGCGGCCTGGGTGGGTCTCGCCGCGCTCGCCAACGCCCGGCACGATTTCGTGACGGCGAAGAAGTGGGGCGAGACGGTACGGTCCCGGCGGCCCGGGCAGTGGACGGTGTACCCGGAGCTGATCGACGCGTACAACGGCCTGGGCGACTACAAGTCGGCGACGACGGCGGTGGAGAAGTACGCCGCGCTGCGGTCCGGCGTCCCGGCGCTGGGTCTGACCGCACAGATGTACCGGGACCGGGGCTGGCGCGAGGACGCGCTGGCCACCGCGCAGGACGCCGCGAACCGGGCGAAGGCGCCCGCGGAGAAGGCCGCCTGCCTGTCCCGGCTGGGCGAGCTGGCCTGGGAGCGGGGTGAGCCGGAGGAGGCCGTGGCACAGTACGGGGCGGCGCTGCGCACCGATCCCGCCCATCACGCGTCCCTCGCCGGCCGGGCGCGCGCGCTGGCCGCCCTCGGGCGCACCGACGAGGCCCAGCGCGACTACCGGGCGGCCCTGGAGAAGTCGCCGCACCCGGAGTACCTGCTGGAGCTGGGCGAGCTGTTCGAGTCGCTCGGTCTGGACGGCGACTCGGCCGCCCAGTACACACGGTTGCGCGCGGCGCTGGCCCGTGCGAAGGCGCGGGGCGTGGACGACTCCCTGCTCCTGGGCCGCTTCGAGGCCGCCCACGGCGACGCGGCCGAGGCGGTGGAGCTGCTGCGGGCGGAGTGGGACCGAGGCCACCACAGCGCGGCGGTGGCCGACGCGCTGGGCTGGGCGCTGCACCGCTCGGGCGATCCGGACTCGGCGCTGGAGTACGTGGAGCAGGCCGTCGACTCGGGCGGCCGGAACGCGTCGTACGCGTACCACCTGGGCATGGTCCAGCGGGCGTTGGGGGACTTCGGCCCGGCCCGTCGCCATCTGGAGGAGGCCCTGCGCACCAATCCGCAGTTCTCGCCGCTGGACGCGCCCCGGGCCGAGGAGGCGCTGGACACGCTGGGGCTGCCCCCGGCAGGCGGTCCGCAGGACATGCAGCCGGCCGCACCGCCGGCCCCGGAGCCGCCGCGGGCCCCGGCACCGGAACCGTCCGCCCCGCCCCAGGACCCGGCCCCCGCACCCCCGAAGCAGGGCGTGGCGGGCCCGCCGGCTGCGTCCCCGGCCGAGCCGTCCGCGCCGAAGCCCTCCGCGACCACTCCGGCTGCGGCGGGCGCCGAGGCGGCGAAAGCCGTGGCGGCGGGGGCGCCGGGGGCGCCGGCGCATTGATGTCCGGAGCGCCGCCCCGGGCGTCGGCGCCCCGGGCGGCGCGGACGGGCGGAAGCGAAAGCCCGCACGCGTACCGGAAGCGGCGGGCCGTTTGCCGGTACGCGCTACCGCGCGCGTGTCCCGTTGAGTCCTTCCAGCTGCTCGATGCCCGCGTTGAGCTCGCTCAGCAGGGCCAGGAACCGGTCGGTCGTGCTGTCGGCCCACCCCGTCGCCTCGATGAGACGTGTGGCGCCTTCGAGGCTGATCTCCCGGTCGGTTTCCAGCCGCTCCAGTCCCGCGGCGGTGGGCCGGTACTTGCGTGCCACGCCGCCGTCGGGATCCGGGATGCGCTCCACCAGGCCGTTGCGCAGCATGGGGCTGACCTGGCGGTTGATGGTGGAGACGTCCACGTGGAAGGCGCGGGCCAGTTCCTTGAGGGTGAGCGGTCCCCCGGTCTCCAGGCGGGTGAGCAGGACGTAGGCGGAGCGTTCGAGGCTCTGGCCGATACGAGGACCGCGCGAGGCGACGAAATGGCGTGCCAGGAGGGTCAGTTCCCGTTCGAGATCGCGCAGCCGACGCTCTTCCTCGTTCATGGTCCTGCCCTTCCGCCTGTCCGCAGCTACGCCTCATCTCATCATCGCGCATGCCCGCCGCCCCTCGTCCGGCCACCCGGGGAGCAACTTGTTCATAGTGCACATCATATGTACTTTGAACTACAGATGCATAGTGCACATCTCGGCTGCGAGATGTTTCCCGTCCCTCCCGAAGACGCCGCCGGTCCCCGGCCGGAGGCCGAACCCTCGCCGGGCCGCCCCTCCGTACCACCCACAAGCACTGCCGAAGGAAGACGAACATGAACCGCCTGCACGACAAGGTCGCCGTCATCACCGGAGCGGGAAGCGGTATCGGCCGTGCCGCCGCCGTACTCATGAGCAAGGAGGGGGCCCGTGTCGTCGTCGCCGACTACGACACCGGGGCCGCCGAGGAGACGGCCGCCCTCATCAGCGCCTGGGGCGGCGAGGCGCTGCCCCTCACGGTGAACGTCCTGGAAGAGGACTCCGTCGCCGGCATGATCAGCGCCACGGTCGACGCGTACGGGGCCCTGCACGTCCTGTGCAACCACGTCGGCGGCACCAACCCGCGTACCGACCTCGACGTGCTCCGGATGGACATGGACGAGTTCGACCGCGCCGTCTCCCTCAACATGCGCAGCACCCTCCTCGGCTCCCGGCACGCCATCCCCCACATGATCCGCGCGGGCGGCGGCTCGATCATCAACACCGCCTCCGTGGCCGCGCTCGTCGGCGATGTCCTCCAGACGTCCTACGGCGCCGTGAAGGCCGCGGTGGTCAGCATCACCAAGTCCGTCGCCACCCAGTACGGTCCACAGAACATCCGCTGCAACGCCATCGCCCCCGGCGCGGTGATGACCCCCGCCCTGGAGAACAACCTCCCCCAGGACGTGATCGACAGCCTCAAGCGGGGCAACGCGCTCCCCTACCTCGGCTCCCCCGAGGACATCGGCCACACCATGGTCTTCCTCGCGTCCGACGAGTCGCGCTACCTCACCGGTCAGCTCCTCGTGGTCGACGGGGGCATGACCGCGCAGTCGTCCGCCGCGCCCGGCCGCCGCGCCATGCTCCCCGCGTAGCGTCCGCGCCGGACGGGCGGACCTGTCCGGGCCGGCCCTGCCCCCTCCCGGGGATCCGCACCGCGAACCGCGGCTCCCCGGGCGCGCGGCAGCCCCGGCAACCGCGACGGGCGGGCCGGAGACATCCGGCCCGCCCGTCACCACCCCCGTCGCAGTGGATCAGAGGTTGCCGCGCTTCTCCTGCTCGCGCTCGATCGCCTCGAACAGGGCCTTGAAGTTGCCCTTGCCGAAGCCCATCGAACCGTGGCGCTCGATCATCTCGAAGAAGACGGTCGGCCGGTCCTGGACCGGCTTGGTGAAGATCTGCAGCAGATAGCCGTCCTCGTCGCGGTCGACGAGGATCTTCAGCTCGCGCAGGGTCTCCACGGGCACCCGGGTCTCGCCCGCCCACTCGCCCAGGGTGTCGTAGTACGAGTCCGGGGTGTCGAGGAACTGGACGCCGGCCGCGCGCATCGCCTTCACGGAGGCGACGATGTCGTTGGTGGCGAGCGCGATGTGCTGGACGCCCGCGCCGCCGTAGAACTCCAGGTACTCGTCGATCTGCGACTTCTTCTTGGCGACTGCGGGCTCGTTGATCGGGAACTTGACCTTGAGCGTGCCGTCGGCGACGACCTTGGACATGAGCGCGGAGTACTCGGTGGCGATGTCGTCGCCCACGAACTCCTTCATGTTGGTGAAGCCCATGACCTTGTTGTAGAAGCCGACCCACTCGTTCATCCGGCCGAGCTCGACGTTGCCGACGCAGTGGTCGATGGCCTGGAAGAACCGCTTGGCCGGGGGCTCGACGATCGGGTCAGCGACGGCGAAGCCGGGGAGGTAGGGGCCGTCGTAGCCGGTGCGCTCGACGAGGGTGTGGCGGGTCCTGCCGTACGTGGCGATGGCGGCCAGGACGACGGTGCCGTGCTCGTCCTTCACCTCGTGCGGCTCGGCGAGGCCGAGTGCGCCGTGCTCGACGGCGTAGGCGTACGCGGCGCGAGCGTCCGGAACCTCGATGGCCAGGTCCACGACGCCGTCGCCGTGCTCGGCGACGTGGTCGGCGAGGAAGCGGCCGTGGTCCGTGGACGCCTTGATGACGGAGGTGAACACGAAGCGGGCGGAGCCGTTCGTCAGGACGTAACTGGCGGTCTCGCGGCTGCCGTTCTCCGGTCCGGAGTAGGCGACCAGCTTCATGCCGAAGGCCGTCGAGTAGTAGTGCGCGGCCTGCTTGGCGTTGCCGACGGCGAAGACGACCGCGTCCATTCCCTTGACCGGGAAGGGATCGGCCTGACGCGCTGTCCCGGGGGTGCTGTGCATCGTCTCAGTCATGTCCGAAGGTTCTCGCCGCTTCGCAAGGTGCGCAACAGTTCGTGAAATCACTGGGCAATCCGGCCAGCGAATGGCCATGATGGCCGGGCTATCTGTACATGATGACCATCACACTCCCTCGGAGGCCGGCCATGGCGATCGATCACCTGGACGGGCGGCTCATCGTGCTGCTGGCCCGCGAACCCCGGATCGGCGTCCTGGAGGCCTCGCGCCGGCTCGGCGTGGCGCGCGGCACCGTGCAGGCACGCCTGGACCGCCTTCAGTCGAATGGCGTCATCCGCGGTTTCGGCCCGGATGTCGACCCGGCGGCCCTCGGCTACCCGGTGACCGCGTTCGCGACACTGGAGATCAAACAGGGTCAAGGAACCGTCGTGCGCGCCCACTTGGGCGGCGTACCGGAGGTACTCGAACTGCACACCACCACCGGGCACGGCGACATGCTGTGCCGGCTCGTGGCCCGTTCCAACGCCGATCTCCAGCGGGTGATCGACCGGGTTGTCGGATTTGATGGCATTGTCCGGGCCTCCACGGCCATCGTCATGGAGAACCCCGTACCCCTGCGCGTCATCCCGCTCGTCGAGCAGGCAGCACAGGACACCGACTGAGCCAGAGGAGTGACGTGTGAGCTTCTGGGAGTACCTCGGAAACCGGCACCAGCAGTTGCTCACCGACGCGTACCAGCACGCGAGCGCCGTCTTCCAGTGCATGGTCATCGCCACCCTGCTCGGGGTCCTGATCGGGGTGGTCAGTTACCGCAGCGGCTGGGGCTCCTCGGTGGCGATCACCTCGACGGCGACCGTGCTGACCATTCCTTCGCTCGCCGCGATCGGTCTGCTGATCCCGCTGGTCGGGCTCGGGGTGGCGCCGACGGTGATCACCCTGACGCTGTACGGGCTGCTGCCCATCGTCCGCAACGCCATCGTCGGGCTGCGCGGCGTCGACCCGGCGCTCGTGGACGCGGCGAAGGGCATCGGGATGTCGCGGCTCACCCGGCTCCGAAAGGTCGAACTGCCGCTCGCCTGGCCGCCGATCCTCACCGGCATCCGGGTCTCCACCCAGATGCTGATGGGGATCGCCGCCATCGCCGCGTACGCCTCCGGGCCCGGTCTGGGCAATGAGATCTTCCGTGGCATCGCCTCGCTGGGCAGTGCCAACGCCATCAACTCGGTGCTCGCGGGCACGCTCGGCATCGTCATCCTCGCCCTGCTCTTCGACGCCGCGTACGTGCTGCTGGGGCGGCTCACCATCCCGAGGGGGATCCGTGTCTGAGACCGTCGCAGAGACCGGACCGCAGGAGGCCGCTCGAGCCACCTCCGGCGCGACCATCCAGCTGGAGGACCTGAGCAAGATCTATCCGGGCAACCCCAGCCCGGCCGTGGACAACGTCTCGATGGACATCAAGGCCGGGGAGACCGTCATCTTCGTGGGCCCGTCCGGCTGCGGGAAGTCCACCACCCTGAAGATGATCAACCGGCTGATCGAGCCGTCCTCGGGGCGGATCAGGATCGGCGACGAGGACGTCACCGACATCGACCCGGTGAAACTGCGCCGGAAGATCGGTTACGCGATCCAGTCGTCCGGGCTCTTCCCGCACATGACGGTCGCCGAGAACATCGGCCTCGTACCGAAGATGGTGGGCTGGTCGAAGTCGAAGGTGAAGGACCGGGTCGAGGAGATGCTCGATCTGGTCGGGCTCGACCCGCGCGAGTTCCACGACCGCTATCCGCGTGCTCTCTCCGGTGGACAGCAGCAACGCGTGGGCGTCGCACGGGCACTGGCGGCGGACCCTCCGGTGCTGCTGATGGACGAGCCGTTCGGCGCGGTCGACCCCATCACCCGTGACCACCTCCAGGACGAGCTGATCCGGCTCCAGCACGACCTCCACAAGACGATCGTCTTCGTCACCCACGACTTCGACGAGGCGATCAAACTGGGCGACCGGATCGCCGTGCTGCGCGAGCACTCGCACATCGCGCAGTTCGACACCCCGGAGGCCATCCTCACCAATCCGACGGACGACTTCGTCTCCGGATTCGTCGGCGCGGGCGCCGCGCTGAAGCGGCTCAACCTCACCCGCGTCCGAGACGTGGAGGTCGCCGAGTTCCCGACGGTGACGGTCGACGACCCGCTCCAGTCCATCTTCAACAAGCTGCGCAGCGGCCCGCACAACGAGCTGCTGATGCTGGACCGCAGGAACCGTCCGTACAAGTGGCTGCGGCGCGGCGACCTGATGCGGGCCCGGGGTTCGCTGGCGCGGGCCGGGCAGCTGGTGCACGACACGGTGACCAGGGACGCGACGCTGCACGACGCGCTGGAGGCGGTGCTGACCGACAGCGGCGGGCGGGTCGCGGTGACCGGGCGGCGCGGGGAGTTCATCGGGGTCGTCGACATGGGCACCCTGATGAACTCGGTGCACGAGCTCCTGGAGGCCGACCGGCTCACCGCCATCGAGCACCAGCACGACCTGGAGGAGCTGCGCACCCATCAGACCGTCCAGGAGCTGGAGGGCGGTGCGGGCGCATGACTCCCCAGTCCCCGACCGGCCCGCGTTCCACCGGCGCGCCCTCGTCCGACCGGGACCGGCCGCCGGGCGAACACGACGTCAAGGGCCTCGCCTTCCACGACGAGGAGGAGGAACCGGCCCCACCGCCGGCCGGACCGCCGCGCCGCTTCACCTGGCGCAAGCTGGTGGTGGTCCCGGCGGCGCTCGCGGTGGTGCTGGTCATCACGTACGCCTGGATCACCAACGTCGAACTCGACTCGATCGCGGAGAACTCCCTGGCCGGGGACACGGTCCAGCTGCGGTGGTGGCAGCACGTCAGACTGACGGCCATCTCCACGTTCTGGGTGCTGATCATCGCCATTCCGCTGGGTATCGCACTGACCCGGCGCGGTCTCAGCAAGGCCGCGCCGGTGGTCACCGCGATCGCCAACATCGGGCAGGCGACCCCGGCGATCGGTCTGCTGGCGCTGCTGGTGATCTGGCTGGGCATCGGCCCGTCGACGGCGATCACCGGCATGGTGATCTACGCGGTGCTGCCGGTGCTCTCCAACACGGTCGCCGGGCTGAAGGCGATCGAGCCGACGCTGGTGGAGGCCTCGCGCGGCATCGGCATGTCGGCGATGGGGACGCTGCGCAAGGTCGAACTCCCCCTCGCCGTACCGCTGATCCTGGCCGGCGTACGGACCGCGCTGGTGCTCAACGTGGGTACGGCGACGCTGGCGACGTTCGGCGGGGGCGGCGGGCTCGGCGACCTGATCACCTCGGGCATCCAGACGCAGCGCATGCCGGTGCTGGTGCTCGGTTCCGTGCTGACGGTGGTGCTGGCGCTGCTGGTGGACTGGCTGGCCTCACTGGTCGAAGTGGCACTGACACCGCGCGGACTGGAGACGGGGCAATGAGGACGCGACGCGTACGTACGTTCCTGGCGGGAGCCGCCGCCCTCTCCCTCGCGCTGGCGGGGTGCGGGCTGAAGAGCGGCTCGCCGATGGTGGACGACGTGGTTCCGGGGCCGTCCGTGCAGGGGCAGCCGTTGAAGGGCGCCTCGCTGACCGTCACTTCGAAGAACTTCAGCGAGAACATCATCCTGGGCCAGATGATCGGCCTGATCTTCAAGGCGGCGGGGGCCGAGGTCCTGGACCGCACGAATCTGCCCGGTTCGATCAGCGCCCGCGAGGCCATCGTCCAGGGCGACGCGGACGCGATGTACGAGTACACGGGCACCGGCTGGATCACGTATCTGGGCCACGCCAAACCGATCACCGACCCGCTGGAGCAGTGGGAGGCGGTACGCGACGCGGACCGGAGGCACGGGGTGACCTGGCTGCCGCAGTCCACGCTGAACAACACCTACGCGCTCGCCATCAGCAAGAAGAACAACGCGAAGTACCACCTGAAGACGCTCTCCGACGTCGCCGCGCTGTCGAAGAAGAACTCCTCGGCGGTGACGATCTGCGTGGAGAACGAGTTCGCCTCGCGCGACGACGGACTGCCCGGGATGGAGAAGGCGTACGGGATGTCGATCCCGGCCGCCAACATCAAGAAGATGGACGCCGGCATCGTCTACACCCAGGTGTCGAAGTCCAACTCCTGCCTGCTGGGAGAGGTGTTCACCACGGACGGCCGCATCAAGGCGATGAACCTGGACGTGCTGACGGACAACAAGCACTTCTTCCCCAACTACAACGCGGCCCCCGTCATCCACACCGCGACCTTCGACAAGTACCCGGTGATCGCCGACCTGCTGGACCCGCTCAGCGCCCGGCTGACCACGCAGGTCGCGCAGGTGCTGAACGCCAAGGTGGACGTCGACGGGGAGGACCCGCACGAGGTGGCGAAGGACTGGCTGATCCAGGAGGGGTTCATCGAGAAGGGGTGATCCCCGGGGCTCCGCCGAAGTTACAAAGAAAATGTTGCAAAGACTCGTTGCAAAACTGTCTTTACAACTCTATGGTTGGGGCATGCCAACGACAGACGGCGACGACAGCTCCGCCACCGCACCGCACCCGAAGGTCCTCAGCATCGACGCCCGCTCCCTGCGGGGCCTCGCCCACCCGCTGCGTATGCGGCTGCTCGGCTCGCTGCGCGAGTTCGGCCCCGCCACCGCCTCCGGCCTCGCCGACCGGCTCGGCGAATCGAGCGGCGCCACCAGCTACCACCTGCGCCAGCTCGCCTCGTACGGCTTCGTCGAGGACGACCCGGAGCTCGGCAAGGGACGTGAGCGGTGGTGGCGGGCCGTACACGCGGGCACCGCCTTCGAGTCCGAGTTCCTGCACGACCCCGATCCCGAAGTGCGCGGCGCCATGGGCGTCGTACTCCACGAGGTCGCGACGGCTCACGCGCAGGAGCTCAACACCTGGCTCGGCACGATGCACGAGTGGTCCCGGGAGTGGTACGCGGCCTCGGACCTCAGCGACTTCAAGGTGCGGCTCACCCCCGAACTCTCCAGGGAACTCGCCGACAAGGTCCACGAGCTGGTCAACAGCTACCGGGGCCGCGTCCCCGAGGACACCGAGGGATCCGCCGTCGTCCGCACCCACCTGCACGTCTTCCCGCGCCCCACCGACTGAAGGGACCGCCACGCCATGCACCCCGAGACACACCTCGAACTGCACCGCATCCGTTCCGCCGAACTGCGCGCCGAGGCCGGCCACTTCCGCCTCGCCCACCGCCCCGCCCCGCGCAAGGCCCTGCGGGCCCGGCTCGGCTGGACCATGGTCGAGCTGGGCCTGCGCCTGATACCCGCCGGCACCCCCACGCGTGCCGCCGGCCCTCGAACGGCATAACCGTGACCGGGGGGAAGAACAAGCCGGGGCGGCTGCCGCTCATCGCGGTACTGACCGCCAACTCCATATCCACAGCGGGAACCTCACTCACCCTCATCGGCGTCCCGTGGTTCGTCCTGGAAACCACGGGAAGCGCCGGACGGGCCGGGATCGTCGCCTTCTGTGCGACCCTGCCGATCGTCGTCTCCGCACTGATCGGCGGGCCCGTCATCGACCGGATCGGGCGGCGCCGGGTGGCCATCGGCTCCGACACGGTGTGCGGACTCGCCGTCGCCGCCGTGCCGTTGCTGTACTACGCCGACACGCTCGCCTTCTGGATGCTCTGCGCCCTGATGGCACTCAACGGACTCGCCCACACCCCGGGCAACACCGCGCGCTACGTCCTCGTACCCGACCTGGCCGAGCACGCGGGCACCACCCTCGCCCGCGCCGCCAGCCTCTTCGACGCCGTGTCACGCGGGGCCAGGATGGTCGGGGCCGCGCTGGCCGGCGTACTGATCGCACTGGTCGGCGCGGAGACCGTACTGCTGCTGGACGCCGCGACGTTCCTGGCCTCGGCCGCGCTCGTCGCGGCAGGGGTACGGGGCGTCCGCGCGGCGGAACCGGTCAAGGACGCGGCACCCGTCTCCCTGCGCACCTACCGCAGCGAACTGCGCGAAGGCTACGCCTACTTGTTCGGCAACCGGCTGCTGCTCGGCGTCGTGGTCATGGTCCTGTTCATGAACGGCACCGACCAGGGCTGGAACGCCGTCCTGCTCCCGGTGCACGCCTCGGCCGAACTGGGCGGGGCACGCGATCTCGGACTGCTCACCGCGCTGTTCGGGGCGGGCGGACTGACCGGGGCGCTGCTCTACGGAGCCGTGGGACACCGCTACTCGCGGCGGACCGTGTTCACCGTGTGCGTGGTGCTGTGCGGGGCACCGAGATTCCTGGTCGCCGCCCTCACCGGTACGACACTCCCCCTCGCCGTGACGATGGTGCTGAGCGGGATCGCGGGCGGGGTCCTGAACCCGATCCTCACGACGGTGATCTACGGCAGCGTCCCCGACGTGCTGCGCAGCCGGGTCTCCGGTGCGATCACCGCGGGATGCGAGCTGGCCATGCCGGTGGGAGGGCTCGCCGCCGGTCTGCTGGTGGAGAGCGCGGGCGCCACGGGGGCCCTGCTGGCCATGGGGGCGGTGTACCTGATCGCGACGCTGAGCCCGCTGGTCTTCCCGGCCTGGCGGACGATGGACGACCCACCGTCCGGAGAACCCGCCGACCGCGCCGCGGACCCGGTCAGCAGCCCGGGATCTTCCCCCCGTGATCCAGCGCCCGCAGCGAGGAAACCGCGTCCTTCAGCGTCGTGACCGGAATCAGCCGGAGCCCCTCCGGCAGCTCCGACTTCGCCTCCTTGCACTCGGCCTTCGGTACGAGGAAGACCGTCGCCCCGTCCCGCCTGGCCGCCTGCGTCTTCAGCGAGACACCGCCGACCGCTCCCACCGTGCCGTCCGCGTCGATGGTGCCCGTACCGGCGATGGTGCGGCCACCGGTGAGATCGCCGCCGGAACCGTCGCCGTCGAGCTTGTCGACGACACCGAGCGCGAAGAACAGTCCCGCGCTGG
Source organism: Streptomyces sp. NPDC026062 (assembly GCF_055568375.1). NCBI lineage: Bacteria > Bacillati > Actinomycetota > Actinomycetes > Kitasatosporales > Streptomycetaceae > Streptomyces > Streptomyces sp. NPDC026062. The sequence goes on from NZ_JBVHOQ010000014.1 coordinate 73,610, forward strand.
GGCCGCCCACATCGGCGAGGTGCAGGGTCACATCGACCGAGCCCGGCTTCCTGCCGAGGTAGTTCAGGGCGGCGTCGACCGCGGAATCCTGCGACTCCACCATGTCGTCGAGGTTGTGCTTCTCGATCTCCTTCTCGGAGCCGCCCGACGGGTAGACGGAATCACGGGGCATGACCGCACGGTCCGTACGGAACCAGCTGTCGATCACGTCACCGAGCCCGACATCGGCGGAGGGCCCGGTGGCCACGATCGTCGTCATCCGCAGCTGCCCCTTGGTGGGCCGGGTGGGAGTGCCCTTGATGCTGATCACGGGCGTGCCGTGGTCGTCACCGAGCACATTCGCCGTCGTACCGGGCTGCGCCAGCGTGAACGGCAACGGCGCGAAGGCGGCTACGCCGAAGAGGGCGACGACGGGGAGGGCGCACAGGGCGAGGGTGCGGGGGCGCGAGCGACGTGTGAACACCCACCCAATCTAACGGTCCCCGCGTAGCCCTTGGGCGGGCGGCAGCGGTGTTCCTGGCGTCGGGGCCCCGTCTGTTGCCCCGGTCCGGGGCGGAGCCCTTGGGCGGGCGGCGGCCGGGTTCCTCGGCCTCGCCCCGGTCCGGGGCGGGGGTCTTTGTCCTCAATCGCCGGACGGGCTCGGTGCGGGTGCTCCGCGGGGTGCGTTCTGTCCGGTGGGTGGGGGTGGGGTCCCTCCGGGGCGTCTCCTCAGAAATGGCGTGTGCGCCCGGCGACGCGGAGGTGCCCGGGTCGTACGCCATTCCCTGCGGGGACTCCACTGCACGCCCCCACCCAGCTCTCGTCAGCGTCTGCACCCCGGTGGGACGACCCCGCAGACAAAGAGGGACGACGCCGGCCCTCCGGCTGGTCGCAGACGCACGACGGGCGGGGCCGGGGCCGTGCAGGGGAGTCCCCGCAGAACGACGAACATCGACCCGGGTTCCACCGCGTACCGGCGGAACGTTCGTCGTTCGAGGAGACGCCCCGGAGGGGCACCGGACCCCCACCCACCGGGGTGACGCGAACCCGTAACGCGGAGCACCCGCACCCCCACGGGGCGACCCGCACACACCAAGCCCGTCCGGCGATTGAGGACAAAAGACCCGCACCGAACAACGGCGCGCCGCGCTAGCGAAGCGCGTCCGCGACCTCGCGGGCCGCGTCGACCACTCGGGGGCCCACTCGTTCCGGAACCGCGTCGGCGAGCATCACCACGCCCACGCTGCCCTCGACCCCCGTCACCCCCATCAGCGCGGCCGCGGCCCCGCTCGCCCCCGCTTCGAGTTCGCCGTGGGTGAGGGTGAAGGCCGTCTCGCCGACCGGCTTCTGCCGTGCGGCGAGGATCGCCCGGCCCGCGGCGCCCCGGTCCAGGGGGTGGCGGAAGCCGGCCCGGTAGGCGACGTGGTAATCCGTCCAGGTCGGTTCGACGACCGCGACCGCCAGCGCGTCCGAGCCGTCGACCAGTGTGAGGTGGGCGGTGGCTCCGATGTCCTCGGCCAGGGACCTCAGCGCGGGCAGCGCGGCTTCCCGTACGAGGGGGTGCACCTGGCGGCCAAGGCGCAGCACACCCAGGCCGACTCTTGCCCGGCCGCCCAAGTCTCTTCGTATCAGGGTGTGTTGCTCCAGTGTGGCGAGCAGACGGTAGACCACGGTGCGGTTGACGCCGAGTTTGTTGGACAACTCGGTGACCGTCAGGCCGTGGTCGGTGTCGGCGAGCAGTTTGAGGACACGCAGTCCTCGGTCGAGCGTCTGGGAGGTCTCCGCGGTCACGACGCCCTCTCCTCTTCGGTGAGCGGCGGCGGCTGTTCCCACGGATTGTGCGTCGCCGGTCCCAGCGGCGACGCACGGAGAGGCCGCCGGCCTGGCCAAGGCACCGGCTGCGCTCCGCGGCGGCGTTGCCACGGGGCGTTCACATTTTTGGGACAGTAGCGAGCCAGTCCGCTCAGCGGAAGACCTCGTCCAGAATCCGGGCGCTCGCGGAGAGGCGGTTGCGCGTCGTGAGCATAAGCGCCGGTCAGCGAGGCGTCGGCCGAACGGCGCGCATCTACGCGCGTCCATGTCGGCCGACTCCCTCGCGACGCTCCGTACACCGGATGTGAACCGGCGTTAACTCACCGTGAACAATTTCTGAACAGTTTTTCCGTTCACGAGGACCTCGCAGGCCCTGATCGACTTCGTCGCCGGGTCCCGGACGGTGAAGTTGAGGGCGAACGTGCCGTCGAGTCCGATGACCCGGGTGACGTAGGAGTCGGAGGTCTGCTTGCCGTCCGCGGTGCGTCCGGTGACGGAGACCGTGGCGACGGGCGCGAAGCCCCGCCCGGTCACCTGGACGACCGTGCCGGGCGGCCCCTCGGGCGGCGAGAGCGCGAAGGAGGCCCCGGCCGGGGCGGTGCCGTCCTGGACGGTGAAGGCGGCTGTCTCCGTGCGCGGGTTGACGAGGACCTCGCGGACTCTGAGGGCGACGGTGTCGGCCGCGTTGACGGTGAAGGTCTGCGAGAACGCCCCGTCGAGGCCGACCACCTTGGTCCGCACCGAGTCGGAGGTCTGCGAGCCGTCCGCCCGCAGCCCCACGATCGACACGGTCGCCACCTTCGCGAAGCCCTGTCCGAGGACGGTGACCGCGGTGCCCTTCGGTCCGGACGACGGCGTGAGGACGACGAAGGTCGGGGCGACGGTCAGCTGGGTGAGCGCCTGCGCGCCGCCGGCCGTGACCTGGAGCGCGTAGACGCCGCGGGCGGTCGAGCCGGCGGCGGTGACCGTGCCGGTCAGGGTGCCGTCGGCGGCGATCCGCAGGGTGGAGGCGCTGATTCCGGCGGCGGCGCAGCCGCTGCCGTCGGCCGCGCACAGGGCGGCGGTGGGGGTGACGCCGGAGGGCCAGCCGTCACCGGAGACGCCGATGGCCCCGCCCGGTTTGACCTTGGCCGCGCCGGCGGAGAGCGTCGCGGTGGCCTCGGTCACGGTGAACGGTGTGGTCAGGACGGTCGCCGGGTCGTTGCCCTCGTCGACCTGGATCGAGGCGATCGCCGGATCGGAGACGGTGAAGTCGACGGAGAACGTGCCGTCGGGGCGGCTCTTCACGTAGACGGCCGTGTCGTCGAGCGTCGCTCCGGTGGCGTCGAGGCCGATGGTGTTGATCCACCGGTCCTGGTAGTAGTCGCTGCCGGTGACGGCGATGACGCTGCCGACCGGTCCACTGCTCCGGGACAGGGCGATGGCGCGGGGGCCCTGAGGGACGAAGGCGGTGACGGTCAGAGGTGCGGTGGCCTCCTTCGTACCGTCGCCGACCTTCACGAGGTACGAGCCGTCCGGCACGGTGCCGGCCGGGGCGAGCACGGCGCTGCCGGTCAGCTGTCCGGACGCGTTGATCGCGAGGGAACTGCTCGCGAACTTCCCGGCGTCGCAGCCGCCGCCGTCCGTCGCGCAGAGCGAGGGCACGGGGGTGGCGCCCGCGGTCCAGCGGCTGCCGGAGAGGGCGACGGCGCTGGACGGCCTGGCCGGTGCGGTGGGGGCGATGAGGGTGGCGGGCTGGCCTGCGCTGCCCTCCGCCGTCACGGTGCCGATGGAGCCGCCGCCCGAGGTGACCTCGCAGGTGGTCGTGTAGGTGGAGCCGAGCACCTTGGTGCGGGTGACGTTGCGCAGGGGGGTGAAGGTGATCGGGCCGCTCGCGTTGGCGGGGATGAGGAAGTCCCCTTCGTACGGCGGGATCTCGATCGGCTGGCCGGACGGGACGTCGAGGGTGACCTCGGGTCCGGTGACGGTGACCGTGCCGGTGGCGCCGCCGGACATGGCGAGGTCGAGGCTGGGGGTGGTGGGTACGTCGTTGAGGCTGAGGCCGCTGGTGGCGGGCGACGGGCCGAGCGTCACCTTGGCGTGGACCTTGCCGCCGGGGTCGACGACGTCGGGCGTCAGCTCGACGCCGAACTGCTGCGGCCCGTCCGCCTGGCCCTGGCCGGCGGGCAGGGTGCAGTGGACGGTCGGGGTGATGGTGCCGGCGTGGGCGAGGGGCGCGAGCGCGACGGCTCCCCCGGTCCAGACGAGTACGGCTCCTGCGCCGAGGGCGACGGCGCGGCGTAAGGCCGAGCGGCCCGGCCTTCCGGCGGGTCTGCGATGCGCGAACATGCGGCTCCTCCAAAGGAAACGGAATGCGACTGGTCCGAAAGCGGAATGGGCGACGCCCGCCTGTTCCATTTCCGTACGGAACAGACGGGCGTCGTGACTGTTTTCCCCTGATGACTCCGATGGCCTTTACGCACTCACAGCAGGGTCAGGGTCAGGGTGGCGCTGTAATCTCCGGGCCGGGTGAATTCGGGAACGGTGAGGGCGAGACCGGCCTCGGCGTCGAACTTCCCGCCGGTGAACGGACGTGATCCGTCCGGATTCATCCGGCAGAGGCTCGCCGCCTCGCTCCCGAGCACGGTGGGCGATCCGGCGACCGGCGCCCCCACGCTCCCGTCCTGTGCCGTGCAGGCGGGCGCCCATCGCACCGCACCGGCCGGGATGGTGCCCCCGTCGGCGCTCGTGAAGCCGGTGAGGGTGGCGGTCAGGGACCAGCCGCTGTTGACACCGCGGGCGTCCTGCACCTCCACCCGGTTGAGGTGGGCCCTCTGTACGCCGCTGCCCTCGCCCAGGACCGTCGTACCGAAGTCGACGGTGTCGCCGTCCTGGGTCATGGAGAGCGTTCCCGCCCTGACCATGGTGCTCACCCGCTGCTCGGCCGTGCTGCCGCCACCGCCGCCACCGGTGGTGACGGTGAACGGGGCGGTGCGTACGGTCGCCGGGTCGTTGCCCTCGTCGGCCTGGACGGCGGCGACGGCGTCGGAGGTGACGGTGAACTCGACGGCGAAGGTGCCGTCCGTGCCGCTCTTGGCGTAGACCGCGCTGTCGTCGAGCGTGGCGCCCGAGGCGTCGAGGCCGATGACGTTGATCCAGCGGTCCGCGTTGTAGTTCCGGCCGCTGACGGTGATCACGCTCCCGACCGGGCCGCTGCCGGACGACAGCGTGATCTCCCGGTTCCCGGCCGCGACGGCTTCGACGGTGAGGGGGGCGGTGGCCTCCTTCGTACCGTCGTTGACCTTCACCGCGTAGCTGCCGTCGGGCACCGCCCCGGCCTCGCCCAGGGTCGCGGTGCCGGTGAGCGTTCCGTAGGAGTCGATCCTCAGGGCGTGGGCGATGAACTTCAGCGGGTCACAGCCGCCACCGCCCACCGCGCACAGTGACGGGACGGGGGTGCCGCCGGGGGTCCATCCCGAACCGCCCAGCTTCACCTCGGTGTGCGGCCGTACCGGATCTGCGGGCGCGGTCAGGGTGGCCGGCTCCGACGCGGAGCCCTCCGCGGTGACCGTGCCGACGGAACCACCGCCGTCGACGACGTCGCAGGGCGTCTCGAAGACCGATCCGAGCACCTTGGTCTGCGTCAGCGTGCGGACCGGGGCGAACGAGATGTCGCCCGAGGCGTCGGCGGGGACCAGGAAGTCGCCTTCGTACGCCGGGATCTCGATGGGCACCCCGGCCGGGATGTCCAGCACGACCTCGGCGCCCCGCACGGTGACGGTGCCGGTGGCCCCGCCCGTCATCGCGAGGTCGAGGCTGGGGATGGTCGGCACGTCGTTCAGGGCCAGGCCGCTGGTGGCAGGGGACGGGCCCAGCACCACCTTCGCGTGCACCTTTCCGCCCGGTTCGACGACGGCGGGCGACAGCTCGACGGTCATGTCCTGCGGCCCGGTCGCCTCGCCCTGCCCCGCCGGCAGGACACAGTGCACGGACGGGGTCACCGTGCCGGCCGCGGCGGCCGGACCCGCGGTGGGCGGGGACGGCGCGGCCGTCGCCCCGACGCAGCCCAGCGACAGTACGAAGCAGGCCGCCAGCAGACCGGTCACACCGGGTCTTCGTCGTCGGATCACCTGACACCCTTTCATGGAGCATTGATTGCGCACATTGAGGAGGTCACGTGCAGAGAAGTCAAGAGAGAGCCGATTGATCCTTTCCTGAAATGCCCCAAAGGGATGTGGACCGACGTTTTTCGCATACCTGTTGACTTCTTCGAAGATCACCGTTTCACTGCACCCGACATGCCGGGCCCGGCACTCAGATCCGTACGTACAGCGAATGCACCGAGTGCAACGGGACGACGGATCCACGGAATTCAACCGGAAGGAGTTCCACCCGCCATGTCGATCTCATTCACCCGCGCGCCGGGCCGAAGACGCCTGCCGCTGGTGCTGGCGGCGGCCTGTTCCGCCGGCGCCCTGCTCGCCCTGTCGGCCCCGTCGGCCACCGCGGTGGCCCCGGCCACCGCGACCGCCACCTTCGACTGCGGATCCTGGGGCAGCGGCTCCGCGACCCTGACCGCAGCCGACAGCGGCACGGCCAAGACGATCAAGCTCACGTCGTCGGCGATCACGATGCCGGCCGGTTCGAGTGCCGACCCGAACAGCATCACGACGACGCTCAAGGTCTCCAAGACCTCGGGCGGAGTCACCAGTCAGGTCCAGTTCTCGGCCAAGGCCAACCCGGGCATGAGCTACCCCAATCCGATCACCCTGGGGCCCCTGAAGCTCAGCTCCGGCACGCTGGCGACGGGTGACAGCACCAACTCCGTGGTGCTGCCCACTCCCGCGAGCGCCACCAACTGGTCACTGCAGATCGTGACCTCGTCCCCGACGTCCGCCACCGTGCCGTGCGTGGCGACGTCCGTCCAGTCCGCGCCGTTCGTCTGGTAGCGGCCCTCGCATGACACCGGCCCGGGGCGGGGAACCATGGTTCCCGCCCCGGGCCGGTGCGCCGTACACCCCCGTCGGCTCACGTCATCCGGGTGGCCCACTCCTGGACCTTCTTGATCCGCTGCTCGATCTGCCCGGCCGTGGCCTCCGCGCTCGGCGGCCCGCCGCACACCCGGCGCAGCTCGGTGTGGATGACCCCGTGCGGCTTGCCGCTCTGATGCGTGTAGGCGGACACCATCGTGTTCAGCTGCTTGCGCAGCCCCAGCAGCTGCTTGTGCGTGACCACCGGCCGGTCCCCGGCCGGCTTCTCCAGCAGGTCCGCCTCCGAGGCCGGCTTCTGCCGGCTGTGCGCGATCTGCCGGGTCTGCCGCTTCTGGAGCAGCAGCTGCACCTGGTCGGGTTCGAGCAGCCCCGGAATGCCGAGGTAGTCCTGCTCCTCCTCGCTGCCCGGGTGTGCCTGCATGCCGAACTCGGCACCGTCGTACAGCACCCGGTCGAAGACCGCGTCGGACTCCAGCGCCTCGAAGGGCAGCTGCTCCTCGGTCTCCTCGTCCTCCAGCTTTTCGGCGTCGGCGAGGAGCTTGTCCTCCTCGGAGAACGGGTTCTCCTCGTCGCTGCCCTTCTTGGGCTTGTCGAGGACGTGGTCCCGCTCGACCTCCATCTCGTTGGCGAAGTCGAGGAGCATCGGGATCGTGGGGACGAAGACGGAGGCGGTCTCGCCGCGCCTGCGGGAGCGCACGAAGCGGCCGACGGCCTGGGCGAAGAAGAGGGGCGTCGAGATGGTGGTGGCGTACACACCGACGGCCAGGCGCGGCACGTCGACGCCCTCCGACACCATGCGGACCGCCACCATCCAGCGCGATCCGTCCTCGGTGAACGCGTCGATCTTCTTCGACGCGGCCTTCTCGTCGGAGAGGACGACGGTGGGCTTCTCGCCGGTCACCTTCCTGAGGATCTTGGCGTACTCGCGCGCCGACTCCTGGTCGGTGGCGATGACGAGCCCGCCCGCGTCCGGGATGCCCTTGCGGACCTCGGTGAGCCGCGTGTCGGCGGCGCTGAGGACATTGGGGATCCAGTCGCCGGTGGGCGCGAGCGCGGTGCGCCAGGCCTGGCCGATGGCGTCCTTGGTCATCGGCTCGCCGAGCCGGGCGGCGATCTCGTCACCGGCCTTGGTGCGCCAGCGCATGTTGCCGCTGTAGCTGAGGAAGATGACCGGGCGGACGACGCCGTCGGCGAGCGCGTTGCCGTAGCCGTAAGTGTAGTCGGCCGAGGAACGCCGGATGCCGTCGTTGCCCTCCTCGTACGCGACGAAGGGGATCGGATTGGTGTCCGAGCGGAAGGGCGTGCCGGTGAGGGCGAGCCGCCGGGTCGCCGGGTCGAACGCCTCCTGGCACGCCTCGCCCCAGGACTTCGAGTCACCGGCGTGGTGGATCTCGTCGAGGATCACCAGGGTCTTGCGCTGCTCGCACCGGTTGCGGTGCAGCATCGGGCGGACACCGACACCCGCGTACGTGACCGCGACCCCGTGGTACTCCTTGCTCACGGGACCCGCGCTGTACTCGGGGTCGAGCTTGATCCCTATCCGGGCGGCCGCCTCCGCCCACTGCTTCTTCAGGTGCTCGGTGGGCGCGACGACGGTGATCTGCTGCACGACGTGGTGGTGGAGCAGCCATGAGGCGAGGGTCAGCGCGAAGGTGGTCTTCCCCGCGCCTGGGGTCGCGACCGCGAGGAAGTCGCGGGGCTGCTCCTGGATGTACCTCTCGAGGGCGCCCTGCTGCCAGGCTCGCAGCTTCCCGGCCGTGCCCCAGGGAGCGCGGCCGGGAAAGGCGGGTGAGAGGTGGTGGGAGGCGGTAGTAGTCACGGTCTCCGGTTCGGGTCTCTCGGGTACGTGTGGTGCTGTCCGCGTGGCCCGGGACGGGCCCGTACGCGATACGACAACCGGGCCACCCTACCGGGGGCCGGGGCGGAACCCCGTACGAACCAGCCGTGGTTCCGCACCGCTGAGACCCGCTTCACAGGGGAGCGTCCACGGGGCGAACCCGGACAGCCGCTCCGCGGTCCCGGGCGTCCTCCAGCGTTCCCCGACCGCCTGGGACCACGCGGTGCTACGCGTTCGTCCGCACCCTGGTGGCCACCCACGCCCCCACCAGCGCGACTCCCGCCATCGGCAGGAACACCACCGCGAACGCCCCCGGGTGCGAGCCGGACGCGCCCGCCTCCACCGCCTCGTGCACCGCGCCCACCGCTCCCCCGCCGAGCGCCGCGAAGGCCGCGCCGCCCGCCGCCAGCAGCAGGACGTTGGAGAGGCCGTCGGAGATCTGGAGCGCCGCCGAGTTCGCCCCGGCCTCCTCGGGTGCGGACAGCTTCAGCAGCAGGACGCTCGTCGAGGCGATGACCACGCCCATGCCGAAGCAGCCGACGGCCCAGACCACGGCCAGGCTCCAGACGGGCACCGCCTGGATCAGCACGGCCGGTGCGGCCGCTATCGCCGCGGCGACCAGCACCATGCCGCCCAGCATCAGCCGCTCGCGATGCCGCTCCAGACGCGGTCTGGACTGTACGTAGCTGCCCAGCGCCCATGTCCCGCCGCCGGCCGCGAGCGAGAATCCGGCCATCGTCGGGGAGAGCCCGCGCTGGGTGACGAGCATCAGCGGGACGAACGATTCCGCGGCGATGAACGATCCGGCCGCCACCCCGCGCAGCAGCACCACGGAGGGAAGCCCGCGCGCGGCCCGCCCGGTGCCCGCCGGCAGCAGCCCCCGCACGGCGGGAACGAGCAGCGCGACCCCCGCGACGGCGGGCAGCAGGGAGATCCAGTTCCGCTCCTGCCCGGCGTACTGGAGCAGACCGGCACCCAGCGACATGCCCAGCGCGAGCGCGATGCGCCGGCGGTCGTACGGTTCCACCGGCGCCGACGGGTCCGCGGGGCCGGACGCCGTACGCCGGATCGCGGGCAGCGCGAGCGCGAGCGGGAAGACGACCAGCACGGGGATGCCGATGAAGACCCAGCGCCAGCCCAGGTGCTCGGTCACGCTCCCGGAGGCCAGGGGCCCCACGACGGACGGGATCACCCAGCTCGCGGCGAACGCGGCCAGGATCGACGGCCTCAGACGCTCCGGATAGGCCCGGCTGATCACCACGTACAGCGCGACGATCACCAGCCCGCCGCCGAGCCCCTGCACCGCCCGGCCCGCGATGAACATCCACATCGTGCCCGCGGTCCCGGAGAGCAGCAGCCCCGCCCCGAAGGCGCTGATCCCGGCGGCGAGCGGCGCGAGCGGCCCGCGCCGGTCGGCCCACTGGCCGGACAGCACCATGGCGAAGAGGCTGGTGGTGAAGTACGCCGAGAACGCGAACGCGTACAGCGGGATGCCGTGCAGCTCACGGGCGGCGACGGGCATGGCGGTCCCCACCGCGGTCGCCTCGAAGGCGATCAGGAACACGACGGAGACGATGCCGACGCTCAGCGCCCGGTAGGTCCGCCCGAGAACTCCTTCGGGCGGAGCCGCCACTGCTGTTCTCAGGGCGTCGACGGTGTCTTCGGTGCGGGACGAGACATCGGCGTCGCGCGGTTCCAGGGCGGTCATAGCCCCAGAGTAAGGGGCAAAATCCACCGTGGGCCCTGTCGCAGGTCGCCTCCGTTCTCGGCCCTTGGACGTAGGACCGCCCAGCGAAACGTGAACGCCGTATGGCAGTCGCGTTTCACGGCGGCCCGCACCCTTGAACGGCCGGCCGGCCCGGGTCTACGGTCGAGCACAGAACAACGCACGACCGTGTGCCCGAGAGGCTCAGGGGCTCGACTGCAACTCGAGTTACACCGGTTCGAATCCGGTCACGGTCTCCACACACCGCCGCCCGTCCCTCACGCAGAGGGGCGGGCGGCGGTGCGTTCACGGGCCGCCCCGGATCCGCCGGAGAGCGAAGGTCCCGACGGGAACCGGCGGGTCCGGCCGCCCCGGGGGGCGCTTCCGCGCTCCCGGGCCCGGCGGCTGTCGGGGCGGCTCAGGACTTGGCGGTGGCGACTGCCGCCTGGGGCCTGATCGGGAGGCGGTTGACCGGGCGCCCGGTGGCCGAGCGGACCGCCGCGGCCACGGCGGCCGGCGAGGTCACGACCGGGATCGCCGAGGCGGGCTTGGCGCCGAAGGGGGCCACCACGTCACGTTCCTCGATGAGCCTGACGATGCGGATGTCCGGCGCGTCCAGCGCCGTGGGCAGGGCGTAACCCGTCAGGTCGGGGTGGCGGACGAGACCGCGGGCGCTGCGGAGGTTCTCCGTCAGCGCGGCCCCGATGCCCTGCGTGACACCGGCCTCGATCCGGGTCGCCAGCTGGGACGGGTTCAGGACCCGGCCGACGTCCTGGGCGATCGCCATCTCCACGACACGGACCGAGCCGAGCTCGATGTCGACGTCCACCACGGCACGGATCGCGCAGAACGCGAGACCGACGAAGGCGTCGCCCTGACCGGACTCGTCGAGCGGCTCGGTGGGGTGGGGACGGCACTGGGCGGTGGCCCAGAGCTCCTTGCCGTCCATCGCCTCCGCGACCGTCGTGGAGAGCACCCCGTCGTACGAGGTGATCTTGCCGTCGGCGATCTGAAGCAGCTCGGTGGACATACCGAACTTGTGGGCGAGCGGCTGGAGGAGCTGGGTGCGGACCATCTTCGCCGCGCGCTCGACCGCTCCGGCCGAGACCCAGGTGTGGCGGCCGTGTGTCGCCGGACCGGCCGGGGGCTGGTCGGTGTCGACGGCCGCGACATGCACCTCCTCGATGCCCAGCGTCTCCTGCACGACCTGACGGGCCAGCGTGGAGAAGCCCTGCCCCGTCTCGACCGCGGCGCAGATGACGGTGGCGACTCCGTCGTGGACCCGGACCGTGGCGGTGGAGACCTCGTCGGTGCCCTCGGCGCCGAGCATGTGGACCATGCCGAGCGCGTATCCGACTCCGCGCCGCACGGCGCCGGGCTCACCCGCGCCCTCGGGGCCGCCGGGCAGCAGCCAGTCGTCCTCCGGGGCATCCTTCGGCAGCGCGGGAAGCGGGAAGTCGCTTACGGAGCGAAGGAGTTCCGCGACCGGGGCGGGGCAGGTCACCGTCTGCCCGGTGGGCAGGATGTCGCCGGTGGACAGGACGTTGCGCATCCGCAGTTCGGCCGGTTCGATGCAGAGCTTGGCCGCCAGCTTGTCCATCTGGCCCTCGTACGCGGCACAGACCTGCATCGCGCCCTCGCCCCGCACATGGCCGGAGGGCGGGTTGTTCGTACGGACCGCCCAGCCCTCGATGAAGGCGTGCGGCACGACGTACGGACCGCAGGCGAAGGCGACCGCCGCGGCCAGAGACTCCGACGAGGCGTCCGCGTAGGCACCCGCGTCGAGCAGGATCTGGGCCTCGACCTTCACCAGGCGGCCCTCGGCGTCCGCGTGGTGGCGGTAGCGGAGCAGCGTCGGGTGGCGGTGCGCGTGGCCGAGGAAGGACTCCTCGCGGGTGGCGGCCAGTTTGACCGGGCAGCCGGTACGCAGGGCGAGCAGGCCGAGGGGGAGCTGGAAGCCGGGGTCCTCGCGGTCGCCGGTGGCGCCGGGCACTCCGGTGACGACGATCTTCACCCGGTCCGGTTCGAGGCCGAAGCAGGCTGCGGCGAGGTCGCGGTCGGTGTGCGGATCGGTGGACGCGGTGTAGATCTCCACGCCGCCGTCGGGGCGGGGCACGGCGAGTCCGGCCTCGGCGCCGATGGGTGCCGGGTCCTGACGGCCGATGCGGTACAGGCCCTCGACGACGACCTCGCCGACGATCTCGGGGTCGCCGTAGCGCAGCGGGATGTGGCGGATCAGGTTGCCGTCGGGGTGCAGCGGCTCGGCTGTGAAGGCCTTCTCCGGGTCGGTGACCGGATCCAGCACCTCGTACTCGACGGTGATCGCGGCGGCGGCCAGCCGGGCGGTGTCGGGGTGGTCGGCGGCGACCGCGGCGATCGGCTCGCCGTGGTGGCGGACCAGGTCGGAGGCGAAGACGGGACGGTCGACGACGCGGCGCCCGTAGTCGCTCTCGCCTGGGACGTCCTCGTGGGTGACGACCGCGCGGACGCCCGGCATCTCGGCGGCGGCCGAGGTGTCGATGGACAGGATGCGGGCGTGCGGGTGCGGGGAGCGGAGCACGGCCGCCCAGAGCAGTCCCTCGGCCCACAGGTCGGCGGCGTACGGGAAGGTGCCCTCGGTCTTCGCGCGGGTGTCGGCCGGCGGCAGGGAGGCGCCGAGGCCGAACGGCGGCCGCTCGGTGCCGGGGCCGCTGGGGCCGTCCAGTGACGGGATGCTGATCGCCGTGTGGGTCGCGCCCGCAGCGGTGGCCGCGTCGTTGCTCACGCCATGCCTCCGTCCTGCAGATGGGCCTGCACACTACCCGCGCCCGGCGGTGCCTGGTGCGGGATGCGGGCCTCTTCCGGCTCCGCGGATTCCTGCGCGGGTGCCGAGGCCGCCTCGCGGCCCGCGACGACCTCGTTCACGGCGTCGAGCACGCCGCGGTAGCCGGAACAGCGGCAGAGGTTGCCGCAGAGTGCCTGACGGGTCTCCAGCTCGCTGGGGGCGTGGTTGCCCTCCAGCAGGTCGTGGATGGTCATCGCCATGCCGGGGATGCAGAAGCCGCACTGGACGGCGCCGCGGTCCGCGAGGGCCCGCTGGACGTCGGACGGCTCGCCGTCGACGGCCAGCCCCTCGACCGTACGGACCTCGCTGCCCGCCGCCGTGGCCGCGGGGACCAGGCAGGAGGCGACGAGCCGGCCGTCCACCTGGACGTTGCAGGCACCGCACTCGCCCTGCGAGCAGCCGTCCTTGGCGCCGGCGAGGCCGAGGCGTTCGCGCAGCACGTAGAGGAGCGACTCGCCGATCCAGGCGTCGGTGACGGGCCGGTCGGCGCCGTTCACATGGAGGACGTAGGAGGTGGCGGGGTGCTCGCTGGGGAGGTCGAGCGGGACGGCGGGCGGGGTGTCCGCGACCGGGTCGTCGGGTGCGGCGGCGTCCGGGGCCGGCTCGTCCGGCACCACGTCGTCCGGCACCGGCCCGTCCTCGTCCGCGGCGGGCTCCGCCGCGTCCGGGGCCGCCGCCTCGGGCCGCTGCGCGTCCTGCGCGTCCTCGTCCGCCGGGGTCAGGTGCGCCGGTTCCCCGGGCATGCCCGGGACGGCTTCGGCGACCGGGTCCGGTCCGGGCTCGTCGGCGGCTTCGGACGGCGCGTCGGACGCGGGCTCCGGCAGCCGGCCCAGGTCCGTCCCCAGCACCGGGGTGTCCCTGGCGCCGGACTGCGGTTCCTGCGGCTCCCGCGTCGCCCACGGCGCGGGCGCGCCGCCCGGCAGCGTGGCCGGCGGGGTGCGGTTCGCGTACAGCCCGGCGGCCAGCGCGGACGCCGAGAACTCGCCGGACTCCTCCGGGAGCTCGCCGTCGGCCACCGGGATCGTCCACTGCCCGGTGTGGCCGCCCTCCTCGGCGAAGTTCCACTGGCCGGTGGCGGCCGGGTCCCCGGGGTACTGGTCCGGGTACTCCCGGGACGCCTCCGGACCGGGCTGCGGGTATCCGTACCCGGTCTGCTGCTGGTTGGGGTCCGGCCAGTGCACCGCGGCTGGCGCGGGCTCCGCGCCGTGGTCCTGCCGGCCGTGCGGGTCCTGCTGGTCCTGCGCCGGGAGGGCCCAGCTGCCGGTGGCCGCCGGGTCGAGGCCGGCCGCGGGGGTCAGCGGAACGATCATCGGCGGTACGTACCCCTGGCCGGGAGCGGCCAGCGGGATGTTCGCCAGGTCCTCCGGCGGCAGGTGGACGAAGGCGGTCGCCTCCACGTCGTACTCGCCGCTCTGCGCGGTGGGCTCCCAGCCCCCGTGCTGACCGGTGTGGTCCTCGTTGCTCACGACAGTGCCCTCCCCAGCGCGCGTCGGGCCAGCGCGGCGACGGTGCGCCGCAGGTGCAGTACGGCCGGGGGAAGCGGTGGTGCCTCTCCCCCGTCGGCCGGTGGAGCGTGGTCCGGGATGCAAGCCGCGGCGACGTACTCGCCGAAGGCCGCCAGCGCGTCGGGGGCCAGGCCCCGTTCGCCGTCCCAGTCGATCAGTGAGCCGATCCAGCGTTCGGCCTCCAGCGGCCGCAGCGGCATCGGCGCGATGGCGCCGACCGCGCAGCGCACCCCGCGGCGGGCCGGGTCGAGCACGATCGCGACGGAGGCGGTGGCGCGGCCGGGGCCGGTGCGTCCGGTCGCCTTGAGGAAGACCTGCGGGGCGTGCAGCAGGGGCACGCGGACGAAGCCGATCAGCTCGGCGGGCTCCAGCATCTCGCGGCCCGCCAGGAGATGGGAGACCGGGATCTCACGGCGCGCCCCCTCGGGGCCCGCGATGACGAGCTCGGCCTCCAGGGCGGCGAGCACCGGCAGGGCGTCACCGGTCGGCGCGGCGGTGGCGATGTTGCCGCCGAGCGTTCCGGCGTTACGGATCTGGGGCGGGCCGGCGGCGCGCGCGGAGGCGGCGAGCGCGGGGATGAGGGCGGCGAAGTCGGGCCGCCCCATGCGCGCGTGGGTGAGACCGGCGCCCAGCAGGGCGTGGCCGTCCTGGTAGTGCCAGCCGCGGAGCTCGCTGATCCGGCCGAGGCCGACCAGTCCGGAGGGGCGCAGAAGTCCCTTGTTGACGGCTGCCATCAGATCCGTGCCGCCTGCCACGGGGACGGCGGCGGGCATGGCGCCGAGTGCCGCCACGGCCTCGTCCAGCGAGGCAGGCAGCGTGACGGACTGCGCCGCCTGCGGTGCGTGCGTGGTCAACCCAGCTGCCCCTTCCCGGTGTCCCGGCGTCCGGCCTGTTTCGCCGTACGGTACGTGCTCAAGGCCCGGACGTGGCAACTCTGGCACATCTTCGGACCGGCCCGACGCAAGGGTCCGCGAAGGGTGTATCCGTCCCTGACCAGGGGAATGATCCCGTTTCGCACAACTTCGGCGCAGAGTACGAATTGCCGCTCTTCCATGAGCTTGTGCGACATATCCCCTGTGGCGGGCGGCGGCTCCCCCGGGCGGGATCCCACCCGGAATCCCGCCCGGAACGACGCCGCCACCACGGCCCCGGGGGCTGTGGTGGCGGCAACCGGAATCCGTCCGGACTCACACGTTCGGGGGTGTTCCCTCGATCGGGCGGCCGAGGATGCCGGGGCGTCGCTGCCACGGCAACGGACCGCCCGGCGGCCGGTAGTCGACGCCGAGTGCGTCGAGCCGGGCGTAGTGCGTGGCCATGCGGCGCCCGAAGTCCGCGAAGTCCCGGTCCGCGGGGGCGGGCAGGGCCGACCAGGCGACCTCAGCGAAGGCCGCGAGGCGGGGGAAGACCTGGTAGTCGACGCGGGACCGGTTCTGCATGACCTCGGTCCAGACATTGGCCTGGGTGCCGATGACGTGCCGGGCCGCCTCCTCGGAGAGCGCCGGCGGGACGGGCTCGAACCGGTAGACGTCCTCCAGCGTGCGGACGTATCCGATGGGCATCGGCTCGTCGGGGCCGCCGTGCTGACGGTGGTCCAGATACACCTGCTGCTCCGGGCACATCACGACGTCGTGCCCGGCCTCGGCGGCCGCGACGCCGCCCGCGTAACCGCGCCACGAGGAGACGGCCGCGCCCTCGGCCAGTCCGCCCTCCAGGATCTCGTCCCAGCCGATGAGCCGGCGGCCCCGCGCGGTGAGCCAGGTGTCGAAGTGGCGGATGAACCAGGACTGAAGCTCGTCCTCGCCGGCGAGGCCGAGTTCGGCGATCCGGGCCTGGGCGGCGGGCGACTGCTTCCACTGCTCCTTGGGACACTCGTCGCCGCCGACGTGGATGAACGGCGAGGTGTCGGCGGGGAAGAGCTCCAGCAGTTCCTCGAAGACGCCCTCGAAGAAGCGCAGGGTGTGGTCCGAAGGGGCGAGCACATTGGGGTTGACGCCCCAGGTGTCCCAGACCGACAGCGCGGTGGTGTCGATGACGTCGGTGTTGCCCAGCTCCGGATAGGCGCTGATGGCGGCCTGCGAGTGGCCCGGGATGTCGACCTCGGGGACGACCCGGATGTGCCGCTCGGCGGCGTAGGCCACGATCTCGCGGATGTCGTCCTGCGTGTAGTAGCCGCCGTACGGGGTCTCGTCCCAGAGCTCGGACGCCCGGTGGCCGTACTTCGTACGCGAACGCCACGCGCCCACCTCGGTCAGCCGCGGGTAGCGCTTGATCTCGACGCGCCAGCCCTGGTCGTCGGTGAGGTGGAAGTGGAAGACGTTCAGCTTGTGGGCGGCGAGGAGGTCGAGGTAGCGCAGGACGTCGTTCTTCGGCATGAAGTGCCGGGCCACGTCGAGCATCATCCCGCGCCAACCGAAACGGGGGCGGTCCTCGATGTCCGTGAACGCGACGGAGGCCCCGGTGCGGTCACCGACGGGCGCCCGGCGGAAGGCCTCCGGTCCCAGCAGCTGACGCAGCGTCTGGGCACCCCAGAAGACTCCGGCGGGGCTGCCGCCCGTGATCACGACGCTCTCGTCGGGCTGAGTGGTCAGCCGGTACGCCTCGGGCTCCAGGGACGGATCGGTCAGCAGCCTGATGGACCGCGGGGCTCCCTCGGCGCCCGGTGCGAGCGGCAGGCCGAAGGCCGCGCCGAGGGTGGCGCGCAGCCAGCGCTCGGTGTTCCCGGTGCCGGGCGCCCCGGTGATGGTGGTGGCCGCGTCCAGCCGGAACCCGCACCGCCCCTGGTCACCGGCGCGCACCGGGGCCGGGATCAGATCCATGTTCATGACGTCAGTCCTTAACCGCTCCGCCCAGTCCCGAGACCAGGCGTCGCTGTACGAGTACGAAGAAGACCAGCACGGGGACGGTCATCACCGTCGAGGCTGCCATGATCCCGCCCCAGTCGTTCTCATCGGGTTTGAAGAAGACCAGCAGCGCCATCGGGAGCGTGGAGCGCGAGATATCGCTGATGATGAACGACTTCGCGAAGAGGAAGTCGTTCCAGGTGGTGATGAACGAGAAGACGCTGGTGGCCACCAGTCCGGGGAGCACCAGCGGGAAGAGGATCTGCCACAGGAAGCGGGTGCGGCTCGCCCCGTCGATGTACGCCGCCTCCTCCAGCGCCTCGGGCACCGCCCTGACGAAGCCGCGCAGCATCCAGATCGCGAAGGGCAGCGAGAAGGCGAGGTGCGGCAGGATCAGCGAGCCCAGCGTGTTCAGCTGGCCGAAGTCCCGCATCAGGAAGAACAGCGGGATCGTCAGCGCCTCCACCGGCACCATCTGCGCGACCAGGAACATGATCAGCAGCGTGGTGCGGAAGCGGAATCTGAACCGGGTGACCGCCGTGGCCGCCAGGAACGCGACCAGCGCGGACACCAGGACGACCGTTCCGGCGACGATCAGGCTGTTGAGGAAGTAGCGCCCGAAGTCCTGCTGCTGGAAGACCCGGCGGAAGGAGTCCAGGGACGGCGACAGCGTCCACGGCCTGGGATGCGCCGACTGGACCTCACCGGCCGGCTTGAGGGCCGAGAGCACCATCCAGTACAGCGGGAAGGCGACGGCCGCGGCGATCAGCAGGGCCGCGGCGTCGGCGGCGAGCCGGCCCGGCCGGCGGACGCGTGGTCCGGTCCGCTTGCTCACAGCTCCTCCCCCCGTCGCCGCATCAGGCGCAGGTACACGAGCGTGACGGCCAGCAGGATCACCAGCATCACGACGCCGATCGCCGAGCCGAGGCCGTACTGCGAGGACGCGAACGCCTTCTGGTAGGCGTACACGTTGAGCACCAGGTTCTGTCCGGCGATGCCTCCGCCGTTGGTCATGACGTAGATCTGGGTGAAGATCTTGAAGTCCCAGATGACCGACTGGACGGTGACGACGACCAGGATCGGCCGCAGCATCGGCGCCATGACCGACCGCCAGATCCGCCACTGCGAGGCGCCGTCCAGCGCCGCCGCCTCCAGCACCTCGGAGGGGATCGCCCGGATGCCCGCGTAGACCGTCACCATCACGAACGGGAACGAGCACCACAGGACTTCGAGCAGCACCAGCGCGAAGGCGCTGTAGCGCCCGTACGTCCAGGAGTGGTCGCCCAGCCCCAGCACCCGGTTGACCGGGCCGAAGTCGGCGTCGAAGAGGAAGACCCAGACGGTCGAGCCGGTGATCGCGGGGGTCGCCCACGCGCCGAGCGCGGCCGTCATGAGCGCGAGCCTGGGCACGGCCCGCACCCGGGTCAGCAGGACGGCCAGCGCGCAGCCGGTCAGCAGGGTCGCCAGCACGCAGGCCGCGGCGAAGAGCACGGTGGCCAGCAGCACCTGCCGGAACTGGCTGTCGCCGAAGAGCGCCGTGTAGTTGCCGAAGCCCTGGAAGGTGGCCGGCTCACCGCCGCTGACCTGGGCCTGGGTGTACTCCAGGAAGGAGATCAGGCCGAGTTGGTAGATCGGGTAGACCAGCAGCCCGCCCATGAGGACGAGTGCGGGCAGCAGGTACAGCCAGGGGGTCCAGCCTCCCCGTCCGCCCGGTGCGGCCGGGGGGCGGCGCCGGAGCGGACGGAGCGGGGGGCCGTCCGTCCCGGATGCGGAGGGCGTCTTGTACGCCGTACTGTTCGCCGTCATCGTCAGCCCGCTTCGGCGAACGCCGCGTTCATCTTCTTCGCGGCGTCGTCCGAGGCCGCGGCGACGTCCTTGCGGCCGCTGACGATCTCCTGGAACATCGTCGGCAGGATCAGCGAGGAGTCGATCTGCCCCCAGGCCGGCGACGCGGGGACGAACTTGGCGCCCGCGCCGAGCGTTTCGACGAACGGCTCGACGAAGGGCTCCCGCTTCGCGGCATCGGCCCGCACGTCCGTGTACGTCGGCAGGAAGCCCATCGCGTCGAACATCTTCGCCTGGGTGGCCTTGCCGGTCAGTGACTTCATCAGCTCGACGGCCAGGGTGCGGTGCTCGCTGCTCCTGAGCACGCCGATGTTGTTGCCGCCCGCGAACGCCGGGGCGACGGAGCCCTCGGCCACGCCCGGCAGCGGTACGACGGCGTACTTGCCCTTCACCGTCCCGGCCTCGACGGCCGCGTGGCTGAAGTCGCCGCCGATGGCCATGGCGGCCTTGCCCGAGGCGAAGGCGGTGACGGTCGCGTTGCCGCCCATGGCCGCGCACTTGGCGGCCGGGCAGTTGGCGGCGCCGAAGAGCGAGGTGTAGGCCTCGATGCCCTTCCGGGCCTTGGCGCTGTTGATGGCCGAGGTGTACGAGGAACCGCTCCCGTCGGCCAGTTCGCCGCCGTTGGCCCAGATGAACGGCATCGCGCCGTAGGTGTACGCGCCGCCGACGGCGAGGCCGTACAGGCCGGGCTTCTTCCGGTGGATCTTCCGCGCGACCGAGATCAGTTCGGCCTGGGACCTGGGGGGATCGATCCCCAGGTCGGCGAAGACGTCGGTGCGGTAGTAGAGCGCCCGCACTCCGACGAAGAGCGGAGCGCCGTAGATCTTCTCGCCGACGGTCACCGACTGCCTGGCGGCCGGATCGGTGTCCTTGGCCTCGCCCCAGGCGGCGAACTCGGCGCTCACATCGGCCAGTCCGCCGTCCTTCACGTAGCCGGCGGTGTCCGTGTTGCCGTACTCGATGAGGTCGGGGGCGCTCGCGGGGTCGTTGAACGCGGCCTTGACGCGCTGGGCGCGGGTCTCGACGGGTATGTACTCGATCTCGACCTTCGCGCCCTCGTGGGTCTTCCGGAAGCGGGCGACGGCCGCGTCGACCACCTTCTCCTTGGGCTTGTTGCCGACCTCCTGGAACAGCCAGACGCGGAGCGTGCCGGTCTTCTCGTCCGTGTCGGCACCGCCGCCGGAGGTCTGCGGCGCGCAGCCGGTCGCGGTCAGCCCGGCCAGCACGAGCGCCATGGCCGGGACGGCAATTCGGGCAGAAAGCATCATCCGGAACCCCTACCGGTAGGCGTTGCAGCATGTGCAACGCATGTTTCGTTCTGCACAACTTGCAGGAGACTAGGTCCGGACCAGGGCGCCGACAAGTGGTCTCGACCACTCTGTGATCCTCGAAGGCCTCCCGTGCGACGCCGTCGGCCCCGCACGACGAAGAGCCCCCGGGGCACGCGACTGCGTGCCCCGGGGGCTCTTCCGGGCTGTTCCGAGGTGCGGTGAGGCTACTTCTTGTCCTTGCCGCCCTTGCCCTTGTCCTTGTCGCCGCCGGCGCCCATGGACTCGTAGATCTCCTTGCACATGGGGCAGACCGGGTACTTCTTGGGGTCGCGCCCCGGTACCCAGACCTTGCCGCACAGCGCGACCACGGGGGTGCCCTCCAGGGCACTCGCCATGATCTTGTCCTTCTGGACGTAATGGGCGTAGCGCTCGTGGTCGCCGTCGCCGTTCGACACCTGTGGTGTCGGCTCCACGAGGGTTCCGGTGCCTGCCCCGCGCTCGGGCTCAAGAGTGCTCATAACCGCCAAGCGTACTGAAAGACCGGGCATCAGTTCAGCGAAGGGTCGTCCGGATACGTGGCGATCATGGCCAGCTCGCTGCGCTGGCGGCGCAGGACCGCCCGCCAGAGACTCTCCGGGCGGGGCGAGGAGACGTCGCCGGGCTCCGACTCGACGACGTACCAGGCGCCCTCGGAGAGCTCCGACTCCAGCTGACCGGGGCCCCAGCCCGCGTAACCGGCGAAGATCCGCAGCGAGCCGAGGGCCGCGGCCAGCAGCTCCGGAGGCGCCTCCAGGTCCACCAGCCCGATCGCCCCGTAAACCCGGCGCCAGCCCAGAGGGCCCTCGTCGCCGGGGATCACCGCCACACCGAGCGCCGAGTCCAGCGAGACCGGGCCGCCCTGGAAGACGACCTCCGGCTCACCCGTCAGCCGCGCCCAGGACGCGAGGATGTCCACGACGCCGACCGGGGTCGGGCGGTTCAGGACCACACCGAGCGAGCCCTCCTCGTCGTGGTCGAGGAGCAGCACCACCGCACGGTCGAAATTCGGGTCGGCGAGGGCGGGTGCGGCCACGAGCAGTCGCCCTGTGAGCGAGGACACCTCCGTCATGGCAGAAATGATCCCGCATCTTCGGCCTTCGCGGGGACCAAGTGGCCTGCTCACCCCGCAGGGTGCCCGAGCGCAGCTCAGGGCGCACGGGTGCATGAGGAGCGCACGGCCGGGCCGCCCATCCGGACGGTGACCCTCCGCAAGATCGGGAGAGCACAGCGTGGCGCGGCCGGTCGACGGCCTTCGCGCACCCCCCGCTCCCTTAGGGAAGGAGGGTGCCGGGCCATTACCCTTTCGTTTGGCCCCCCTGCCCGACCACTCCGGAACGCGAGATTCATGACCGGCACAGACGATGTCCTGCTTGTCCACGGCGGCACCCCGCTGGAGGGCGAGATCCGCGTCCGAGGCGCCAAGAACCTGGTGCCGAAGGCAATGGTCGCCGCGCTGCTCGGCAGCGGGCCCAGCCGGCTGCGCAACGTGCCGGACATCCGCGACGTGCGGGTGGTGCGCGGGCTGCTCCAGCTGCACGGCGTGACGGTCCGTCCGGGCGACGAACCGGGTGAGCTGATCCTCGACCCCACCCACGTCGAGAGCGCGAACGTCGCCGACATCGACGCCCACGCGGGCTCGTCGCGCATCCCGATCCTCTTCTGCGGCCCGCTGCTGCACCGGCTGGGCCACGCGTTCATCCCGGGTCTCGGCGGCTGCGACATCGGCGGCCGGCCCATCGACTTCCACTTCGACGTGCTGCGCCAGTTCGGCGCGACGATCGAGAAGCGGGCGGACGGCCAGTACCTGGAGGCCCCGCAGCGGCTGCGCGGCACCAAGATCCGGCTGCCGTACCCCTCGGTCGGCTCCACCGAGCAGGTGCTGCTGACCGCGGTGCTCGCCGAGGGTGTCACCGAGCTGTCCAACGCGGCCGTGGAGCCCGAGATCGAGGACCTCATCTGCGTACTGCAGAAGATGGGCGCGATCATCTCCATGGACACCGACCGGACCATCCGGATCACGGGTGTCGACCGGCTCGACGGATACACGCACCGGGCGATCCCGGACCGCCTGGAGGCCGCCTCCTGGGCGTCCGCGGCGCTGGCGACCGAGGGCAACATCTACGTCCGGGGCGCCCAGCAGCGCTCGATGATGACGTTCCTGAACACCTTCCGCCGGGTCGGCGGCGCCTTCGAGATCGACGACGAGGGCATCCGCTTCTGGCACCCGGGCAGCGCGCTGAACGCCATCGCGCTGGAGACGGACGTGCACCCCGGATTCCAGACCGACTGGCAGCAGCCGCTGGTGGTGGCGCTGACGCAGGCCGCGGGCCTGTCGATCGTCCACGAGACGGTGTACGAGTCGCGGCTCGGCTTCACCTCGGCACTGAACCAGATGGGCGCGCACATCCAGCTGTACCGCGAGTGCCTGGGCGGCAGCGACTGCCGCTTCGGCCAGCGCAACTTCCTGCACTCCGCGGTCGTCTCCGGGCCGACGAAGCTGCAGGGCGCGGATCTGGTCATCCCCGACCTGCGCGGCGGCTTCTCGTACCTGATCGCCGCTCTGGCGGCCCAGGGGACGTCCCGGGTGCACGGGATCGACCTGATCAACCGCGGCTACGAGAACTTCATGGACAAGCTGGAGAAGCTCGGCGCCAAGGTCGAGCTGCCGGGCGGTTCGCTGGTCTGACCGGCGCGTCCGTGCATTACCGGGGCCGGTTCCCGGGGGCGAAGGCCTCCGGGAACCGGCCCCGGTGCGTCGGGCCCCGCCCGCTCAGAGGCGCCTGCAGTCGATGACGCCGCCCTTCTCGGTGCCCCGGGACAGCGTCAGCCGGACGTCGCGTCCCGTCACGCGCATGTGAAGGGTGTCCGCCGGCAGCTCGTCCCAGCCGGGCGCGTACGCGCAGTCGCCGTCGAAATCGGCCGGGATCGCCCCAGGGAAGCCGCTGACCGACAGCGCGGGCCGTTCCTCCTCACCGGCGGCCTCGAAGCCGTCCGGGGCGTCCACGGACACACCGTCGCCGTCGGCACCCCACGTCCCGGTGACGCCGCCGAACTGGTCGCTCTCCCAGGTCCCGTCCTTGTGGACGACGAGGGTGGCGTCCTCGCTCATGTCCTCCACCCGGTAACGCCACTTGCCCACGACGAAGGCCCTGATCGCCTGTTGCCTCGGCCCGCCGCCCGCCCCGTTGCCCCCGCAGGCGGAGACGAGTGACGCGGCGGCCCCCAGGGCCAGGTAGCGCAGCGCGGTCCGGCGCCGGATGTGCAGCGTGGCAGGTCTGGACACGGTTCCCCCCGGGTGCTGGTTCGTCAGCGGTCGGCGGCCCCTGTCCGAGGCCGGGGGGGGTCAATGTAGGGGCACGGTCCGCC
Source organism: Streptomyces sp. NPDC026062 (assembly GCF_055568375.1). Lineage (NCBI taxonomy): Bacteria > Bacillati > Actinomycetota > Actinomycetes > Kitasatosporales > Streptomycetaceae > Streptomyces > Streptomyces sp. NPDC026062. The sequence goes on from NZ_JBVHOQ010000014.1 coordinate 97,603, forward strand.
GCACGGTAGACCGGAAACCGGTCCGCCGCACGGTAGACCGGAAACCGGCCTGTATGCCTTCGAAAGGCCTGTAACGGCGCTCTGCGGCCCGTACGCCGAAGGGCGGCCACCCTGGTCGGGGTGGCCGCCCTTCGTCTTGCCCTGGGCCTTACTTGCCCTTGGCGGCTTCCTTGAGCTTCGAGCCCGCGGAGACCTTCACGCTGTAGCCGGCCGGGATGTTGATCGGGTCGCCGGTCTGCGGGTTACGAGCGGTACGAGCGGCACGGTGGGTGCGCTCGAAGGTCAGGAAACCGGGGATGGTGACCTTCTCGTCGCCCTTGGCGACGATCTCACCGACGGTCTCGGCGAGCGCGGCCAGCACGGCGTCGGCGTCCTTGCGAGTCACCTCGGCGCGGTCGGCCAGGGCGGCCACCAGCTCACTGCGGTTCATGTTGTTACTCCCGTGTTCTTCTTGCCTGTGAGGCGTGAGATCGAAGCCGATGCTGCCAGGGCCCTCGGACAGTGCCCGGACCCGGGTCCGTTTTTCAGACCTTCGCGCCCCGTGGGGTCTCCCCCGGACGAAGTCCTTGGGGAAGCATCCTGCCCCCACCTGCGGCGGGAAAGCCAATCCGGCACTCTCCGGAGTCACACGAAAGGCACCACTGCCTCGTCATGGTGACGTTCCGTCGACTCCCCGAAAGCGGTCCGCACCTGTATGCGGGGCTCTACGGGACGCGTCGCCCGCCCACCCTAAAGGGGCGTTTGGGGCGCCGCGACCCGCGACGCGCCGGACATCAGACGGACGTGGGACCCGTCACAGCGGTACCGGCCGCCTTCGCGGCCTCCCGGACGGCTCCGGCGACCGCTCCGGCGACCTTGTCGTTGAAGACCGACGGGATGATGTAGTTCGCGTTCACCTCGTCCTCGGCGACCACGTCGGCGAGGGCGCGCGCGGCGGCGAGCATCATGTCCGTGTTGACGGCGCGGGACTGGGCGTCCAGCAGGCCTCGGAAGACGCCGGGGAAGACCAGGACGTTGTTGATCTGGTTCGGGAAGTCCGAACGCCCGGTGGCCACGACCGCCGCCGTCCGGCGGGCGATCGCCGGGTCGACCTCGGGGTCCGGGTTCGCGAGAGCGAACACGATCGCACCGTCGGCCATGGCCGCGACGTCGTCGCCGTCCAGCACGTTCGGGGCCGAGACGCCGATGAAGACGTCGGCGCCCACGACGGCCTGCTTGAGGGTGCCGGTGATGGACTCGGGGTTGGTGTTGTCGGCGATCCAGCGCAGCGGCGAGTCGGCGTCGGCGGAGACCAGGTCCTCGCGGCCGGCGTGCACCACACCGTGGATGTCGGCGGAGACCACGTGCTTGACGCCCGCGGCGATGAGCAGCTTCAGGATGGCCGTACCGGCTGCTCCGGCACCGGACATGACGACCCGTACGTCCCCGATCTCCTTGCCCACCACGCGCAGGGCATTGGTCAGGGCGGCCAGGACGACGATGGCGGTGCCGTGCTGGTCGTCGTGGAAGACGGGGATGTCGAGGGCCTCGCGCAGCCGGGCCTCGATCTCGAAGCAGCGCGGCGCGGAGATGTCCTCCAGGTTGATGCCGGCGAAGCCGGGGGCGATCGCCTTGACGATCTCGACGATCGCGTCGGTGTCCTGGGTGTCCAGGCAGATCGGCCAGGCGTCGATGCCGGCGAAGCGCTTGAAGAGGGCCGCCTTGCCCTCCATCACGGGGAGCGCGGCCATCGGGCCGATGTTGCCGAGGCCGAGCACCGCGGAGCCGTCCGTCACGACTGCGACGGAGTTGCGCTTGATGGTGAGGCGCCGGGCGTCCTCGGGGTTCTCGGCGATCGCCATGCAGACCCGGGCGACACCCGGGGTGTAGATCATCGAGAGGTCGTCACGGTTGCGGATGGGGTGCTTCGACGCCATCTCGATCTTGCCGCCGAGGTGCATCAGGAACGTACGGTCGGAGACCTTGCCGAGAACGACGCCCTCGATGTCGCGCAGACCTTCGACGATCTCGTCGGCGTGCGAGGTGGAGGAGGCGGCGATCGTGACGTCGATCCGCAGCTTCTCGTGGCCGGAAGCGGTCACGTCGAGGCCGGTGACCGAGCCGCCGGAGGACTCCACGGCCGTGGTGAGCTGGGAGACCGCTGTGCCGCTCGCGGGCACCTCCAGCCTGACCGTCATCGAGTACGAGACGCTGGGCGCCGTTGCCATGGCCGAGTCCTTCACTTTCCTCGGAGCTGCCACCCACCGGGAGGCGGCGGCGCGAGGCCGGGCACGCGCCCCCGGAGGCCGGACGCTCTTAGCTTCATTGCTACGCGTGGCCGGAACTCTCACTCCGGACACGCCTTCCGATATTCGCACCTACCGGCGAGTAGCCGGTAATGACTGCCGAGCCTCGGAAAGTTTCTTCCACCATACGAGATATAAGGGATCGGGTGGAACCCCCCGGGGCCCGGACGCAGGTCCTGCCCGGGCCCGGCAGGCGCGGGATCCCGCCGGGGCCCGTGCACAGACCCGTAAACAGAGACAGACCCACGCCACCGAAGGGTGACGCGGGTCTGTCTTCTTCAGTTGAACGGCACCGGCCCGCCATGCTCGCCTCGCGGCAAGTGGTCGCTCGAAGCGACGAAGGTTGGGCCCGGGGGCTTGGATCGAGCCGGTGCCGACTCCAGGCTAACAAACACCCCGGGGAAGTGATTCCCCCAGCGCGGACCGGCCGAAAAAAGGATCCCTCGCCCCCGCCTCCGGTGGCCCGTCAGTCCCTGAGCAGGTCCGGCACCCCGTCCCCGTCGGGCAGGTCCCGCTCCCCCGAGACGACGGTGAGCTGCTGGGTCGCCCGTGTCAGCGCCACGTACAGCACCCGCAGTCCCGCCGGGGACTCGTCCGCGATCTCCGCGGGCGAGACGACCACCGTGGCGTCGTACTCCAGGCCCTTCGCCTCCAGGCTGCCGAGCGCCACCACACGCTCGCCCAGCTCCGCGAGCCACGTGCGGGCCTGCGCCCTCCGGTTCATCGCGACGACGACACCGACCGTGCCGTCCACCTCGCCGAGCAGCCGCCGCGCCTCCTCCCGCACGGTGCCGGCCAGATCGCCGTCCCGCACGGTCTCGAAGCGCGGCTTCACGCCCGTGGAACGGACCGCGGCCGGCGACTCCATGCCCGGCATGGCGAGCGCCAGCACCTTGGCCGCCAGCTCGGCGATCTCCGCCGGGTTGCGGTAGTTGACGGTCAGCGTGAAGTTACGGCGCGGGCGGCTGCCCAGCGCCTCGTCACGGGCCGCCGACGCCTCGTCCGGATCGGACCAGGAGGACTGCGCCGGGTCGCCGACGATCGTCCAGGTGGCATGCCGGCCCCGGCGTCCGACCATCCGCCACTGCATGGGCGTGAGGTCCTGCGCCTCGTCGACGATGACGTGGGCGTACTCCGTGCGCTCCGCCGCCAGCCGCTCGGCCCGCTCCCACTGGGTCTCCTCGCGCTGCGGCATCAGCTCCTCCAGACCGGTGAGCTGGTCCAGCGGATCGAACTCGCGCTTGCGCTTGGGTCTGTTCGGGGTCCCGAGCAGGGTCTGGAGCTCGTCGAGCATCGCCACGTCGTGGACGGACAGCGGCCCGCGCCCCTCCGCGTCGAGCCGCTTCAGGGAGCGCGCGAGCCTGCGCACCTCGCCCTGGTTGAGGGTGCGGCGCGCCCACCGGGCGAGCCGCTTCTCGTCGGCCATGGACGCGAGCACCCCGCGCGGGGTGAGCTCGGGCCACCAGGCGTTCAGGAACTCGATGAACGGCGTCTCGGTGGAGACGTCCTCGTCGAACGACGAGCGCAGTTCGGCCGCGAGCTCCTGATCGGTGTAGCGGCCCCGGCCCGACGACCTGTTCCACAGCGCGTCGAGCAGCAGCTTGCGGGCGCGCGGGCGCAGCAGGTTGACCGGCGCGGTGCCGCTGAGCACGTTGTTGCGGATGCGCCGGAGCTCGTCCTCGTGCAGTTCGACCCGGGCACCGAAGGCCACCACCCTGAGCCGGGTGGGGGTACCGGCCTCCTGAGACGCCTGCTCGGCCTCTCCGAAGGCGAGCTGCCCCTCCTCCTGGGCCGCCGGGCGCGGTCCTGGCCGGTCCAGCGCCCCTCGGGCCGCCTTGCGCAGTACATGGAGCATCCGGGAGGAGCCCTTGATCCGTGCCACGGCCGGCTCGTCGTAGGTGGTGGCGCCCTCGGTGCCCGCCGCCTCGTCGGAGAGCGAGCCGACCGCGCGGATCGCGACCTGGCCCTCCTCTCCGAGCGAGGGCAGCACACCTTCGGTGTACGCGACCAGCAGCGGCGTCGGCGAGACGACGAGGATGCCGCCCGCGTACCGCCGCCGGTCCTGGTAGAGCAGGTACGCGGCACGGTGCAGGGCGACCGCGGTCTTGCCGGTCCCGGGACCGCCGGAGACCTCGGTGACCGAGGCGGCGGGGGCCCGGATCACCAGGTCCTGCTCGGCCTGGATGGAGGAGACGATGTCCCGCATGGTGTGGCTGCGGGCCTGCCCGAGCGCCGCCATCAGCGCGCCGTCCCCGATGACGGGGAGCGTGTCGCCGCCGAGGTACGCGGTCAGCTCGGGACGCATCAGGTCGTCCTCGACCCCGAGGACCCGGCGGCCCTTGGAGCGGATGACCCGGCGGCGTACCACCCGGCCCGGTTCCTTCGGCGTCGAGCGGTAGAACGGTGCGGCCGCCGGGGCGCGCCAGTCGATGACCAGCGGCGCGTAGTCGGAGTCCAGGACCCCGATCCGGCCGATGTGCAGCGTCTCGGCGATATCGGCGGTGCTGTCCTCCCGGACGGCGTCGTCGGCCGGTTCGACGGAGGTGAAGGCGCCGTCCGGGCCGCGTTCACCGTCCTTGCCGAGCAGCAGGTCGATCCGTCCGAAGAGGAAGTCCTCGAACTCGCTGTTCAGCCGGTTGAGGTGGATTCCGGCGCGGAACACCTGGGCGTCACGCTCGGCGAGCGCTCCCGGTGTACCCACCTGGCCGCGCTTGACGGCGTCATTCATGAGAAATTCCGCCTCGTGGATCTTCTCCTCGAGGCGGTGGTAAACACGGTCGAGATGTTCCTGCTCGACACCGATTTCCCGGTCCCGCAACGAATCGACAGCGGCATCCTGCGCGGCCACCGAGGCCCCCTTCTGACGTGCATTGGGCAGCCGTCAACCTTATGCGAAGGGGGGCCGTCGCGCACCTGCCGCCGGTATCGATCTTGCGCTGCGGGATATCGATTGCGTGTCGGCGGACGCGGGAGGGCGCGCGGACGCCGGGCGGGCGTCCGTGCGGGAGGACAGTCGGACGCCCGCGCCGGAGGCCGCTCGGACGCCCGCCCGGCGGGCGGAGCCGGTGATGCCGTAGCCGCACTTCGGCACGGACCAGGAGGTGGCGCCGGACTCCTTGGGCGTCGATACGGGAACGCTGAGCGCTCCATTCAGCGCACGTACAGGAATCTTCTGCCCGGCCGGTCCTACGGCTCCGTGCGCCCGCCGCGTTCCGGACTCCCCCGGTGCTCCGGGGACACATCGGGCGGGGACACGTCGGGCGGGGACGTGTCGGCGGGGCCTGTATGGCGGCGCCGGTGCCGGGCGACCCGTTCACGGTTGCCGCAGACCTCGCTGGAGCACCAGCGCCTGCGCCTGCCGCGTGAGGTGTCCAGGTAGACGCGGCGGCAGTGGTCACCCTCGCAGCGGCGCAGCCCGGCCAGGGCGACCGGGTCGGTGAGGAGGTCCACGGCGTCCCGCGCCACGGCGGCCAGCAGCGCCCCGCAGCCGGGCTCGGTGCTCAGGCCGCGTACAAGGGCACCGTTCCCGGCGCGCACGGCGCACAGGCCGGGCGGGGCGGCGGCCGCGAGCGCGTTGACGCGCTCCAGGGCACCGTCCGCCGCCCGCCCGCCGAGCTGCGCGGTCAGCAGCCGGTCCACGGCGCTCCGCAGCTGCCGGAACCGCAGGAGCCAGTGGTCGTCCACGGCATCGAGCCGGGTGCCCCTCGGTACGGCCCCGGCGGCCACCAGCCAGTCGGCGAGCCGTTCGGGCCGGTCCAGCGGGTCGGCGGTCCCCGGGCTGCCGGCCGCGGTCGCCGCCAGGTTCAGGCAGAGCCGTCCGGAGTCGAACCGCCAGTCGTACGAGCCCCTGCGCGCCGCCATGCGCATGCCACCGCCTTGGTCCGGTCGCCGTCCCCACCAGAGTGCCCCTCACAGCCTCGGGCCGTAACCCCTGCCACCGCGCGGACCCTCGTCAACTGCCCTCGTACGATGACCGGATGGACGACCTCCCGCGCACCGGCCGCCTCCGGGCCGGCTCCCTGGTGCTCCGCCCCTGGCTGCCGGGCGACCTCGCGGTCCTGATCGACGCGTACCGCGACCCGGCGATCCGGGCGGGGTCGCGCGCGCCGGTGGCGGACGAGGAGGCGGCGGCGCGCTGGCTGCGCGACCAGGAGGAGGGCCGGGCGGCCGGGCTGCGTCACAGCTTCGCCGTGGTGGACCCGGCTCTCGGGGAGGAGCCGGTCGGAAACGTCGTCCTCGTGCACTCCGCGCCCGGCTCGGGCGCGGCCGAGGTCGGCTACTGGACGGCGGCGCGCGCCCGTGGCCGAGGCATCGCCCCGCAGGCCCTCGAAGCGCTCACCGACTGGGCGTTCAGGGCGTTCGCCGGCGACGGACTGGTGGCGCTCGACCTGTTGCACCAGGTGGACAACGAAGCGTCGTGCCGAGTGGCGGAGAAAGCCGGATACGGCTTCGTGGAGGTGCTGCCCCCGCATCCGCCGTGGCCGGGGGAGGGCCACCGCCACATGCGCCGGGCGGACCGACCCGAGTACCGGACGCCTGGCCGCTGACAGGGGCGCCACTGCCACACGCGCCGGGCAGCGGAGGCAGGAACCGCCCGCGCCGGGCAGCGGAGGCAGGAACTGACCCGGCCGCCCCCGCAGACCGGACCCCCCGCCCCACCAGACTGACCCGGCCGCCCCCGCAGACCGGACCCGCCGCCCGCCCCGGCTGACCCGGCCACCTTCAGGCTCCGGACCCGGCCGGTTCACCGGTCACCGGGCCGTCGTGCAGGATGCGCTGGAAGAGCCGGTGATCGCGCCACGCCCCGTTGATGTGGAGATAGCGCGGGGCCATGCCGAACTCCTCGAATCCGCACTTGGCGAGCACGCGCTGCGACGCCTCGTTGTCAAGCAGCGTCCCGGCCTCGACCCGGTGCAGCCGCAGCTCGTCCCGGGCCAGTTCGCAGATCAGCCGCACCGCGGCGGTGGCCAGCCCGCGCCCGGCGAAGTCCACGTCCACCCAGTAGCCGAGGGTGGCGCTGCGGAACGGCCCGAGCATCATGCCGTTCAGGTTGAACGCGCCGATCGCCCGGTCCCGCGCGTCGCAGAGCACCCAGGGCATCATGCGCCCCGCGTCCCGGTCCGCCAGCACATCTGCCAGCCGCTCGCGCTGCCCCTCTTCGGTGTAGAAGGCGTCGGGCCGCAGGGGCTCCCAGGGCCGCATGTACGCACGGCTGCGGGTCAGGGATTCGGCGAGGGGGCCCGCGTCTGCCGGGACGACGGGCCGGAGCCGTATCTCCGCGTCGAGAGGGTGGATGCCATGGATCATCCCCGCACGGTATCCCGGTGCCGCGTGCTCCGGGCCCGGCACGCTCCCGGCGCCGTCGCCCGTACCGGAGGCGGCACGGCCACCGGTCCGCCCCGGCCGGGCCCTCCCGTCACCGCCTCGCCCCGCGACAACTCCGTCAGGCGTCCGCGTACTTGGCGTCCGAGGCCGGGTCCAGGGCCAGCCGGTAGCCGCGTTTGACCACCGTCTGGATCAGCCGGGGCACTCCGAGGGCGGTGCGCAGCCGGGCCATCGCCGTCTCCACCGCGTGCTCGTCCGTACCGCTGCCGGGCAGGGCGCGGAGCAGATCGGCGCGGGCCACCACCCAGCCGGGCCTGCGCGCCAGGGCGTGCAGCAGGGCCATGCCGGCGGGCGGCACCGCACGCAGTTCGTCGTCGACCAGGACGGCGTGACCGCGGATCTCGACGCGGTGACCGGCGACCGGCAGAGTCCGTGCCCGCGCGGGCAGTTCGCGGCAGATCAGCTGGACGAGCGGGCCGAGCCGGAAGCGCTCGGGCTGGGCGGTGTCGATGCCCCGGTCCTGCAACGGGAGAGCGGTGACCGGTCCGACGCAGGCCGGAAGGACGTCACTCCTCAGGGCGGCCGTCAGCTCGGTCAGCAGCCCCCGTTCCTCGGCCCGGCGCAGCAGGGAGACCGCGGCCGGGGCGCTGGTGAAGGTGAGCGCGTCCAGACCGCCCGCGACGGTGATGTCGATCAGCCGGTCGAGCGGGGCGATGTCCTCGGGCGGCATCCAGCGGTAGACGGGAACACCGACGACCTCGCCGCCGGCCGCGCGGAGCGACTCCACGAAGCCGGGCAGCGGTTCGCCGTGCAGCTGGAGGGCGATGCGGCGGCCCTCGACGCCCTCCTCCAGGAGCCGCTCCAGTACCTCCGCCATGGATTCGGACGCCGGTGACCAGGTCTCGGTCAGCCCGGCGGCCCGGACCGCGCCCTTGACCTTGGGGCCGCGGGCCAGCAGTTCGACCCCGCGCAGGGTGTCCAGCAGCTGTTCGCCGATGCCCCAGCCGTCGGCGGCCTCGACCCAGCCCCGGAAGCCGATCGCCGTGGTCGCGAGGACCACGTCGGGGACGGACTCGATGAGGTTTTTCGTGGCGGCGAGCAGCTCGCTGTCGTCGGCGAGCGGCACGATCCGCAGGGCGGGTGCGTGCACCACGTTGGCACCCCGCCGCCGCAGCAGGGTGGAGAGCTCTTCCGCCCGGCGCGCGGCGGTGACACCGACCGTGAAGCCCGCGAGGGGCCCGTGTTGTTCGTCGTCGTGCATGTGGTCTACCCGGCTCTCGTCCCGCTGCTGCTCAGTGGTGCGGAGGGACGAGCCTGTCAAGGAAGCGTGACAGGCTCGGTTCACCCGTATTTCCCGCCCGTTACGTCACCGGACATCTGAAGGCCCCCGGGGTCGCCCCCCGACCCCCGGCGGACCTTCCTGGGGCCATCATCACACCTGCGCATAGGTGAGCTCGGGCTTCGCCGGAACCGCTGCGGTGCGGCGAAGGTATACCGCCCAGGTGAGTACGGAGCACACCCCGTAGAAGGCGAGGAAGGACCAGAAGGCCGCCGTTCCGGTACCCGAGGTCTGGAAGGACTGCCGGAAGGCGAGGTTGATGGCGAGCCCGCCGAGTGCCCCGACCGCGCCGATGAGCCCCATCGCCGCCCCGGACAGCCGCCGCCCCTGGGCCGCCGCCTCCTCGCCCCGCAGCCCCTGGGCGATCGCCTTGGCGTGGAAGATGCCGGGGATCATCTTGTACGTCGATCCGTTGCCGAGCCCCGTGAGGACGAACAGGGCCGTGAAGCCGATGAGGAACACGGTGAGCGATTCGATGCCGGAGGCGTAGACGACGACACCGGTCGCCGCGGCCATGGCGGCGAAGGCCGCCAGGGTGATCCGGGCGCCGCCGTACCGGTCGGCCAGCCGGCCGCCGGCGGGCCTGATGACGGATCCCAGCAGCGGGCCGATGAAGGTGAGCGAGGCGGCCTGGAGCGGGGTCCGGCCGAACTGGGTCTGCAGGACGAGCCCGAAGGCGAAGCTGTAGCCGATGAACGAGCCGAAGGTGCCGACGTAGAGCACCGCCATGATCCAGGTGTGCGGGTCGCGCACGGCGTCCTTCGCGGCCCCGGTGTCGTTCTGCACGGGTGCGAGGTTGTCCATGAACTGAGCGGCGCACAGCCCGGCGACGACGATCAGCGGGATGTACACGCCGAGCACGATCCTCGGGTGCGTGGCGCCCGCGGTCCCGATGACGAGCAGCCCGGCGAGCTGCACGACGGGCACTCCGATGTTGCCGCCGCCCGCGTTCAGGCCGAGCGCCCAGCCCTTCTGCCGGAGCGGGAAGAAGGCGTTGATGTTCGTCATCGAGGAGGCGAAGTTGCCGCCGCCGATCCCGGTGAGCGCGGCCACGGCGAGGAAGGTGGTGTACGAGGTCCCCGGCTCCATCACCAGGAAGGCGGCGACCGTCGGCACCAGCAGGGTGAACGCGCTGAACACGGTCCAGTTCCGGCCGCCGAAGCGGGCGACGGCGAAGGTGTACGGCACCCGCACGAGGGCACCGACCAGGGTGGCCGTGGAGATCAGGAAGAACTTCCCCGCCGGGTCCACCCCGTACTCCGGGCCCATGAACAGGACCATCACCGACCACAGGGTCCAGATGGAGAACCCGATGTGCTCGGAGAGTACGGAGAACCAGAGGTTCCGGCGGGCGATCCGCTCACCCTTCTCCCGCCAGAACGTCTCGTCCTCGGGTTCCCAGTACTCGATCCAACGGCCAGCCATCACGCGCCTCCACGGGTGGTCGGGGTGTTGTCCCCGACGCTAGGGAGCGCGCGTTTCGGCGTGGTGCCGCGAGGTGACCGGTGCGCAACCTTGCTCTCACCGGGCCGGGGGCGGCCCGGTGAGGGTGGTCACCGCCGGCGGGACCGTGTGTCCCGGGCCGGCTGCCGCGCGGGGGCGCCGTTGGGCCAGAGCCGGGGCGGGCGCCCGGCCGCGACGTCCTCGACCCAGCCGACCGCGACGATCATCACCCCGATCAGGGGCCAGACCAGGATCAGTACGAGTACGTCGTACGAGTCGTCGATGTACGTACCGAGGTGGTCACCGACCCAGGGCACGTTCCACAGCTGGTCGATGATCGGCATGGCCGCCATCAGCAGCATGTTGTGCCAGAGGTAGATCGTCACGGCTCGGTTGTTGGCCAGGGTGACCGGGCCGTCCCAGTGGGCCAGCCGGCCCGGCAGCCGCTGCCACGACGGTGCGTACTGGAGCAGGATCGCGCAGAAGCCGAGCGACCAGGTGGCCTGGGCGAGCGGGATCTCGTCCAGGTTCCAGCCCTCCTCGGTGAGATGACCGGAGGCCCACCAGAGACCGAAGGCCATGATCATCGCGGACGACGAGACCGAGAGGTAGCGCGGGATCCTGCGCAGCACCCCGTCGTTGTGGGCGAAGCCCAGGATCCAGCAGGCGCCGAACACCGCGAAGTCGACGAGTGCCTCACCCGTCGCACCGGGGACGGTCACCGCGCCGGTGCCGATGACGGCGGTGAGGGCCACCGGCGCCGCCGGCGTCACCCAGGGCAGCCGGCGGAACGCCTTCAGCAGCAGCGGGGAGGCCAGCACGAACCACAGGTAGGCGCGGATGTACCAGAGCGGGCCCACCGACTGCTCGGCCCAGGACTGCTCCAGGAATCCGCCCTCGGAGCCGCTCTCCCAGGGGAACGGCGGCGAGCCGACGGGCAGGAGGTAGCAGCCCAGCCTGAGGAACCACCAGATCCCCTCCTCCCGGACGGGTTCGAGGCCCATGACGAACATCATCGGGACGACGAGCGCGCCCAGCACCCACATCGGCGGCAGCAGCCTGCGCAGCCGGCCGCGGATGACGCTCCACGCGGGCCGGTCGAGCGACCGGGCCATGAGTGAGCCGGCCAGGGCGAACATCACGCCCATGGAGGGGAAGACGACGGTCAGCCAGGCCCAGCCGAACAGGTGGAACACGACGACGCGGATCAGCGCGACGGCCCGCAGCAGGTCGAGGTAGCGGTCGCGGCCGCCCGCCTTCGCCCCGGCCGGGGCGGGTGTCGGTGTCGGGGTCGTCACCGGGACGGGGCCTGCCGGATCCGGCCCGGCGGGCGGCGCCGGACGACGGTGGTCCGGCACCGGGAGCGGCCGCTGCGGAGACGGCTGCGGGTGGACCGGGGGGTGGCTCGGGTGGGTCATGCGACGGGCCTCCGGTCGGTGCTGTGCCTGTGCCGGCTCGGCGACGCCGGTCCGGGCGCCGTCACGACTCCGGTACGGCGCAGCTTCTGCCAGCGGAGCCGGCCGCCGGTGAGAGCGGTGATCCAGGACTGGAGCAGCACCACGTACATGAGCTGCCGGTAGAGGACCTGCTGGAGGGGCAGCGAGATCAGATGGGTCATGCGCTCCCGGTCGAGCCGGAAGGCGTACGCGGCGCAGACCGCCTGCACGGCGAGGACACCGAGCCAGGCGGCGACGGTCTTCTCGGTGGGCCCGAAGACGAGCCCGTACAGCAGGAAGACGTCGATGAGCGGAGCGAGCAGCGGGGCGACGACCATGAACAGGGCGACGAACGGCAGCCCGACGCGTCCGAAGCGGCCGGACGGACCGCGTTCGATCACCGCGCGGCGGTGCTTCCAGATGGCCTGCATGGTGCCGTACGACCACCGGTAGCGCTGCGACCAGAGCTGCCGCACGGACTCCGGCGCCTCGGTCCAGGCGCGGGCGTTCTCCGCGTACACGACGCGCCAGCCGTCGCGGTGCAGGGCCATCGTGACGTCGGTGTCCTCGGCGAGCGTGTCGTCACTCATGCCGCCGATCCGGTTCAGCGCGTCACGGCGGAACGCCCCGACCGCGCCGGGGATGGTGGGCATGCAGCGCAGCAGGTCGTACATCCGGCGGTCGAGGTTGAAGCCCATCACGTACTCGATGTGCTGCCAGGCGCCGATCAGGGAGTCGCGGTTGCCGACCTTGGCGTTGCCCGCGACGGCCCCGACGCGGGGGTCGGCGAAGGGCTGCACGAGTTCACGGACGGTGGACGGTTCGAAGACCGTGTCGCCGTCCATCATCACGATGATGTCGTGACGGGCGTGCGCGATGCCGTTGTTCAGGGCGGCGGGCTTGCCCGCGTTGCGCTGGCGCACCACCCGGACGCCCGGCAGCCGCATCCGGTCGACGAGGTCCGCGGTGCCGTCCGTGGAACCGTCGTCGATGACGACGACCTCCAGCGGATGGTCGCTCGCCACCAGCGAACGGACCGTGCCGGCGATGCACTTGCTCTCGTTGTACGCGGGCACCAGGACGGACACCGGGCGGGTCAGCGGCCCGCCCCGGCCGAAGTCCCGTCCGCGGACCCGGCGGGCGTGCGCGAAGGACAGCGGCAGCATCAGCCCGAAACGGGCCAGGACCAGCACCCCGATGACGGCGAGACCCACCACCAGCACATCGGTGACGTGCTCGGAGACCTCCACGCCGTAGACGAACGCCTTGCCCTTCCAGAGCGCGTACCCGGTGACCGGGGTGTGTGCGCTGGGGGCGCCGAGGGCGGCGGTGAGGTTGTCGAACTCGTAGCCCCGCTTCTGCATCTTCGGCAGGAACTTCCGCAGGGCGGTGACGGTCTGGGACCGGTCGCCCCCGGAGTCGTGCATGAGGATGACGGCGCCCTCGCCGTGCTCGGGAGTGGCCCGGTCGATGATCGCCTCGACCCCCGGCCGCTTCCAGTCCTCGCTGTCGGTGTTGTTGACGACGGTGAGGTAGCCGCGGCTGCCGACGTACTGGGTGACCGGCCAGGACTTGTCGTCCATGGCGTCGGCGAACGAGGAGTACGGCGGCCGGAACAGGGAGGTACGGATGCCTGCCGCGCCCGCCAGCACCAGCTGGTTCCGGGAGAGCTCCCAGTCGATGCGGGCCCTGGACTGGTAGGAGAGGTCGGGGTGGTTGAAGGTGTGCAGACCGACCTCGTGCCCCTCGTCGACCATCCGGCGCACCAGACCGGGGTAGCGCGAGGCCATGGTCCCGGTGACGAAGAAGACGCCGTGCGCATGGTGCTTCTTCAGCTCGTCCAGTACCCGGGGGGTCCACACCGGGTCAGGTCCGTCGTCGAAGGTCAGCACGATCCGGTGGCCGGGGATCCGCAGCGTCCTGGCGGGCTCGGTGGCGCTGCGCGCGTCGATGACCGGGCCTCCGTCGAGCACCTGCTCGGGCACCCGGTCGGTGGCCGCCGGTGGCCGGACCCGGTGGTCGGCGAGGATCTCGCTGTGCACATAGCCGCGCAGCATCAACATGGCGAGCAGGGCGACGAGGAAGAGAAGCGGCAGCATGTAGCGCATGGGAAGTCTGCGCCGCCGGGTCTGCTTCCTGCGGTGGTGCCCGACCCGCGGGGCGGGGTTGGTCATCTAGCTGACGCCTTCTCGCTCTTGCACGGGGAGATCCGGTGTGGTGGCGGGCGGGGTCACGGGGTCCGGGGACGTGGGCGCCGGATCGGCGCCCGGTGCCCCGGAGCCGGTGGCCGACGCGGAGGCGGACGTCTCGCCGCCCGGCTCGCCGCCACTGGTGGCCGACGCCGCGCCGGTGTGCGGCACGGACTGCGCGACGCGGGCGTGGGCGGAGGAACCGCTCCGCGTGACGGGGGAACTTCCGGCGGCGGCGCCGCCGGTCCCGGTCGCGTTCTCCCCTGCCCCCGGGATGACGGACGGCGGGATGTCCCCGGTCGCCCCGGGTGAGACCTGCGCCCCCGGGCTCTTCCCCGGCACGGCCGGCGTCTGCACCCCTTCCGTCCTCCGCTCCTCCTGGCCGGACAGCGGCAGGACGGGCGCGGCGGAGTTGCCGCCGAGCAGGGCGACGACGAGCGTCACCGCGTAACCGACAAGGATCGCGGCAAGGACCCAGCCGAGACGACGGAGCGTCTTGCCGCGCCGGCCGCTCTCATCGACGAAGACCGGACGGTCGGAGCCTTCCGGAGCGCTGGGTTCCGGGAGCAGCTCGGAGAGCTGCCGTCCCAGACCGTCGAGCTGGATGGTGACTTCGTTGGGCTCGTGGGTGTGCCCCGCACGGGCACCTTCACGCCAAGATTCCACAGTTGTACGCACTTCCACTCAGGACCGGGTGCGCGCAACTGACCGGATATATACCGCCGGACCGGGCCCCCACCCTGTCCGCGTGCGCCCCCTACCACAGTGCACCCGGGCCACGAATGTAGCGCACGACGACGGCACTCCGAGCCCACGCACCGGCGTTGTTCCTCATGACCGATACATCTGTTTTCGAACCGTGGCGCGGTCACGGCCCGAGCGGTCCGGCCAGGGGAGCACGGACCAGGCGTGCGCGCCGGGTCGCACTCCCCTGCACGCTGGTATCGCCCCTCGGCCCTCGGCCCTCCGGCGCGGTGACGCCGCGCCCCGGCACCTCGGATGCGAAAAAACGAGGACCCCGCTGCCGGTGGCAGCGGGGTCCTCGTTCACATGGGAATTGTGGAGATGGCGGGAATCGAACCCGCGTCCAACGGTGCGGAACCAGGGCTTCTCCGAGTGCAGTTCGCTACGCTTTTCTCGGCCTCGGAGGTCACGCGAACAAGCCTCCGACAGGCCCAGCCACTGTTTGATTTCCTTCCAGGCCCCGTGACCGGGCTTAGAAGTTTAGATCCCTTGTTGATGCCAGGATCCGGGTCGGGATCACCCCCGGGCTGACACTCCGCAGAGTCTTCGCTCAGCTGCTAATTAGGCAGCGAGGGCGAAGGCGGAGGAATCGCGCTTAGAATTGGCGATTATTGTTTGCGACATATGGTTTACGAGATCATTGCCGCTTCCTCGACTCGCTTCCCCTGCTTCGACATCCGCTGTCGAAACCGATCATCCCCATGTTGATTTTTCAAAGGTGGTACACACCCCCGCGGGGTGCACTGCCATCGTACGTGACCAACGCACGACGATGCCAGCGTATTCCTGCCGCACCGGCCGGCAGCCACCGGCGCGGTGCGCTCAGGCGCTCCGCTGACGGCGGCGGGCCGCCGAGATCGCCCGGTTCGTCTCCCTGGTGTCCTGCTTCTCCCGCAGCGTCTGCCGCTTGTCGTACTCCTTCTTGCCCTTCGCCAGCGCGATCTCGACCTTGACCCGGCCGTTGGTGAAGTACAGGGCGAGCGGCACGATCGTGTGCCCGGTCTCCTGGGACTTCGACTCCAGCTTGTCGATCTCGGCCCGGTGCATCAGCAGCTTGCGCTTGCGCTTGGCGGAGTGGTTGGTCCAGGTCCCCTGCACGTACTCCGGGACGTGGATGTTGTGCAGCCACGCCTCGCCGCCGTCGATCTGCACGAAGCCGTCGACCAGGGAGGCGCGGCCCATGCGCAGAGATTTGACCTCGGTCCCCATCAGTACGAGGCCGCACTCGTAGGTGTCGAGGATGGTGTAGTCGTGGCGCGCCTTCTTGTTCTGCGCGACCATCTTGCGCCCGGTGTCTTTTTCCTTAGCCATAGTGCGGCCATTTTCGCACTACGACCCACCCCCGAGGCCACTCAATACCGTCTCGGCCCGCTGCTGGGCCCGCGCGCTCACCGCGAGGTCCGGGGTGATGCCCCGGCCGTCGACACTGCGGCCCGCCGGAGTGCGGTAGTGCCCCACGGTCAGCTCGGCCACGGAACCTCCCGCGAGCCTGCTCGGCATCTGGACCGACCCCTTGCCGAAGGTCCGCGAGCCGACCGTGACCGCCCGCCCCCGGTCCTGCAGCGCGCCGGTCAGGAGCTCGGCCGCGCTCATGGTCCCGCCGTCGATGAGGACGACGACGGGGCGCTCGGTGTCGCCGCCCGCCTCGGCGTACAGGGCACGCTGCTCGCCGTGCACGTCGTACGTGGCGACCAGGCCGCCGTCCAGGAAGGCGGAGGCGGCGGTGACGGCCTCGGTGACCAGTCCGCCGGAGTTGCCGCGCAGATCCAGCAGCACACCGGCGTCCGCCGGCGCCTTCAGGACCGCGTCGCGGACCGCGGCGCCGGATCCCCTGGTGAACGAGTCGACCTCGATCAGCACAGCTGCGGAGGGATCGGAACGGTCCGGTCCGAGCCGCCGCACGGAGACGGTCTCGGTGGCCAGCCGGGCCCGCCGCAGCGTCTCGGTCCGGGTGACGGAACCCCGCTGGACGCCCAGCACGACGGTGCTCCCCACGGCCGCACCCTTGCGGTCGCCCCGCAGCAGAGCCACGACGTCGGAGACCGGGCGCCGGTCGACCCGGCCGCCGTCGACCGTGCGCAGCACGTCGCCCGCACGGATTCCGGCGCGTGCCGCGGGGCTGCCCGGCTGGACCCGGGCGACCGCGACCAGCCCGTCGGCGGAGCGTCTGGCGGCGATCCCGACGCCCGTGTACGAGCCGTCGAGGGCCTGCTCGAACTCCTCGTACTCCCGCTCGTCGTAGACCGCGCCCCAGCGGTCCCCGCTGCGGCTGACGGCCTCCTCGGCCGCCTCCGTACCGGACTTGCCGTCGGCCACGGCCTCGGCAGCCGCTTCGGCCACCGCGTCACGGTCGGCGGCCGAGGCGACGGACCGGGTCTCCACCTCGGTGCCCCGCCCGTCCCCGTGCGGCAGTGAGCCGGTCGCGGCGGCCGTGGCGAGCACACTCGCGAAGACCAACGTCAGGGCGGCCCCGCGGCGGAGACCGCGGGGCCCGACACGAAACCCGGGGCCCGACATGGCGCCGATTCTAGGACAACGCCCCACCGGCGCACGGCCCGTGGCCCGTGCGCCGGTGGGGCGCTTGTCACACCTTCAGGTACTTGCGGAGCGCGAAGAGAGCGGCGACCGCGGGCATCAGCAGCCCGATCGCCAGGACCAGCGGAAGCTTGGTGAGAACGGCCTCCCAGCCGATGAAATCGATCAGGTTCAGCTTGTCCTGGAGGGCGAGACCGCCGTCGATCAGGAAGTAGCGCCCGGCCAGCAGCATGACGCAGGCCAGCACGCCGCCGATGAGGCCGGCGAACGCGGCCTCCATGATGAACGGCATCTGGATGTAGAAGCCGGAGGCACCGACGAGCCGCATGATGCCCGTCTCCCGCCGACGGCTGAACGCGGACACCCGGACGGTGTTGACGATCAGCATCAGGGCAATGACGAGCATCAGCGCCATCACGAACAGCGCGGCGACGTTCATGCCGTTCATCAGGCCGAAGAGGTTGTCCAGGATGCTTCTCTGGTCCTGGACCGACTGCACGCCGTCACGCCCGGCGAAGGCCGTGGCGACGACCTTGTACTTCGTGGGGTCGTGCAGCTTGACGCGGAAGGACTCCGGCATCTGGTCCGGCGTGATGTTGCCCGCCATCGGGGAGTCGCCGAACTCCTCCTGGTAGTGCTTGTACGCCTCGTCGGACGACTCGTAGATCACCGTGTCGACGACGTCCATCTTCTTCAGATCGCTCTCGATCTGCTTCTTCTGCGGATCGGTGACCGCACCCTTGGCGCACTGGACCACCGTCTCGGCATCCCCCTTGCCGCAGAGGTAGATGGAGACGTTGACCTTGTCGTACCAGTAGTCCTTCATCGTGCTGACCTGCTCGCGCATGAGCAGCGCGCCACCGAACAGGGCGAGCGAGAGGGCGACGGAGACGACGACGGCGAAGGTCATCGTGAGGTTGCGACGGAGGCCGACGCCGATCTCCGACAGGACGAACTGGGCGCGCATGGCGTCCTTTCAGTGCTGGGTGCTCAGTGCTGGTAGCCGTAGACGCCGCGCGCCTGGTCGCGTACGAGACGGCCCTTCTCGAGCTCGATGACGCGTTTGCGCATCTGGTCGACGATGTTCTGGTCGTGGGTCGCCATGATCACGGTGGTGCCGGTCCGGTTGATCCGGTCCAGCAGCTTCATGATCCCGACCGAGGTCTGCGGGTCGAGGTTGCCGGTGGGCTCGTCCGCGATCAGCAGCATGGGCCGGTTGACGAAGGCCCGCGCGATCGCCACGCGCTGCTGCTCACCACCGGAGAGCTCGCCGGGCATCCGGTCCTCCTTGCCGCCGAGGCCGACGAGGTCGAGGACCTGCGGGACGGCCTTGCGGATCTCACCGCGCGGCTTGCCGATCACTTCCTGGGCGAACGCCACGTTCTCCGCGACGGTCTTGTTGGGAAGGAGGCGGAAGTCCTGGAACACCGTGCCCAGCTGGCGGCGCATGTGCGGCACCTTCCAGTTGGACATGCGCGCGAGGTCCTTGCCGAGGACGTGGACCATGCCCTGGCTGGCGCGCTCCTCGCGGAGGATGAGACGCATGAAGGTGGACTTGCCGGAGCCGGAGGAGCCCACCAGGAAGACGAACTCGCCCTTCTCGATATCGAGAGACACATCCCGTAGAGCGGGACGGCTCTGCTTCGGGTAGGTCTTGGAGACGTTGTCGAATCGGATCACGGATGCACCACGGTCGGCCGGGAGTAGGTGTGCGTGACCATACGCGAACCGGGCTCAGGCGTGCAGGCGCGCGTACCGGGATGGGTGATTTACGGTGAAACGGCAGCGGCCCGGGCTCCGCCGGAACGGGAAACCGAGCGGGTTCGGGACGTTCGGGACCGGAAGAGGGAGGGGGCCGGGAGCGGACCGGGTTCGGGCCACCGGCCAGAGGCGTACGGGGCGGTATCCGGTGGGCCGCGCCGAAATCCGTGCGAGCTGGCACAGTGGTAGGGGGAACGGTTGCGTTTCCGCGAGCGTTGTGCGGAGAGAAGGCTTGTGCGGCTCCGCCGCGCGGGAGGAGGAAAGCGCATGACCTATGACCGACTGGTGTGCGCGAACTGCGCGGCGCCCGTGAGCGAGGGGCGTTGTCCCGTATGCCGGGCGAGCCGCGAGCGACTGCAGCAGGAACAGGAGCAGGGATCGTTCGCGGGGCTCAGCCCGGCGATGCTGGTTGCCCTGCTGGTGGTGCTGCTGGCCGCGCTGGCACTGCTGGCGCACCAGACCGTTTAGCACACCCGCCGACCGGATCTGCCCGACGGCGATTCCGGCTCCTTCCAGGTCGGCAGAACGTTCGGTCTCGCACGCACCGATACACGCACAGGGGCCCCTGATACCGGTCGGTATCAGGGGCCCCTGCTTTGCGTACGTGTACGCGTACCGCTCCTGCCCGTCAGGCGGCGGTGCGGCCGTTCACCAGGCGCGGGAGGATCCGGAAGCCGATGCCTCCGGCGATCATCGTCGCGGCGCCGACCAGCAGGAACGTGGTCTCGGCGGCACCGGTCTCGGCGAGCTCGTCCTTGCCCTTGCCCTGCTCGACCGGCTGGTTGCCGACCGAGTCGGTGTCGGTGTTGTCGCTGTCGACGCACTCGGCACCGTCGAGGGAGACGGTGCAGGTGTCGGCGTCGCCGGTGGTGGAACCGGTGGAACCGGTGGAACCGGTGGAACCGCCGTCGGTCGTACCACCGGTGGCGGAACCGTTGGAGGTGCTGCCTTCAGAGCCCGAACCGTTCGAGGTGTTGCCCTCGGACGTACCGCCCTTCGAAGCACCACCCTCCGAGCCCGAACCGTTGGACGTGCTGCCCTCGGACGTACCGCCCTTCGAAGCACCACCCTCCGAGCCCGAACCGTTCGAGGTGCTGCCCTCGGACGTACCACCCTTCGAAGCACCACCCTCCGAGCCCGAACCGTTCGAGGTGCTGCCCTCGGAGGTGCCACCCTTCGAAGCACCACCCTCCGAGCCTTCCAGCGTGTTGCCCTCGGAGGTGCCACCCTTGGAAGCTCCACCTTCGGAGCCTTCCAGCGTGTTGCCCTCGGCAGCACCGCCCTCGGAGCCCTCCAGCGTGTTGCCCTCGGCAGCACCGCCCTCGGAGCCCTCCAGCGTGTTGCCCTCGGCAGCACCGCCCTCGGAGCCCTCCAGCGTGTTGGCTTCACCCTCGCCCAGCAGGCTCGTGGGCGCGCTGGTCTCAGGTGTACCGGTACCGACGGCCTGCGCCGCACCCGCGACGGTGAGGGCGGCGCCGGCGGCGATGACCGCACCCGCGGCTATCCGCGCAACGCGTACTCGCGTCTTCTTCGTCATGTGCTGCTACCCCCAGTAGCTTTTCTCGTCAATGGAGCAGCCATATGCGGGGCATGGCCCAGCGGGGTTTGCTCCGAACGCCGGCCCACGTCGTGCCGTGGCCATGCCGCCCGCCCCCGATCACACCCGTCCCAGACATACGCATGCTGCTCTAGCACCCTGTCCAGAGTTAAGGACTACGTCAAGGCCGTTCTGAGCAATGTGCACCGTTTTCAGCAGAGTTGACCGCCGTTCAGAACCACGACTGTGACTCACTCGCCATGTCGCCCACGCAACTCGCCCCACCAACTCCCCTTTCACCCGGACCGGTTTCACACCCCCCTCGGCCACCTTGCGGTCATACCCGGTTCATCCGAAAGGATCACGATCTGGGCATCCGACCGACCGCCCCGTCCCGAACCCGGTGAACCATGCAGAAGCGAACCGCCGCAATCTCCCTGACGCTCGCTGTCTCCGCCCTGATATCGACCGCGCTGCCGGCGCAGGCCCGGCCGGACTCCTCCGGCCACTACGCCACCAAGACGCCGTACGCGCCGCAGCAGAGCCTGCGGTCGTACCAGCAGGCCCCCAAGGGCTTCGTCCCCGTGTTCACCGAGAACGTCTCCCGCCACGGCTCCCGCGCGGCCTCGGACAGCGAGGACGGCGACCTGATCCTGGCGCTGTGGGAGAAGGCACGGAGCGAGAGGCAGCTCACGGCAGCCGGAAAGCGGTTCGGCGGGGAAACCAAGGCACTGCTGGCCGCCATGGACAAGATCGGCTACGGGCAGCTCAGCGGGCGCGGCGTGCGCGAGATCCAGGACACCGCCGTGCGGCTGGAGAAGCGGCTTCCCGGGCTCTTCAAGCAGATCGCCGCGGACTCCGGGAAGATCAACGTCACGAATTCCGGCAAGGACCGTGCAGTCGACAGCGGGAACCTGTTCGCCGAGGCCCTCGCCGAGAACGACCCGGCCCTGGCGCCGCTCATCACACCGGCCAGGACCGATGCCGACCTGCTCTACTTCCACAAGTCGGCCGGCGGTGCGGAGTACCGGGACTACATCGACAACGACGAGCGCCTCGCCGCCACCCTCGACGGGATCACCGACCAGCCGGCGTCGCACACCGCGGCCCGCAACGTGCTGAAGAAGATCTTCAAGCCGGCCTTCGTCAAGCGGATCTCGGCGGGCGAGTTCGACTCGACCGGCACCGAGGTGGAGGCCGCGCAGGCGGTCTACGCCCTCTACAGCATCGCCCCGGCCATGGCCGACGAGGGCGACTGGAACATGAAGCGCTACATCGCTCCGCGTGACGCGAAGTGGTTCGCCTACCTCAGCGACGCCGAGGACTTCTACGAGAAGGGGCCGGGCTTCGAGGACACCGACATCACGTACCGGATGGCGAACATCCTGCTCGACGACTTCTTCACGAAGATCGACGCCAAGCGGAACGGGACGAGCGACGCCGGCGCGGAGCTGCGCTTCACACACGCGGAGGAGATCATCCCGCTGGCCGCCCTCATGGGCCTGCCCGGCAGCACGAAGCCCGTGTCGGAGGCCCGGCCGTACACGTACGCCGACAACCCGTGGCGGGGCGAGTCGGTGGCCTCCATGGCCACGAACATCCAGTGGGACCTGTTCCGGAAGGGGAACAAGTACCTCGTGCGGATGCTCTACAACGAGAAGCAGACCGCGTTCAAGAAGGGCTGCGAGCCGGTGGCGAAGGGCAGCTACTTCTACGAGGTCGACGAACTGAGGCAGTGCCTCGGCCGCACCGCCTCCTGACCGCCAGGGCGGATACGCGAAGAGGGGCGCGGGAACAGTGGTTCCCGCGCCCCTCTTCGCGTATCCGCCCTGGCCGGGCCGGGCTACTTCACTACTTCTCGCTCTGCTTGCGCCAGCGGATTCCGGCCTCGATGAAGCCGTCGATCTCGCCGTTGAAGACCGCTTCGGGGTTGCCCATCTCGAACTCCGTACGCAGGTCCTTGACCATCTGGTACGGGTGCAGGACGTACGAACGCATCTGGTTGCCCCAGGAGTTTCCGCCGTCGCCCTTGAGCGCGTTCATCTTCGCCTGCTCCTCCTGGCGGCGGCGCTCAAGGAGCTTCGCCTGGAGGACGTTCATCGCGGACGCCTTGTTCTGGATCTGCGAGCGCTCGTTCTGGCAGGAGACGACGATGCCGGTCGGCAGGTGGGTCAGGCGCACCGCCGAGTCCGTGGTGTTGACGCCCTGGCCGCCGGGGCCGGAGGAGCGGTACACATCGACGCGGAGCTCGGACTCGTCGATCTCGACGTGGTCGGTCTGCTCGACCACGGGCAGCACCTCGACGCCCGCGAAGGACGTCTGGCGGCGGCCCTGGTTGTCGAACGGGGAGATCCGGACGAGCCGGTGCGTGCCCTGCTCGACGGAGAGCGTGCCGTAGGCGTACGGGACCTCGACGGCGAAGGTGGTCGACTTGATGCCGGCCTCTTCGGCGTAGGCGGTCTCGTAGACCTCGGTCTTGTAGTTGTGCCGCTCGGCCCAGCGGAGGTACATGCGCTGGAGCTTCTCGGCGAAGTCCGCGGCATCGACGCCACCGGCCTCGGCACGGATCGTGACCAGGGCCTCACGCGCGTCGTACTCGCCGGAGAGGAGCGTGCGGACCTCCATCTCGTCCAGCGCCTTGCGGACGGACTCCAGCTCGGACTCGGCCTCCGCGAGCGCGTCGGCGTCGCCCTCGTCCTCGGCGAGCTCGAAGAGCACTTCGAGGTCGTCGATCCGGCCGCGCAGGGCCTCCGTCTTGCGGACCTCGGCCTGGAGGTGCGAAAGCTTGCTGGTGATCTTCTGCGCCGCCTCCGGGTCGTCCCACAGGGACGGAGCGGCAGCCTGCTCCTCGAGCACGGCGATGTCACCCCTCAGCGCATCCAGGTCCAGGACGGCCTCGATCGACCCCATGGTCGAGGAGAGGGACTTAAGCTCTTCGGAAATATCGACGACTGCCACGGGTCCAGCGTAACGGCTGTCGGCGCGGGCGTTCCTCGGACGGCATGATCACGACCGCGTCCGGGCGGGCACACCGCTCCCGGACCCCGTCGTACGGGGCCCGGGAACGACGCGGCAGCGCCTTCGGGGCGCGTGCCCCCTTCCCTCCCTAGCCGCCCGGGAGGACGTCCGGGACCAGGACCGAAGGCCCGAAGGCGTCCGCCGCCGCGATGTATCCGTTCTGCGTGAGATTCACATGATCACCGGCGTCGAAGTCGGCCGGTGCCGCGCCGTTGCCGAGGAGCAGCGGGGGCGGAAGGTGCTGGGCTACGACTCGCACGGCTGGCCCCGGGCCTCCTCACCGGTCGTCCCGGCCGGTGAGGGCAAGCTTCAGGGCACGTACCTCACGCAGAACCAGTACAACCCGACGGGCACCCTGCATTCGTATACGGACACCGCGGCGGGATACCTGCCGCAGGAGACCTTCACCTACGACTACGACACGTTCGGCCGTCGGAAGAGCGTCGGCTCCGGATCGCTGCCGGCGGGGCTCACGTATACAGTCCGACGAGCCGCAGCAGTTCACGTACGGAACGTCCGGCAACCTCGCGCAGCAGACCCTCGTGTACGAGGGGCAGACGCACCGCCTGAAGTCGTCCTTCACGGTCACCGCGTCGGGGGCGAAGGCGAGTGACCACACCTCGTACGCGTACCAGCCGTCGGGCAACGTCACCAAGATCGCCGATGTGCTGGGCGACGGACAGACCGACACCCAGCGCTTCGACTGCCACTGGGCGCAGCATCCGCGCACAGCATGGACGGCGACGAACGACTGCGCGGCCCGGCCGGCGGCCGGTGCGGCATCGGCACACCGTACGGCTCCGGCTCCGGCTCCGGCTCCGGCTCCGGCTCCGGCCGGATCATCACGGACGGGCCGGTCGATCCGGGGGGCACGAACCGCACGACCTGCCACAAGGGCCGGTGCTCCGACGGCCTCGCGGTCGGCAACGACAACGGCGACCGGGGCCACATCGGCAACACGACGCAGAACGTGCAGGCCGAGGCGGCGCAGGAGGTGAAGACGGCGAGCGCCGTCGCCGCGGCGGCCAGCTCCCAGGTCAAGGCCATGGAATCGGCCGCAGCCGCGTGCACGAAGCACAGCTTCAAGGGCGATACGCCAGCCCTGCTGGCGGACGGCACGACGAAACCCATCGCGGACCTGAGACCCGACGACAAGGTCACCTCCACGGACCCGCAGACGGAGGTCACGGCTGCCGAGACTGGGAGATGGTTGGCGTACGTCGTGAAGCGGATGCCGTCGTAGCAGTTCTGGAGCATGTCGGCTTCGCCTGCCATGAGGAGGCAAGGAGCTTCTTGGGCGATTATCTCGACCTGAAGATCGACCACCTTCCGGCCCTCGCTATCACCCGAGAAAAGATCTCGAGCTGGACGCATTTCGACCCGTCTCCCGTATGCACTACCCGTGATGCGGACGTGGCTCGCCGATGTACAGAGGTAGCCGGCACCGCCCTGTTCCCGATTGGAGTGGACAGCTTCCATTTGACCGCATATTCGGGAAGTGACGGAAAGTTCTACGCAGGGTTCGATTCATCGGTCTATCAATATGGGGAAGATCGCAATGCGATGTTCTCGATAATGAAGGCTGGAGTCCGACCGATCCCATTGGGCAAGTGGACGCTTCAGTGAGAACTGATGCACCGCCACCTATCCGAAATCGGGTCCATTTGAATTCACCCCCCTCTCGGCTGAGGATTCAAAATACCTAAAAAGCACGCACGAGCCCTCATCGACAGTGATGTCGATGAGGGCTCCGACGTATCACCGAGCGAGAAGCTTGCCGCCGCACTGGACCAATCGAGGAAGCGGCGACAGCAGCGTCCCTGACTGCGCTCGCCTTCCTGACGGTTCGGCCAGTGGGTGAGCTGTTCAGAGTCTCTTTACCTGATCAAGGCGGCCCGCTGGCGACGGTTGCCGACCACTCGGCGCGCAGAGCCCGGGAGCCTATGCCGGATCACCGGTCGAAAGCCCCGGTCCGACCGCTCAGCAGACTCGCCGGGCGCCTGAGAGGCCGCCCGGGGGGCTCGCGCCGTCCCGGACGCCCATGCTTGCTGCCTGGCCGGGGGCCGTGACGATGGAGATAACTGGGCTGATGCCGGTGCGGGGTTGAGCGATACGCACGTGGCGGTTGGTCGGTCGGCGCGCCCGCCGTCGTGGCTGACTTTCTGTGGCAGAGGCCAGAACCCCCACAGCGATGGGCACGGTACGCACGTGAGGGCCCGTCGCTGCCGGGGCTGACGAGTGCGGGGAGCCTCGATCGGCTGCGCGCGGCAGGGACGGGAGTCGGGTGGGTCAGCGCGGTGCGGCGCCTGGGCGAGCGGGGCTGGTCACATCTGCCGCCAGGCCCGCCAGGGCCGGGTGATGATCTCCCGGTAAGTGTGGTGGGACGGGTTCTGGCCGCAGTGCCGCAGCACCCAGTTCTGCGGTTCGGCGAAGTCCTCGCTCGTCGGCGAGGTCTCTCCGTCCACCGCGCACTGCATCGCGTACTGGACCGGCTCCGCATCCGGCTCGCGGTCGGGCTGGAGAGTCCAGGTCTCGTAGCGCAGGACCGAGCGAGGGGTCACCGTCCCCACCTCCGGTTCGCCACGGCCACCTTGGCGTTCAGCTCCTCGGCTGAGGTCGGCGTACGTACGTCCTCGGGCGGCACGTCCCACTCCCGGCCACCGCGCGGTGGCCGAAGCTGCACGTACGGCCCCACATGCCCCATCACCACGCCCACCTTGCCGTTCCGTCGGTCGACCACCAGGGCGCCGACATCGGGCGAGACGGTGTGCCCGTCGGTATCAGGGGGTGGGGGCCGTCATCGTGACCACCCCGGCGAGGCGGCGCGCGACCGGGAGTCCAGTCGCAGGGCGGGAACACATGGGGTGGCGCTCATTCGCGCGGTGACGCTCCTCGACGGCGTTGATGCGTGTTCCTGGGCCTGTTGGTGCCGCAGGGTCGGCACCGATCCTCACGCCGGTCACCGGGACAAAGGAACCTCCACCAAACCCCATTACGGGACGTCCCGCACCGTGTAGAACGTCCCTGGTGCCGTCCTGGGACGAAGGGAGAGACTCGTGCCGAACGAGAGACTACGAGCCGTCATGGCGGCGGGAGGCTGGACGTACGTCGCCCTCGCTCAGCACGTCGAGGTCGACCCCAAGTCGGTCGAGCGCTGGGTGAACCTCGGGCGTATCCCACGTCGTGCCACCGCCCTCCAGGCGGCCAAGGCCGTGGGAGAAGACGTGCACGCACTCTGGCCGGCGCTCCGCCAGGCCCGCCCCGCCCGCGCCATCAGCCCCGAACTGGTCGCGCTCTACCAGCAGCGGGCCGACCTCCCCGTCTCGACGTTCACCGACCTGATGGCCCAGGCCCGGGAACGGATCGACACACCCTGCCAGGCACAGCCGTCCGCGAAGTCAAGGAAGAGACCGGCCTCGACGTCGAGATCACCGGCCTGGTCGGCACCTACACCGACCCGAAACACGTCATCGCCTACACCGACGGCGAGGTCCGCCGCCAGTTCAACGTCTGCTTCACCGCCCGCATCACCGGCGGCCAACTGGAGATCTCCGACGAATCCACCGAACTCCGGTTCGTACCGCCCGAAGAGATCAATCAGTTGCCGATGCACCACACCCAACGACTCAGGCTCCAGCACTTCCTGAAGCAGCGCGAGAAGCCGTACCTGGGCTGAACCGCCTGACGGCATCATGCTGACGACAACCGGACCGAGCCGTCGAGGACGTGGAACTCGGCGCCGAGCTGCCCGTCGTCACCGACCCCGGGACTGGGAAACCAGGCTCCGCGATGTCGCCGGCACCATCGTCACCGAGGACGACAGGTCCTTACCGCCCCGCCGGCGCCGAGTTCTTCGTGTCCTGCGGGGTCGCTCCCGCGTCGTCGCCGCTCAGGGCCACATAGCCGCCCACGCCGACCGCCGCGACCAGGACCAGGGCCGCCGCGCCCAGGGTGAGGCGGCGTTTGCGGATGGCGGCCGACTTGTTGCGGGCCGAGCCGGGGCGGGGTTTGCCCGGGGCGCGGGGAGCGCGGGCTGTGCCGCGGGGGCCGCCGGAGAGTTCGTCGGGGGCCGGGACGCGCATGCTCGTGTGGGTGTCCCGGTTGGAGTCGGGGGACGAGCCGGGGACCAGCGGGACCGCGCCTCGGCGGCGGGGCTCCTCGGCTGCGGGGGTGTACTGCTGCTCGTCGTAGGTCCGGCCGGGCGGCTCGGACTCTGATTCGTCGTCCGGTTCGTCCACGTCCAGCGGCGGTATGCCCGCCAGGTGCGGGAGTTGCTCGCGGAGGCGTGCCGCCAGTTCGGAGGCGCGCAGCCGGGAGGCCGGGGCCTTGGCGAGGCACTGGACCAGCAGTTGCCAGAGCTCGTCGGGGATACCGGGCAGCGGGACGACGGTCTCGGTGACGTGGCGGCGCAGGACGGCGCCGGGGTGGCCGCCGCCGAACGGCGTGAAGCCGGCGAGGAGTTCGTACAGAACGGTCGCCAGGGCGTAGATGTCGACGGCGGCGCGCGGCGGGAGGCCTTCCACGATCTCGGGGGCCAGGTAGTCCGGCGTCCCGATGATCTTGGTGGCCTTGGTGCGGCGCGGGGTGTCGATCAGCTTGGCCACACCGAAGTCGGTGAGCAGCGCGGGGTGGGAGTTGCCGGGGCCGAGCGGGCCCTCCATGTCGAGCAGGATGTTCTCCGGCTTGACGTCGCGGTGGACCACACCGGCGGCGTGTGCCGCCGCGAGGCCGTCGGCGACGTCGGCGACTATCGCTACGGCGGCCTCGGGGGCCAGTCTGCGTTCGCGGTCGAGCCGGGTACGCAGATCCGTGCCGCGGACCAGGTCCATGACCAGGGCCAGGTCGTTGCCGTCCACCACGAGATCGCGGACGGCGACGACGTGCGGATGGTCGAGCTTGAGCAACGCGGCGCGTTCCTGGACGAAGCGGCCCACCAACTCCTGGTCGGACGCCAGGTCCTCGCGGAGAAGCTTGATGGCGACGGGCCCGTCGGGGCCGTCGCCGAGCCACACTGTGCCCGCGCTGCCGCGCCCCAGAATCTGGTGGGCGGTGTACCGGCTGCCGATATTCCGTGCCAAGACTGCTCCCTCAGCGGCTGGCGATGGACCGTCGCACAACAACCCCCGATCGACAAAGTTACGCGGCGATCGGGGGGTTGCGTGCCCTGGATGGCGCCAACCTTCACTTCTGCGGGCGAATTGCCTCGGAATTGGCCCGCGGAAGTCGATATAGCTACAGAGTCCGGTCGACACCCGAGTGTCCGGGCCCAGGTATCCGGGCCCCGGGTGCCCACGTGTCCGGCTCTCCGGTTCGGTTCGTTCGGTTCGTTCGTTCAGTACGTTGGCCGGTCAGCCGTTCTGTCAGGTTCCGCTGTCACCGCTGTCGCCGCCGAGCTTGGAGATCCAGCCGGTGACGGTGTCGACGGCGTCGGTGATCGCCTGCCAGTAGCTCTGCCCCTGGCCGATCCAGTCCTTCAGCGGGGTGAGTTCCCAGATCAGCCAGCTCGCGACGACGAGCAGCACCAGCGTGAACAGGCAGCCCTTCAGGCAGCCGAGGCCGGGGATCTTCATCGGGTTCGCGCTGCGCTGCCTCGGCTCGCGGGGCGCGCGCTGGGCCGGCTGCTGGGGCTGTTGGGGCTGCTGCGGCGGCGCGTACTGCTGGCGCTGTTGCTGCGGCTGGTACTGCTGCTGGGGCTGGGGCTGGTACTGCCGCTGTTGCGGCTGCTGCCGGTACTGCGGTTGCTGCTGTTGCGGGGGGTACTGCTGCTGGTGGCGCTGCTGTTGCTGCGGCTGCTGGCGCTGGGGGCGGCGGCGCAGCGGGTCCTGGCTCGGGTCGAGGTACTGGACCTGCGTCTGCTCGTTGCGGTCGCGGGCGGCCTGGAGCTGGGACTGCCACGGGTGCGGCCCGTCGGGCTGCGGGGTCCCCTCGGGGCGCGGCGGGACGGGCGGCATGACCGCGGTCGGGTCGGCGTGACCTCCGCCGGGGCCCGCGTTGTGCTGCATGACGCTGGTGGCCGCGTTGGGGTCGTACGAGCCCGCGTTGCTCGGCAGCACCTGCGTGGGGTCGGCAGCTCCCGGCGTCTCCGGGACCGCGGTGGGCGCCGGGTCGGGCGCGAGCAGGGCGCCCACCCCGTCTGCTGCCGCGATCTGCGCGGAGGTCGCGTGCACGCCGATACCGGCGGCGACCGTACGCAGCGCACGGGCGAGGTTCTCGGCGCTCGGCCGACGGTCCGGGTCCTTGCTCAGGCAGCGCTCGATCACCGTCCACAGCGGGGCGGGAACGGTGCTGGGGCGGCGGGGCTCCTCGCTGAGGTGCCGGTGCAGGACTTCGAGGGCAGTACCTCCGGCGAACGGCGGCCGGCCGGTCACCAGCTCGTACAGCAGGATGCCGGCGCCGTAGATGTCGACGGCGGAGGTCTGCGGGCGGCCCTCGGCCGACTCGGGCGCCACATAGGCCGGCGTCCCGACGAACTCGTGGGTCCGGGTCAGGCCCGGGGAGTCCGCGAGGCGGGCGATACCGAAGTCGGTGAGCATCGGATGCATCTGGCCGTCGCGCTCGTCGAGCAGCACGTTGGCGGGCTTCAGGTCGCGGTGGACGACGCCGTCGGCATGGCTGGCGGCGAGCGCGTCCGCGATCTGCGCGGTGAGCAGCGAGGCGGCGACCGGAGTGAGCGGGCCGTTGTCGCGGAGGTAGCGGTGCAGGTCGGGGCCGTCGACCAGGTCCATGACGAGGGCGAGGAGATCGCCCTCCACCACCAGGTCGCGGGTGCGCACGATGTTGTCGTGCCTCAGCCGCAGCAGGACGGAGCGCTCGCGCAGGAACCGCATCACGACGTCCGCGTCGTTGGCGAGCTCCTCCTTGAGGACCTTGATCGCCACGGTCTCGCCGGGCTGCCCGGCGACGGCCGCCTCGGCGCCCGCGGTCTCTCGCTGGCGGGCACGCCAGACGGTGCCCGTGGCGCCGCGTCCCAGCGGCTCCTCGAGCAGGTACTTGCTGCCTACCGGCCGCACGTCATGCGCTCCCTGCTGATCGTGGTGCTTGCGGTCCCCCGGATCCGTCCCGAGTTCCGGCCCACTCTAGTGGGGTGGCCGGAGTGGGCGGCCGGGTCGGGCAGGTTACCTTTTTGTCGACATTCGCTGTAATTCCCCGAAGGAGTGAGGTCTGCCCGCCTCCCGGCGCACCGGCTGCGGAGGAAGACGCTCACCCCGGGCCGATGGTTGCCACGACGAAGTCCGAGCGAACGGTTCCGCAGCGCGCCGGGATCACCCCGCGAACGATTCCGGACCGAAACCGGCCGCGCTCCGCGAACGATTCCGGACCGAAACCGGCCGCGCTCCGCGAACGATTCCGGACCGAAACCGGCCGTGCACCGGGCACGGCCCCGGGCCGGGGGACGGGGTCACTCCGAGTGCGGCTGCGGGCCCGGGCCGGGATCACTCCGAGTGCGGCCCGGACCTCTTGCGAGCACCCCGGGGAACCGGCCAAGCAGGCACTTTTGGGCGCACAGCAGACGTTTCAAGATCACTTAGCGGTGACCCCCGGGCGTGTTGTCGGTGGCAGATGCGAGGATGCCTCCAGCACAGAACTGTGGGGTCAGGAGCCCTGCGGTACGTGACGAACCTGTACCGGACGACGCGTCCGTGCCGGGTGGGGGGAATCACAAGGCGTCTCCCCTGCCGGCACCGCGCGCAGAAGGGACCGCTGACGGCGATGCAGATCCGGCTGACCGTCCTCGCGCCGCGCAGCGGCCAGACCCCGGCGCGCGCCTGCGATGTGCTGGTCACCGCCCCCGCAGGAACGGCGCTGGCCGCGGTGGCGTCCCATCTCGCTGCCGCCGTCTCCGGGCCCGACGGGTCCCTCGGCAGCGGCGCGGTGGTGCTGTACGCCGGGCGCGAACGGCTCGACGCGCAGCGGTGCGCGCTCGGTGAGCCGCCCCTGGTCGACGGGGCGGTGCTCTCGCTCCAGATCCCGGGCGAGGACGAGACGCCGGACGACTCCGTCCCGGCCCAGTTGCACGTGATCGCGGGGCCCGACGCGGGCGGCGTCCACCTGCTGCACGGCGGGCAGATCCGGATCGGCCGCTCGGCCGACGCCGACGTCCCGCTCGACGACCCCGATGTGTCCCGGCTGCACTGCGCGGTGACCGTCGCCGCGGACGGCCGGGTCTCCGTCGCCGACCTCGGTTCCACCAACGGCACCTCGCTGGACGGCACGCACGTCCGTGACCGCCCGGTCCGGCTGAACCCAGGCGCGCTGCTCCGGCTCGGCGAATCGACGCTCCGGCTCACCTCCGGCGCGCGGACACCGACGCTGGAGACGGCGCCGGACGGCGAGGGCCACCTACGCGTTGCCGCGACCCCGGCCGCGACCCCCACACCCCCGGACCACGGCTACGGACCGGCGCACGACGGGCCGGAGGAACACGACGGCCCGGACGCCGCCCATGAGCACGAGCGCTCGGCCGGCCCCGACGGGCGGTCCCCGGCGCGGCCGCGCTCGGGCTCCGCACGGACCGGCCGGGTGCCGGACGACGGGGCGCCCCGTCGCGGCGGCCTGGGCGCCTGGGCCCGCCGGCTCGCGGGCGGCAAGGGCGATCCGGTCCACGAGAGCGTGCCCGACGAGGCCGGCCCGCCGGCTCCCCCCGTGACATTCACGGCACTGCCCAGCGCCCCCGAGGGCACCTGGCCGGATCCGGCCTCCGTCCTGCTGACCGCGCTCGGCCCGGGACCCCGGCTGTGGGAGCGCGACACCGCGCACCCGGAGGCGCTGGTGGTCCGGCTGGGCACCACCGAGCGGGCCGATCTGCCCGCCGTGCCGGTGACGGTGGGGCTGCGGGAGGCCGGTTCGCTGGGTCTCGCCGGGCCGCGGGAACGGCTGGCGGGGCTCGCCCGCTCCGCCGTGGCCCAGCTGGCCGCGCTGCACTCCCCCGCCGATCTGGAGATCGTGCTGATCAGCACGGACCGGGCACGCGGCGCGGACGAGCGGCGACGCGCATGGGCCTGGCTCGGCTGGCTGCCGCATCTGCGGCCGATGCACGGCCAGGACTGCCGGCTGCTGCTGGCGTACGACCGCGAGCAGGCGGTCGCCCGGACGACGGAGCTGGTGCGCCGTCTGGACGAGGGCCCGCTCGGACCCGGCTGGGCAAGCGTCGATCCCGGTACGGTCGCCGAGGCCGCCCGGCACTACGAGGGCCCCTTCACCGTGGTGGTCGTCGACGGCGACCCCGGTTCCGCGGTGCTGCGCGAGAACACCGCCCGGCTGGCCGCTGCCGGTGCGGCGGCGGGCATCCATCTGATCTGTCTGGCGGAGACCCCGGCCGCCACTCCCACCTCGCCGGTCGCCGCGACGTACGAGACGGCCTGCCATGCCTCGATCGCCTTCCGTGAATGCGGGGCCGTTGCCATGCTCAGCGGTGATGTGGCGACGGCCATACGGGTCCTGCGCACCGCGGGCGGCCGGGCCGCCGGTCACGGCACGGTGGCCACGGTGGACGCGGTGTCGGCGCACTGGGCGGAGAGATTCGCGCGGGCGCTGGCCCCGCTGCGCGCCGAGGGTTCGACCGCCCTGCCGGGCCACCGCGCGGCGGTGGCGCTCCCGCCGTCCGCCCGCCTCCTGGACGAGCTGGGCCTGGCCCGCGCCACCCCGGCCTCGCTGATGGCCCGCTGGGCGTCGGCGGCGGACGAGCAGCCGGGCGCGACGGTCCGGGGCGCGGGGAGCTGGACGGGCGGTGCGGGAGCGGCGGCCGACGACACCCGTGGATCGGCCCGCACCACCGCCCCGGGCACCCCGGCTCCCCGCGTGGGAGCCCAGCGCACCCCCGCCGACCCACCGCACGCCGGCGCACCGCGCGACACGGACGACAGCAGCCGCACCCGGAGTTCGAGCCGCACGCCGTATCCCGACAACACCGGCTCGGGCTCGGGCCGCACCCCGTATCCCAGCAACACCGGCTCCGCCCGCACCCCGTACCCCCGCGGCAACGACACCCACGCGGGTGTGCCGCGCCACACACCGGCCCGCGGTGGCGCGTACGACAGCACGGGCTCGGGCCGCACGCCGTACCCGGGCACGACGGACGACCGCAGCTCCGGCCGCACCCCGTATCCCGACAACACCGGCACCCGCTCGGGCCGCACCCCATACCCCGAATACCCCGACAACACCGGCTCGCGCTCGGGCCGCACGCCGTATCCCGGCACCTCCGACAGCCCCGGATCAGGGCGCACCCCTTATCCCCGCGTCGGTGGGCGGCGTGGCGACGGGGGGCTCGGGGATACCCCGAGTTCCCGCACCCTGCCTGGCTCCGACACCCGTTCCTGGGGCGGGGCCGGAGACGTGACGGGCGCCGACAGTCTGCGTACCGCCGGATCCGGACGCTCCTCGAACCGGGTCAGCGGGCCGCGCCAGGGCGACGCGCCCCAGGTCGCCGCGCGCGGCGCCGAGTCCGGGCGGACCCCCGCGCCCGATCCCCGGCCGGCCGCCGAGTCCGTGGGTGTCCCAGCCGGGGCCGCACGGGCTTCCGGGGCTGCCGGGCGGCCCGTCCTGGTGCTCGGGGCCGGGCCCCGGGGGCCGGTGAGTGTGGACCTCTCCGAGGAGGGACCGCACCTGCTCATCGAGGGGCCGGGCGGCAGTGGGCGTACCGAGCTGCTGAGGGCGGTCGCGGCTTCGCTGGCCGCCGCCGACCGGCCCGACCGGCTCGGCATCCTGCTGGTCGACGGGGCGGGCGGCGAGCGCGGCGAGAGCCTGCGCCCCTGCACCGAACTTCCGCACGCCTTCACACACTTGGTGGCATCCGATCCGGTACGGATGCGGGAGTTCGCCCAGGCGCTCGGCAGTGAGGTGAAACGACGGGCAGAGCTGCTGGGCGGCCTCGGCTTCGTCGAGTGGCACAGCCGGCACGGGGTGGCGCAGCGGCCGGGCGGGCAGCGGCCCTCCGGCCCGGCCGAGCAACGCGGTGATGTCGAGTCCGCGATGAGCGGCACACTTAGGCTGCGGACCACTTCGGCGCCGACGACGGACCCGGGGCCTTCACCGCTGCCCAGGCTCGTCGTGCTCGTCGACGACTTCGACGCGCTGATAGCCCCGGCACTGGGCAGTCCGGGTCGGCCGGCCGCGGGTTCGGTCGTACGAGCGCTGGAGGCGGTGGCCAGGGACGGCGGCCGGCTCGGCATCCATCTGGTCGCCACGTCCGCCCGCCCGGACCGCACGGAGGACACCGAACTGGCCCACGGGGCGCGGCTGCGCGTCGTGCTCGATCCGCCCGTGGTGCCGCCGTCACCGGACGAACCGGCGCCGGGCCGTGGGCGGCTGGGCCATCCCGACGGACGGGTGACGCCGTTCCAGGGCGGCCGGGTGACCGGTCGTATCCCGCGTACGGCGACGTTGCGGCCCACGGTCGTACCGCTGGAGTGGGAACGGATGGGCGATCCGCCGACCCGTCGACCGGTCCGCGAGCTGGGCAACGGGCCGACGGACCTGGCGCTTCTGGCCAGTGCGCTGGAGCGGGCAGCCCGTTCGGTGAACGCCGAGCCGCTGCCCCCGCTGCCGCCCGCGCACTCTTGACGGTCGGCCGCACCCCCTCCCCACGCCCGCGCACCCCGAACAACCGGCCGCACCACCTCGCCCACCCACACGCTCCTGAACAACCGGCCACCGCCACCGCTGCCCCCGTGCACCCACGCACCCAAGCACCCACGCACCCACGAGCCCGCACACCCGCGAGCGGCGGTGGGCCCCACCGGGCGGGCCCATGCGGCGGGCCCACCTGCCGGACCCACCGTGGGCCCACTGTCCCCAATAGCCTCATACCTGCGCTGACCTCACGTCACGAGCCCATCACGATCGCGGAGTTGGGCCCTCTGGCGGTATTGCGGCGCCCGGATCCCCGGCGTAGGACTGTGCGCACAGGACGATGTGATGAATGACCGGCACCATCGGAAATCCGGCCGGTGCCGGTCCGTGCACGCGCACAGAAGAGACGGGGCAGGGATGCGCACAACAGTTCGGATTCGAAGGGCCGCCTTGGTGTTCACCGCCATCGGCGCGCTGGCCCTCACCGGCTGCGGCGACGACGGTGACGGCGGAAAGGACACGAAGGACAAGGGAGGCTCGTCCAAGGGAACCGGGACCGAGCCGAGCGTCGTTTTACCGAAACTGGACGGCGAGAAGATCTCGGTCGCCGCGGTCTGGACCGGACCCGAGCAGGCCAACTTCGTCAAGGTGCTCAAGGAGTTCGAGAAGCGCACCGGCGCGACGGTGACGTTCGTCCCGGCGCAGGACCCGATCGTGAACTTCCTCGGCACGAAGATCGCGGGCGGCCAGCCGCCGGACGTCGCGATGATTCCGCAGGTCGGCGCCATCAAGCAGGCCGTCGAGAAGAAGTGGGCCAAGCCGGTCGGCAACGAGGCCAAGGCCCAGCTCGGGCAGAACTACTCCCAGGTCTGGCAGGACCTCGGGCAGGTGGACGGCACCCAGTACGGCGTGTACTTCAAGGCCGCCAACAAGTCCCTGATCTGGTACAACGCCAAGGCCTTCGAGAACGCGGGCGCCTCCGAGGCGAAGACCTGGAAGGACTTCCTCGCGACCGCGGAGACGGTGTCCGCCTCCGGCGTCACCCCGGTCTCGGTCGCCGGCGCGGACGGCTGGACGCTCACCGACTGGTTCGAGAACATCTACCTCTCCCAGGCGGGACCGGAGAAGTACGACCAGCTGGCCCAGCACAAGATCAAGTGGACGGACCCGTCCGTCAAGGACGCGCTGACCACGCTGGCGCAGCTCTTCGGCAAGCCCTCCCTGATCGCCGGCGGCGCCGACGGCGCGCTGCAGACGGAGTTCCCCACCTCGGTCACCCAGACCTTCACCGGCGGTGACCAGCCCAAGGGCGCCATGGTCTTCGAGGGCGACTTCGTCGGCGTCAACATCGCGCAGACCAAGGCCAAGATCGGTACGGACGCCAAGGTCTTCCCCTTCCCCGCGGTCGGCGCCGAGTCGCCCGTGGTGACCGGTGGCGACGCGGCGGTGGCCCTCAAGGACGGGAAGGGTGCCCAGGCCCTGCTGACCTGGCTGGCCTCCACCGACGCCGCGAAGATCTGGGCCGAGCAGGGCGGGTTCATCTCGCCGAACAAGTCCCTGGACGCCGCCGCGTACCCCAACGAGGTGCAGCGCACGATGGCCGAGGCACTGATCGGGGCCGGTGACGCCGTCCGGTTCGACATGTCCGACCAGGCTCCGCAGTCGTTCGGCGGTACGCCCGGAAAGGGCGAGTGGAAGACGCTCCAGGACTTCCTGAAGAACCCGAAGGACATCGCGGGGACCCAGGCGAAACTGGAGTCCGACGCGGCCAAGGCGTACAAGAGCTGACGCGATGACGACAGCCGCAGCGGGGGGCGCCGACGAGGCGCTCCCCGCCGACAAGCGACCATCCGGCGAGGCATCTTCGGTGCCGGCCGGCAAGCAACCACCCGGCGAGACGTCCTCCGTACCCGCCGACGGACAACCACCCGCCACGGCATCCTCCGTACCCGCCCCCAGGACGCCCGCGCCCGGGGAGCCGGAGGCGCCCGCGCCCACGGAGCCCGGGGAGCCGACGCCCGGGAAGTCGCCCGGCCGCAGAGTGCCCGGCCGCAGGAGCGTGACCGGCACCCGCCGGGTCATCGCGGCGCTCTTCCTGCTGCCCACGCTGGTGCTGCTCGGCGCGCTCGTGGTGTATCCGATCGTGTACTCCGTCTACCGGTCGTTCCTCGACCAGGCGGGCACCGGATTCGCCGGTTTCGACAACTACAAGGCGCTGTTCACGGACGACACCATCCGTACGGCGGTCAAGAACAACGCGATCTGGGTGGTCTTCGCACCGACGGTCGCCACCGTGCTCGGGCTGATCTTCGCGGTGCTGACGGAACGGATCCGCTGGGGCACGGCGTTCAAACTGATCGTCTTCATGCCGATGGCGATCTCGATGCTCGCCGCCGGCATCATCTTCCGGCTGGTGTACGACCAGGCGCCCGAGCGCGGAGTCGCCAACGCCGTATGGGTGGGCGTGCACGACACGTTCGCCGAATCGGCGGGCTTCCCCAAGGCGCATCCGCTGCCCGTTCATCCGCTGAAGGCCGCGGGCGGCGGTTCCTTCGTGACGAAGGTGCCGGTACGGGCCGGAGAGCCGGTCCAGCTGCCCCTGGTCGGTGTGCTGCCCGCGAAGATGCCCGCCGACGCGAAGCCGGCCCGCGCCCCGCGGACAAGCGGGGACGGGAGGATCACCGGCACCGCCTGGCTCGACTTCACCAAGGGCGGCGGGGGCAGGCCCAACGTCATCGACGCCAAGGAGCTCGGGCTCAAGGGCATCAAGGTCGAGGCCGTCAAGGACGGCAAGGTGGTCGCCTCCGCCACGGCGGGCGCCGACGGGGTGTTCACCCTGCCCGCCTCGGCGGACGGCGCCGAACTCCGGCTCCCGGCCTCCAACTTCAAGGAGCCCTACAACGGGGTGGAGTGGCTCGGTCCGTCGTTCGTGACACCCGCCGTCATCGGGAGTTACGTCTGGATGTGGGCGGGCTTCGCCATGGTGCTGATCGCGGCCGGCCTGGCGGGCCTGCCGCGTGAACTCCTGGAAGCGGCCCGGGTGGACGGGGCCAACGAGTGGCAGGTCTTCCGCCGGATCACGGTGCCGATGCTGGCCCCGGTCCTCGCGGTGGTGCTGGTGACCCTGATGATCAACGTCCTGAAGGTCTTCGACCTGGTCTTCATCATCGCGCCCGGCTCCTCCCAGGACGACGCGAACGTGCTGGCGCTCCAGCTCTACCGGTCCTCGTTCGGCACGGACGCGGATCTGGGGATCGGCAGCGCCATCGCCGTGCTCCTGCTGTTGCTGGTGGTGCCGGTGATGCTCTTCAACATCAGGCGGATACGGAAGGAGGGGCGCCGATGACGACACCCTCGACCACGGCCGCCCCCGCCGGACCGGGCGATGCCCCGGCCGCCGGCGCGGTGAAGGCGGTGCGGCCCCTCGGCGCACGGATCGCGGCCCGGGCGGGCGGCGGTGTGATGCGGGTCGTCCTGGTCCTGGTGGCTCTGTTCTGGCTGATGCCGACCGTCGGACTGTTCCTGTCCTCGCTGCGCGGCGCGGACAGGATCGCGGCGACCGGCTGGTGGAAGATCTTCACCGTCCCCTCCGAGCTGACCTTCGACAACTACTCACGGCTGCTGGACAACCCGACGTTCACCGATTCGCTGCTCAGCACGGTCCTGATCACCGTGCCGTCGACGGTCCTGGTCGTGGTGATCGGCTCGCTCGCCGGATACGCCTTCGCCTGGATGGAGTTCCCGGGCCGCGACTGGTGGTTCCTGGTGGTCGTGGGGCTGCTCGTGGTGCCGGTGCAGGTCGCCCTGATCCCGGTCTCCAAGCTCTTCGGGGCCGTCGGGATCTTCGAGACGACCTTCGGCGTGATCATCTTCCATACGGCCTTCGGCCTGCCGTTCGCGATCTTCCTGCTGCGCAACTTCTTCGCCGAGATCCCACGGGAGCTCCTGGAGGCGGCGCGGCTCGACGGGGCGGGCGAGATCCGGCTCTTCACCCGGGTGGTGATGCCGCTGGGCGGACCGGCGATCGCCTCGCTCGGGATCTTCCAGTTCCTCTGGGTGTGGAACGACATGCTGGTCGCGCTGATCTTCGCGGGGTCCGACTCCCCGCCGATCACAGTGGCGCTCCAGCAGCAGGTACGGCAGTTCGGCAACAACATCGACGTGCTGGCGCCCGGCGCCTTCATGTCGATGGTGATTCCGCTCGCGGTGTTCTTCGCCTTCCAGCGCCAGTTCGTCTCCGGCGTGATGGCGGGCGCGGTCAAGTAACCGCACCACCCGCCACGTCCGCACCGGCACGACGGCGGACACGGTCAGGCGGACGCGGTCGGCCTGACGCAGCCGGCCGGTCGCCTCGCACAGCCGTACGTCCATCAGGGGCAGTCCCGCCTACCCGGCAGGACTGCCCCTCCGGCGTTCCGTACGGCTGAGGGGAACCGGCGTAACCCCGTCACTCCATCGGGCGTTTACGGAGTACCCGCCCCCGCCATCGGGCGCGCCTCCACGCGCTGCGCCCCGGTCCGTGCTGCTCCGCACGCCCGTGTCCGAGAAAGAGTCCGTATGCCGCGCCTGAGTGTCATCATCCCTGTCCGCCGCGCCCGGGGAAGCCTGCGAGAATGCCTGGAGTCGGTGCTCTCCCAGCCGTTCACGGACATCGAGGTGATCGGCGTCGACGACGGGGCACCTGACGGTTCGGGGCTGCTGCTCGACGAGTTCGCCGCCCGGGACGAGCGGGTGCAGGCCATCCACCTCCCGGCCGGTGCGGGTCCGGACGGGTGCCGCAACGCCGGGGCCGAGCGGGCCGTCGGCGACTATCTGATGTTCCTGGAGGCCCACTACGTCCTCCTGCCGGACGCGCTGCGGGCCGTCGCCGACCGGATCGGGGACGCGGACGAACCCGATCTGCTGCTGTTCGGCCACCACAAGCGGCCGTTCCGCGGGCGCCCCCGGCCCAGCAGGTCGCTGGAGCTGCTGGGCGGGCTCTCCGACGGCCCGCTGGCCGCGCCGGGACAGTACGCGCTCCTCGACATCGCCCCGGTGTCCTGGAACAGGGCCGTGCGCCGCACCCTGCACGAGGGCGAGAAGCTGACCTTCGGTCCCGGACAGCACGGGGAGCGGATGTACGCCCTTCAGACGCTCGCCGCGGCAGAGTCCGTCGCCGTTCTGTCCACCGCCTGCGTCGAGCACCGTCAGCAGCGCTATCTGCCGGCCCTCGACGACGAGGCGGTGCCGGGTTCGGCACCGGCCGGGCTCGTCGACGCGTACGCCGGGCTGATGGAGTTCGTCCGTGAGCGCCCCCGACTGCTCCCCGTGCAGCCGCTGCTCTTCGAACGGGCCGTCCAGGAGCTGCTGTCCGGCTACCCCGCGGTCCCGCGCCGGCGCAGGCGGTACGTACGCTCCGTGGCCGCCTTCCACCGCGCGTACCGGCCTGCCGGGCACCGGTTCCCGGGCGGCGCGCGCGGGCTGCGGCCCCGGCTGATCGGTGGCGGCCGGTACACCGTGCTCGGCGCCCTCGACACCGTACTGGCCCTGCGCCGAGGACTGCGGGCCGCGCCGGACGCGGTGCGGGACCGGGCCAGGCGCGGTCTGAACAAGCGCTACTACTGGTGGCAGCGCAAGCTCCCGCTGGACCGGGGACTCGCCGTCTACGCCGCGTACTGGAACCGTGGCGTGAGCTGCAATCCGGAGGCCGTCTTCCGCAAGGCGCGGGAGCTCGCGCCGGGGGTGCGCGGGGTGTGGGTGGTGTCGAGGAACCAGGTGGACTCGCTGCCCGAGGGCATCGACCATGTGGTGCCCGGGACCCGCCGCTACTGGGCGGCCATGGCCCGCGCCACGTACTTCTTCAACAACGTCAACTTCCCCGACCACGTGGCCAAGCGTCCCGGCCAGGTCCATGTGATGACACATCACGGCACCCCCCTGAAGATCATGGGCCTGGACCAGCAGGACTTCCCGGCGGCGGCCCAGGGCCTCAACTTCGACCGGCTGCTCAAGCGGGTCGACCGGTGGGACTGGAGCGTCTCCGCCAATCCGCACTCCACCGAGGTATGGGCCCGCGCCTACCCGGGCGCCGCACGGAGCCTGGAGACGGGATACCCGCGCAACGACGTGTTCGCGTCGGCCACCCCCGAGCAGGTGGAGGCGGTCCGCGAGGGGCTCGGGATCCGGCCCGGACAGCGCGTTCTGCTGTACGCCCCCACCCACCGCGACTACGAGGCCGCCTTCACCATGCGTCTGGACCTGGAGCGGTTCTGCGCCGCCGTGGGCCCGGACACCGTGGTCATGGTGCGTGCGCACTACTTCTACGGGGGCGCGGGGCTGCCCGGGAACGCGTCGGTCATCGATGTCAGCGACCACCCGCGGATCGAGGACCTCTGCCTGGCAGCCGACGCGCTGGTCACGGACTACTCGTCGGTGATGTTCGACTACGCCCATCTGAACCGGCCGATCGTGGTGCACGCCCCGGACTGGGAGACGTACCGCACGGTCCGAGGCGTCGTCTTCGACCTGCTCTCCGGCAGGCCCGGCGAGACCCCGGGCGCCGTGGCGACGACCACGGACGAGCTGGCGCGGGTCTTCACCGACGGCAGCTGGGACGGTCCGGCGAGCCAGGCCCTGCTGGCGGCCTTCCGTGCCCGCTTCTGCCCGTACGACGACGGTCGCGCCGCCGAGCGCGTGGTGCGCCGGGTGCTGCTGGGCGAGAATCCCGCCCCTTCCGCGAGCCCCGACCCGGCCGGACACACCGAAGCGCCCGCCCCTTCCACGACGGCCTGACCCGGCCGCGCATGCCGAAGGGCCCGCCACCGCGGCGGGCCCTTCGGTATGCGCGGGCCGTTCTCAGCGTTGCTGGCCCGCCATGACCGTGGCGAGGCCGACCACCACGAGCAGCGAACCGCCCCAGGTCCACATCGAGGTCCGCTCGTGCAGCACCGTCGCACCGGCTCCCACGATCAGCAGATAGCCGAGGGCATTGAACGGATAGGCGATGGAGAGCGGCACCTTGGCCAGCGTCGACATCCAGGCGAGCGCAGAGACCGCGAAGACGACCAGGCCGAGGACGACCCACGGGCTGGTGGCGGCGCGCAGCGCGACCGATCCGCCGTCCCGCCCGGCGGTGGCGACGGCGCCCTTCATCCCGTGTTTGAGCATGATCTGGCCACCCGCCGACGAGAACACGGCGAACAGCAGCAGGATCAGACTGGGAACGGTCAAGGCCTTGCTCCTGACTGCGGCTGCCCGGGTCTCGGATTCCGGGGCGGGGGTGGGTTCGGGGATCGTCGCCTCAGACGCGGACCCGGTCGGCGGGGACGTACTGTCGGTTGAGGATGTCCTGTACATCGACGTGCTCTCCAGCGATGATCGTCTCGGCCGCATGCGGGGTGAGCAGTGCGACGTGCTGATAGCCGAACAGGGTCGGCCGGATCCTGGTCAGCAGCCTCGACATCCCGCCGAGTACGGCGGCGAGCGGCCCGCGCCCCAGGAGCGACCAGAACGGCGCCCCGGTCGAGGCGATGTCCAGGACGTCGTAGCCGGCGGTGCGTACGGTGCGGCGCAGACTGGACCGGGTGAAGAAGCGCAGATGCGTCTCGTCGAGGATGCCTCGGCGGTCGTAGCCGAACGCCCCGACGGCGACCCGCAGCCGTGAGTACCAGTGGCTGAAGTTCGGTACGGAGAGCAGCA
Organism: Streptomyces sp. NPDC026062; assembly: GCF_055568375.1. NCBI lineage: Bacteria > Bacillati > Actinomycetota > Actinomycetes > Kitasatosporales > Streptomycetaceae > Streptomyces > Streptomyces sp. NPDC026062. The sequence continues at coordinate 140,463 of NZ_JBVHOQ010000014.1, forward strand.
CCTCACCGCCGGGCCGCAGCACGGTGGCGACCTCGGCGAGCACCCGTTCGGGGCGGGAGAGGTGCTCGATGACGTCCCCGGCCACCACATAGTCGAAGCCGGTGCCGATTCCGTCCGGCAGCCCCTCCTCCAGGTTGGCGAGATGGAAGTGGGTGCACTTCTCGCGTACACCGGGCACCTCGACGTAGTCCACCCCGGTCACCTCGTGGCCGAGGGCTTCGAGGCGCTGTGCGAACAGCCCGCCGGAACAGCCGAGGTCCAGAACCCGGCCGGGGGGCATCTTCCGCATCTTCTCCAGGATGACCGCGTGCGAGGAGCCGTCGCCTTCCTTGAAGGCGTACTCGACGGGCTTGGGGATCCAGGCGCAGGTGCCGAACCCCTTGACCGCCAGGCGGTATTCGAGGACGTCCTTGACCACGTCCTTCGCGTATTTCATGCCGTTGACGTAGCAGATCTCGTCGCCGTAGTACGTGGGCACGGGGATTTCCTTGATCCGCATTCCCGCGTTCAGCAGCTGGACGATGATCTGTGTGTCGAAGTCGAAGGCGTCCGTGTTCCGGTCGATGGGCAGCTTCTTCAGCGCCTCGACACTGTAGGCGCGGTATCCGGAGTGGAATTCGGTGAGCTTCGATCCGAGCAGCCCGTTCTCCAGCCGGGTGAGAATACGGTTGCCCAGCCACTTGTACATCGGCATTCCGCCCTTGCGGGCGCCACCCGATTTCATCATCCGCGATCCGAACACGGCTTCGCATTCGCCGCGCTCGATCGGCGCGACCATTTCGGGCAGCAATTCCGGGGCGTACTGCCCGTCACCGTGCAGCAGCACGATGATGTCAAGACCGTGTGCGGCGGCCAGCGCGTATCCGGCTTTCTGGTTCCCGCCGTAACCGAGGTTCTTGGTGTGCCGCATCACCACGGTCCGCGGCATTCCCTCGGCCTGCGACCACCGGCAGCCCGCGGTGAAGGTCGCGTCATGACTCGCGTCGTCGAGAATGAGAATCTCGTCGATCCGGGACCGGAAATCCTCCGGAATCCGGTCGAGGGTCTTCTCCAGGGTGGTCTCCGCGTTGTACGCGACCACCAGGATGCCGATCCTGGGACTCGGGCTTTCCTTCACGGGGCGTTCTCCAGTTGCGCTCGGTGCTCATGGCTGTGATCGGGGAGGGAACGGTGTGCGGGCGCCGCTCCGGTGTCGCGGTCAGGGTCGGGTGACGGCGGAACGGGAGGGCCGGGAGGCGCGGGGAGCGGAGAGCCGCACCCGGCCGTAACGGCCGGAACGGCCGGGCGGTCCCGACGGGCCCGTCATGCCCCCGTCCGGCCGCGCGGCAAGAAGGCGGTGGACACCGGTGGCCAGTCCGGCCGCGAGGACGATCCAGCCGGCGGCCCCCAGATACAGCACCGGCTCGCTCCAGATCACGGCGGAGTGTCCGCTGTAGCCGAGGACCGCCGTCAGCCCGAGCACACCGCTGTACGCGAGCCCTTCGCGGAGCCCGAGGACGAACATTCCGGCCGCGGCCCAGGTCAGGTACTGCAGGCCGGAGGCGGTGGACAGAAGCAGCAGCAGGCCCAGCGTGACGGCGACGACACCGGGCAGCTGCGCGGGCCGCAGCCAGGCGAGCCAGGCCCCGGCCGCCACGCACGGCAGGACGAAGAGGAAGTGGCCGCCGCCCTGCATGAAGGCGATGAACGGCTCGGGCAGGCCGGACACGTCGGCGAACCGGACCAGCCCCCAGAAGCGGTAGCCGCCGCCCGCGTACTCCAGCACGTTCGTCCGGAGGTCCTGCGGCACGGTCGCGAGGACCGGCCCCCACACGAGTGCGAACACGGCGGCGAACCCCGCGGCGAAGCGGACCAGCACCGGCCGCCCGCCCCGCAGCGCGGCGACGAACAGCGCCGGGATCACCACGACCGGGACGAACTTGACGCTGATCGACAGCGCCGCGGCCACCCCCGCGGCCAGCGGGGACGTGCGGTCGGCCAGCAGATGGGCGGCGGCCAGGGCGAACATGACGGCGACGGCGTCGGTGTTGCCGTGGTACCCGGAGGTGGCGATCAGCACCGGGCTCAGGGCGACACCGACCGCACACAGCACAGCGGTACTCAGTGCGGCACGCCTGCGGACCATTTCGAACACGAGCAGGGCGCAGAGGAAATCGGCAATCGACGCAGGCCACCTGATCAGTGTCGCGAACGAAATTCCGAATTCCGAAAGATTGTTCAGTCCGAGCAACATCCAGCCGGTCAGCGGCGGATGGTTGTAGACGGGCAGTCCGGGCAGCACCTGTTCATAGATCCGAATGGGGCCGTGTACGGAGACTGCCTGGGCAAACTCCTGGAAGAAGCGCACATCGGCGGGTCCCGGAAGATTCGCCGCGATGACCATGCGCACGAGAAGGCCGATCGATGCCACCGCAAGCACAGCGACTCCGGCCCGTCGCGCATTCAAGGTTTCGCACCACATTCGGATACCCATGAAAACAGAACGTAGCAACCCGACGACGCCATGCGACGCACCGATGAGCATACTTTTTCGGCTCAGCGCTCGAATTCCCTGCACATCAGTGCAAACGCCATATTCTCTGAATCACTCGAACGGTTCACTCAGTTCGGAAAATCCGTGCGTCAATTCACGGTCATCATCGCGTCACTCCGCAGTTCACGGCGCATCCGCGCCCGTCCGGGAGCGGATGCGGCACAGCGGTGCGGACTACAGCATCCGGTCGGCCACCCGGACGGCCGCACGGCCGTCGTCGAGGTCACAGAAGTCACGCCGGAACGCCTCGTACGCCCCCGCGTGTCCCCCGGTCGCCCGGTCCGGGTCACGGAGCGCCTCGATGAGATCCCCCGAGTCCGGGATCAGGGGTCCGGGGGTCCGTGCCTCGAAATCGAAGGCGAAACCGCGCAGCGTGTCGCGGTAGTGCTCCAGGTCGTAGGTGTGGAAGAGCATCGGCCGGCTGGTCTGCGCGAAGTCGAACATCAGCGAGGAGTAGTCCGTCACCAGTGCGTCGCTGATCAGCATCAGCTCGCCGACCTCCGGGTAGCGCGAGACATCGCGGACGAATCCCGTACCGCTGTCCGGCAGCCGGTCGGCGACGAGATAGTGACGGCGCACCAGCAGGACGGTGTCGGCGCCCAGTTCGCGCTCGGCGGCGGCGAGGTCGAGCCGCAGATCCATGGCGTAGCGGCCTCGGTTCTTCGGCTGGTCGTCGCGCCAGGTCGGCGCGTAGAGCACGACCCGTTTGCCGTCGGGGATCTGGAGTGTCTCCCGTACGGCGGCGGCGATCTTGGTCCGGTCCGGGGCGTGGAAGAGGTCGTTGCGGGGGTAGCCGCACTCCAGGACCTCGCCGTCGAAGCCGAAGGAGCGGCGCAGCACGGGGGTGGAGTACGTGTTCGGGGAGACCAGGAAGCTCCACTGCCGGGCGCGCTGTTCGAGGGTGGCGATGTAGGCGGGGTTCGCCTGGGCGGTGCCGGCGAGGTCGAGGCCGATGCGCTTGAGCGGGGTGCCGTGCCAGGTCTGGACGACGGTCTGGCCCTCGCGCCGCTCGAACCACTCGGGCAGCTGGGTGTTGGTGACGATGTGCCGGCTGCGGGCCAGTGCCTCGTACCAGGCCCGCGAGCCGTGCTCCACGGCGGTGGCCCCGGCCGGGATGCGCACCTGTCCGTCGCGTACCACCCACAGATGTTCCAGACCGGTCCCGCGCCGGGCCAGCTCCTCGTGGACGGCGCGCGGCGAGTCGGAGAACTGGCGGCCGTCGAAGCTGCTGAACAGTACGGTCTCGCGCAGTGCCGCGGTGCGTTGCGCGGCGTGGGCGGCGGTGAGCAGCCGCTTGGCGCGCGGGCCGCGCTCGGTGGCGGCGAGCGCGGGTGCGCAGCTCAGCAGCAGTTGGTCGTGGAAGCGTCGCTCGATGACGTAGGAACGGCTCGACAGGGTGCGGGCCGCGGGCAGTGTGTGGTGGACGGCGGCCGGCAGGCGCAGGGCGGCGTCGCCGCTCTCGTCGACGGCACCCTTCTCGCGGAGGAAGAGGTACCAGTTGCCCTCCCCCAGCGGCAGCGTCCCTCCCCCGCACACCTCGACGGCGTCCGGCCGCAGCATCGCGGTGAACCTCCGCTCGTCCCGCGGTCCGGTGAACTCGACGGGGAAGGACGCCTCTTCGTGATGGCCGCTGTGCCGGGCCACCAGCTCGACCGGGCGCCCCGAGCCGTCGGGGAAGGCGCCCTCCAGCAGCAGCTTGCCGTCCTGCGTCCAGGCGGCCAGTTCGACGGTGGGCCGCACACAGCGGTCACTGATCAGCAGATTGCCGCGCGCGCTCACGGTGAGGGCGAGTTCGCGGGGCTCGTCGGCGACCGGCGCGAGCGGGTACCGGCCCGAGGGGACGGGTCCCGGCACATCGAGGGGGGTGCGGCGTCCGCCGGGGCCGATGAGATGGACGCTGTACGCGAGGCCCGCCCGCGCCTCGGTGTCCGCGGGCCTGGCGCCGAGGACGGCGGTGAGCGGGATCGCGGCGGTGAAGCGCCGCCAGCCCGCCGCCGAGGGCGCGGCGTCGTGCACCGTCACCGGGCACTCGAGGGTGGCGCCGGAGGGACGGTGGGTGAGGCCGAGCCGCAGATCCTGGCCGGCGAGCCGGTCCCGCAGCATGCCGTCGATGACGACGGTGGCCGTGCCTTCGCCCGGCGCGCCCTGTTGCCCCTGATCACCGGGCTCGCCCGGCTCGCCCGCGCGATGGGTCTCGAAGCGCGCGTCGATCCGCTCGGCGTGCAGCACCAGCCGGTCCGCCTCGAAGGCCGGAACGATCCGGTGGTCGCCGTCCGGCCGGTGCACGGGCGGCGCCACGGGGGCCTCGGCGGTGGTGGGCGCGGAGCGCCGCAGCATCCCTTTTCTCGCGACGCCGAGCTCCAGACGCCAGGTGACGTGGTCGGCGGGGCCGTCCGCGTCGATGCGGAGCCTGGCGGGGTCGAGCACCGTCTCGAAACCCGACCGGTCGTAGTCGTGCAGGCTCTGCCTTGAGCGCGCGGTGGCCTCCGGCTCGCCGGTCCGGCGCAGGCGCAGCGGGACCACCTTCCGCCCGCCCGCAGCCCGCAGCCAGCCGGCCCGGAATTCGGAACGGACCGAGGAGACGGGCAGGTTGCGGATGTACGCGTACCCGCTCAGGTGCAGCTTGCCGTCCTGCCAGCGCACCTCCCGCAGCCGGGCGACCAGCGGCAGATCGCCGTCGCCGACGCGCAGCACCCGGCCCGGCACCGGACGGGTCAGCGGCGGGTAGGCGGCCCGCCTGCGCCGCACGCCGCGTACGGCGAACGCGCCGGGCTCCCGCTTGTCGAAGGCCAGCAGCGCCAGCAGTTCCTCCGTGCGCCGCTCCCGTACCAGGTGCCACATCAGCCGCAGCCGCAGCGGGAGCCCGTCGAGCACCGCCGGTTCGAGCTGGTCGATGAAGGCGTTGGTGTGCGTCAGGAAGGCCTCGCGGTACGCGTCGTCGCCGTCGGGCAGGACCTCCATGAAGTACCAGAGGTCGTTGGCGAGGGCGTGCGCCTCGTAATGGCTCTTGTCGGCGGCCGTGCGGTTCTCCTCCAGGAAGGCGCAGACGCCCTGCACGTGCGCCACCCGGTCGCGGATGCCTCGGACGACGGCCCGGCCGGCGGTGATCGAGCCGGGGCGGTCCCGCCAGTGGTAGACGGGGTCCTTCACGATGTCGACGGAGCCGGCCAGGAAGTGCGCGGGCAGCACGACCGGGATGTCCTCGTAGAGCGCGCCGACGGGGAAGGCGAACGCGTGCTCGTCCCAGAAGGAACGGCGGAAGACCTTGTTGCAGGCGATCCGGTCCCCGTGGAGCTGCCGGTCGCGGGAGATGTGGGTGCGCAGCCGTGTGGTCGCCATGGGCTTGCGGAACATCGGCGACTGCTGGAGCCTGCCGTCGGTCCGCAGCCGCAGCACATTGCCGGACGCCAGGTCGGAGCCGGTCTGCTCCAGGGCGCCGACCAGCAGTTCGTACGCGCGCGGCGGGACGATGTCGTCGCTGTCGACGAAGGCGAGGTAGCGGCTGTCGGGGTGGCAGTTGCGGACGCCGGTGTTACGGGCGTGCCCCAGTCCGCCGTTCGCCTGGCTGACCAGCCGGAAGCGGTCGTCCTGGGCGGCGAACCCGGCGGCCAGGGCGGCGCTGCCGTCGGTGGACCCGTCGTCGACCATCACCACTTCGAGGTCGGTGACGGTCTGCTCCGCGAGGGACTTCAGGCAGTCCGTCAGGAAGGGTTCCACGTTGTAGACGGGGACAACGACACTGAGCCGTGGCGGCATGGCGAGCACGTCCGTTCATCGGGGGCCTGGCTATCCGTATGGCTCAACCCCGTGAACGGCCGGGGGTCACCGGTTACGGTCCCCAACGAGTGATGTCGCGGTCATGATGCTGACGCCCGTCACCGGCGCGCCGCGGCTCCGCCGCCCGGTCAGCGGGTGAGCGCGGCCACGGCCGAGGCCGCCAGGTCGTCCAGATAACCCGCGGGCAGCTCGCCCCTCACGACCGCGAGCCGCCAGTAGAGAGGGCCGACGATCAGGTCGAGGGCGCGGTCCGGGTCACTGCCCTCCGGCAGTTCCCCGCGAGCGACGGCGTCCCGGACGACCACGGCGGCGATGCCCTGCTGCGGGTCGAGCAGGGCGGCCTTGATGGTGTCGGAGATCTCCGGGTTGCGGGCCGCCTCGACGAGCAGGTCCGGGATGACCTGGGAGGCGAGCGGGTGGCGCAGCGCGTACGCGGCCAGTTCGAGCACGGCGCGGACGTCCCCGTACAGCGACCCCGTGGCCGGGGCCGGCATGCCCTGCACCGCGACGGCGGAGACCAGGTCCAGGACCAGGTGCAGCTTGGACTTCCAGCGGCGGTAGACCGCGGTCTTGCCGACACCGGCCCGCCGCGCGATGCCCTCGATCGACATCCGGGCGAAGCCGACCGCGGCCAGCTCCTCGAAGACCGCGGTGCGGATCGCATCGGTCACGTCCTCGCGGAGCACGGCGGCTCCGGCGGGGGCACGGCGGCGGCTTCCCGGGTCGGTGGTCATGGCCGAATCATAGTCCGCGACGACGAAACGGTTGCGTAGCGACGCGGCACGTCCTACCCTCGGCGTTGCGACGATACGGTCCCGTTCCGTCGAACCCGCCCGCTCCCCCGTTTCCCCGCCTTCCCGCCTTCCCGCCTTCCCGCCTTCCGTCGAAAGCGATCGTGGTGAGTCAGACAACAGCCCAGGCCCCGACGGACGCCCCGCCGTCCGTCGCCCCGCCCGGAGACGCCCCCCTATACGCCCCCGGTGAGCTCGCCGCCCTCGCGGCCCGCCACGGACTGACCGTGAGCGGGGCCCGCCCGAGCCTGTTGGCGTACGTCCGTGAGCTGTGGGGGCGGCGGCACTTCATCACCGCGTTCGCCACCGCCAAGCTCACCGCCCAGTACAGCCAGGCGAAGCTCGGCCAGATCTGGCAGATCATGACCCCGCTGCTCAACGCGACGGTCTACTACTTCATCTTCGGCGTCCTGATGAAGACGAAGCACGGCGTCCCGGACTACGTACCGTTCCTGGTCACCGGCGTCTTCATCTGGACCTTCACCAGCTCGTCGATCACCGTCGGCACCCGAGCGATCAGCGGCAACATCGGTCTCGTACGGGCCCTGCACTTCCCCCGGGCCTCCCTGCCGATCGCCCTCGCCCTGCAACAGCTCCAGCAGCTGCTCTTCTCGCTGGGCGCGCTGGCGCTGATCCTGCTCGCCTTCGGCCAGTACCCGCGGCCCTCCTGGCTGCTGGCGGTGCCGGCCCTGGTCCTCCAGGCCGTCTTCAACACCGGCATCTCGATGGTGATGGCCCGGCTGGCCGCACGGACCCCGGACATCGCCCAGCTGACGCCGTTCATCCTGCGCACCTGGATGTACGCGTCGGGCGTCATGTGGAGCGTGGAGACGATGCTCCGGGGCACTCAGGTCCCGCACCTCGTGAAGCTGGCACTGGAGGTCAATCCGGCGGCGGTCTTCATCAACCTGATGCGGTTCGCCCTCATCGACAGCTTCGGGAGCGACCAGCTGCCCCCGCACGTGTGGGCCGTCGCCGCCGGCTGGGCACTGCTGTGCGGCATGGGCGGATTCCTCTACTTCTGGAAGGCCGAGGAGAGTTACGGACGTGGCTGACCGCACAGACCTCCGGATCCCGACCGTCGTCGTCGACGACGTCCACATCACGTACAAGGTCAACGGCGCCCGCACCGGAAAGGGCAGCGCCACCTCGGCCCTGAGCCGGATCACGTCACGCCGGCAGGCCCCCGGAGTGCGCGAGGTGCACGCCGTGAAAGGGGTCAGCTTCGCCGCGTACAAGGGGGAGGCGATCGGGCTGATCGGCTCCAACGGATCGGGCAAGTCGACCCTGCTCAAGGCGATCGCCGGTCTGCTGCCCGCCACGAAGGGCCGCGTCCACACACAGGGCCAGCCCTCCCTGCTCGGCGTGAACGCGGCGCTGATGAGCGATCTCACCGGCGAGCGCAACGTCGTGCTCGGCGGGCTCGCCATGGGTATGAGCCGGGCGCAGATCCGCGAACGCTACGACGGCATCGTCGATTTCTCCGGCATCAACGAGAAGGGCGACTTCATCACCCTGCCGATGCGCACGTACTCCTCCGGCATGGGCGCCCGGCTGCGTTTCTCCATCGCCGCCGCCAAGGACCATGACGTCCTGCTGATCGACGAGGCGCTGTCCACGGGCGACGCCCGGTTCCAGCGGCGCAGCAAGGAGAGGATCATCGAGCTGCGGGAGAAGGCCGGCACGGTCTTCCTGGTCAGCCACCACAACAAGTCGATCACCGAGACCTGCGACCGGGCGATCTGGCTGGAGGCGGGAACCTTGCGGATGGACGGGCCCGCCCGGGAGGTCGTCGCCGCGTACGAACAGTTCACCTCGGGCCGGAAAAAGGGCGGGTAGCCACTCCACCCGCCGGCCTCCAGCCGGAACGCCAACAGCCCTTACCCGTAAGGGAACTGGCGTACCACCCTCTGGCGTAGGCTCGTCCGGTCCACTGCGACCGCGAGGGCGGGGAGGCTCCCATCAATACCGGCACCGGCACGATACTCACGCCCCTGGGCCCCGGCGATCCGCGCGAGATCGCCGGGTACCGGCTGCTCGCCCGCATCGGCGAGGGCGGCATGGGGGCCGTGTATCTCTCGCACTCCCGGGGCGGACAGGCGGTCGCGCTGAAACTGATCCGCCGCGAGTTCGGCAACGACCCGGAGTTCCGGCGCCGGTTCGAGCGGGAGGTGCAGGCCGCCCGGCGGGTGCGGGGGTACCACCTGGTGCCGGTGGTGGACCACGACACGTCGGGCGAACAGCCTTGGCTCGCCTCCGCGTTCATCCCCGGGCTCTCGCTCCACGAGGCGCTGACCACCCACGGCCCGCTCCCGCTGCCCTCGGTCCTGCGGCTCGTCGGTCGCACGGCGCAGGGCCTGGCCGCCATGCACACGGCAGGCGTCGTCCACCGCGATCTGAAGCCCGGCAACATCCTCCTCGGCGCCGACGGCCCGCACGTCATCGACTTCGGGATCGCCCGTGCCGCCGACGCCACCCACATCACCCGCAGCGGGATGCTGATCGGCACACCTCAGTTCATGTCTCCCGAGCAGACGCTCGGCGAAGAGGTCGGACCGCCCAGCGACGTCTTCTCGCTCGGGCTGGTCGCAGCCGTGGCCGCGACCGGCCGCCATCCGTACGGGGAGGGCAGACCGGTCTCGATCGGTACCCGGATCGCCAACACCGGCACCAGACCGCCGTCGCTCGACGGCTACCCGGAGGAGCTGCGCGCGCTGCTGGCCGGCTGCCTCGCCGAGGACCCGGCAGCGCGCCCCACCCCCGCCGAGCTGGCCGCGTGCGATCCGGGCGACGGTCCGGACGGCTGGCTCCCGGGTCCGCTCGCCGCGGACATCGCCCGCCGGGAGCAGGCCGCGCTGCGGCCTCCGGCCCCGGCGGCCCCCTCGGCCGGCACCACCGTCCCGCCTGCCCCGCCCGCCTCGTCCGCCGGCACGACGCTCCCGCCCGCCCCGCCGGGTCCGCCCACGCCCCAGGCCCCGACGGGCGCCCCCGCGGCGGATCCGTTCACGGCCACCCGGCCCGCTCAGGCCTCGGGCACCGGACCCTCCCCGTACCCGGGAGCCGCTCCTTCCCCGTACCCGCCACAGCCGCAGCCGCAGCCGCCGCAGCGGCCGCCGATGACGGACCGGCGGCGCGGCCTGCTGGCAGGCGGCGCCATCGTCGCGGCAGCCTTGGTGACCCTGGTCTGGTGGTCGAACCGGCCCGACGGCTCGACGGGCGACGACGATACGGCGAAGGGGCCGACCGGTACGCAGTCGGCGGGAACACATCCGGCGGACACACCGAAGTCCTCCGCCTCCCCCACCCCGAAGCCCCGGTACACCGAGGTCTACAAGGACAAGACCCTGCTGATCAGGGCGCCGGGCTGGCAGGAGACCAGCATGATCGACTTCGACGTGCCGAAGCTGAACCCGCACGGCGGCTCCAACCCGGAGGACAAGGAGGGGCAGGAGCTCCGCTACTTCAACGGCGTCTCGACGATGCAGTTCCTCACCCCCACGGGCACGGCCACCGCTGCCACCCCGGATGCCTGCCGGGAAGCGGTGGACAACTCCGTGCTCCAGGACCTCGACGAGGACCAGCTCAAGGACGGCAAGACCCTGCGGAAGGGCACCATCCTGTGCACCGTGACGACCGAGGGCAACCTCGCCATGATGAAGATCCTCGACACCCACCTCGTACCCGGCGACTTCAAGGTCCCGGGGTTCGACACCGAGGTGTCGCTCTGGAAGATCAACGAGTGAGGGGCCGGCCGGGGCGCCGACCGCCCGGGCGCGGCGCACACGGCGACGCCCTCCACGTCGGAACCACACGTGCCGGCGTCAATACAGTTGCCCAGTAAGCTTGTTCACAGAGCGTCAGTTTCCTGATCGGCAAGTTCGGAGGCCGGCACCGATGGAAGAGCACCTGACCACCGACTTCGAGGAAGCCTGCTTCCTCGTCGACCTGTCCAACGTCGTACGCAACTTCCGCCTGGGCGACCGGGGCGGGCGTTCACTGCGCCGCCTCGCGCTCCTCACCGACGCCGCGAAGCAGCTGGCCCGCGACCCCGACGTCAAGCTGTACCTGGTCGCCGACCGGAGCCTGCGGCATGGCGGCCAGCGGGAGTTCACCGACCCATCGGACATCGGACTGCTGACGCACTGGGTCCGGACGGGCCTGGTGGAGGAGCTGGGTGACGCCGACGACCGGCTGCTGGAGCTCTGCGAACTCACCGGCATCCCCGTCATCACCGGGGACCGCTTCCGGGGGCACCGCACGCTGTATCCGTGGATCCAGGGCAATGTCGACGACTTCCTGGAACCCATACCGCGTCCCGACGGCACCGTCGGTCTCGCCCCTGTCGACATGAAGGTGGCCACCCCCGTCGAGATCTCCATGAAGCTGGAGGAGGACGCGCTGAAGAAGCAGGGGCTGCTCAACCCGCGCCGCGAACCCCGCTTCGAGGTCGTTGACCGCAACTGGCGCTGCGTGGAACGGCGTTGCACCCTGTACGACACCGAGCGGGGCAGCGCGGCACTGCTCCCCCGGATGCGGCGCGGGGTGCCGACCTGCGAGACGCACGGCGGCGCCCTGGTCGACGACGGCCCGCGCACGGCGACCGTCCAGCTGAAGCTGCTGCTCGACGGCGCGCTGGCGGACCGGTTCACGCTGGTGGACGGCACCCGGGTGAAGGTGGGACGGGCCGCGGGCGAGGGCGGTATCTCGCTGGCGGGACTCCTGCCGAAGGAGCGGACCGCCGGCCTCAGCCGCGTCCATCTCGAACTGCGGGTCTCCGGCGGCACCGTGCACGTCCGCGACCGCAGCAGCTACGGCACGACGCTGTGGCGCCGGCACCCCCGCAGGTCCGGCCCCGGCCCGTGGCACAAGCTGGGCACGGACGAACGCCCGTACCAGGGCGGTGACGAACTCCAGCTGGTCGACGGCGTGATGCTGACCCGCAGCGGCCGCCGCTTCCCGACGGAGCTGGCCAACGAGTGGCAGCGCCGCAGGCCGCCGCCCTCAGCCGAGGCGGCCGTGACCCGCATGGCCTGAGACCCGCGGCAACGGGAAAGGGCCAACGGGAAAAGGGCGGCAACGGAAAGGGCGAGGCAACGGGAAGGGGCGGCTGCCACACGCGTACGCGTCCGGCAGCCGCCCCTTCCTCGTGTCAGGTTGTCAGGCGTGCGTACGCAGCAGCGTCCTCATCGTCCGCATCGCCACCGACAGGTTCGCCAGGTCGAACGCGTCCGAGCTCTGGATCTCCTCCAGCGTGGACCGCGACCGCGACAGGATCGCCGCGTTCTTCTCCTCCCACGCCTCGAACCGCTCCTGCGGCGAGGAGGAGCCGTTGCCCACGCTCAGCACGTCGCCCGTGAGCGCCGCGTGCGCGGCGTACAGGTCCTCACGGATGGAGGCACGGGCCATCGACTGCCAGCGGTCGGCTCTCGGCAGCTCGATGATCCGGTCCATCAGCTGGGTGATGCCCAGCCGGTCCGCGAGGTCGTAGTACACCTGGGCGACGGCCAGCGGGTCCTTGCCCGTGCGGTCGGCGATCGCCACGATGTCGAGCGCCGGGAAGGCCGACGAGAACCCGGCGACGCGCTGCGCGAGCGCGTCCGGGACCCCCGCCTCGGTGAGCTCGTCCAGGATGCCCTGGTACCACTCCTGGTCGGCGCCCATCAGCATCTTGGGCAGCTCGGCCCAGACCTGCTCGACGCCGTCACGGAAGAAGTCGATCGTCGCGGCGATCTCCAGCGGTTGCGGCCGGTTGCCGAGCAGCCAGCGCGTGCCGCGCTCGACGAGCCGGCGCGAGTGCAGGCGGATCCGGGTCTGCACCTCGGCGGGGACCTTGTTGTCGAGCGCCTCGACGGCGTCCCACACCGCACCGAGGCCGAAGATCTCCCGGGCCGCGAACTGTGCCCGTACGATCTCGCCGATCGAGGCACCGGTCTCTTCCCGCAGCCGGTGCAGGAAGGTCGAACCACCGGTGTTCACCGTGTCGTTCACCAGGACCGTGGTGATGATCTCGCGCCGCAGCGCGTGCCCGTCGACCGCGTCGGGGAAGCGCTCGCGCAGCTGCTGCGGGAAGTAGGCGTGCAGCAGCTTCTGAAGGTGCGCGTCGTCCGGCAGGCTCGTCCCGATCAGCTCCTGCGCCGCCGTGATCTTCGTGTAGGCGAGCAGCACGGCCAGCTCGGGCTGGCTGAGCCCCTTGCCCGCGCTCAGCAGCTCGCGGATCTGCCGGTCGGTGGGAAGGAACTCCAGCTCCCTGTCGAGATACCCGTCGCGGCCCAGCCTGCGCATGAAGCGCTGCTGGGCGTGGAGCAGCGAGGGCGCCTGGGCGACCGAGTTGGCGAGCGCGGTGTTCTGCGCGTAGTTGTTGCGCAGCACCAGGCGGCCGATCTCGTCGGTCATCTCGGCGAGCAGCTTGTTGCGCTGCTTGACCGTCATGTCGCCGTCCCGGACCAGGCCGTTGAGCAGGATCTTGATGTTCACCTCGTGGTCGGAGGTGTCCACGCCGGCGCTGTTGTCGATCGCGTCGGTGTTGATCCGGCCGCCGGTACGGGCGAACTCGATCCGGCCGAGCTGGGTGGCGCCGAGGTTGCCGCCCTCGCCGACGACCTTGGCCCGCAGATCCTCGCCGTTGACGCGGATCGCGTCGTTGGCCTTGTCCCCGACGTCCGCGTTCGACTCGGCGGAGGACTTGATGTACGTGCCGATGCCGCCGTTCCACGCCAGGTCGACGGGGGCCTTGAGGATGGTCTGCATCAGGTCGGCGGGGGTCATCTTGGTGACCCCGGCCTCGATGCCGAGCGCCTCGCGCATGTGCGCGTTGACCGGGATCGACTTGGCGCTGCGCGGGTGGATGCCGCCGCCCGCGGAGATCAGCGACTTGTCGTAGTCGGCCCAGGAGCTGCGCGGCAGGTCGAAGAGGCGGCGCCGCTCGGCGTACGAGGTCGCGGCGTCCGGCTTCGGGTCGATGAAGATGTGCCGGTGGTCGAAGGCCGCAACGAGCCGGATGTGCTCGGAGAGCAGCATCCCGTTGCCGAACACGTCGCCCGACATGTCGCCGACGCCGACGACGGTGAAGTCCTGCGTCTGCGTGTCGTGGCCGAGCTCCCGGAAGTGGCGCTTGACGGACTCCCAGGCGCCGCGGGCGGTGATGCCCATGCCCTTGTGGTCGTAGCCGGCCGAACCGCCGGAGGCGAACGCGTCCCCGAGCCAGAAGCCGTACGCGACGGCGACCTCGTTGGCGATGTCGGAGAACTTCGCGGTGCCCTTGTCCGCTGCGACGACGAGGTAGGTGTCGTCCTCGTCGTGCCGGACGACACCCTTGGGCGGCACGACCTCGCCGGCGACCATGTTGTCGGTGATGTCGAGCAGCGCCGAGATGAAGGTGCGGTACGAGGCGATGCCTTCGGCCATCCAGGCGTCACGGTCGACGGCCGGGTCGGGCAGCTGCTTGGCGACGAAGCCGCCCTTGGCGCCGACCGGCACGATGACGGTGTTCTTCACCATCTGCGCCTTGACCAGGCCGAGGATCTCCGTACGGAAGTCCTCGCGCCGGTCGGACCAGCGCAGGCCGCCGCGGGCGACCTTGCCGAAGCGCAGGTGGACACCCTCGACACGCGGCGAGTAGACCCAGATCTCGAACGCCGGGCGGGGCGCCGGGAGGTCCGGGATGGACTGCGGGTCGAACTTCATCGACACATAGCCGTGCGGCTTGCCGGTGTCCGCCTTCTGGAAGAAGTTCGTGCGCAGGGTGGCCTTGATGACGGTGAGGAAGGACCGCAGGATCCGGTCCTCGTCGAGCGAGGCGACCTGGTCCAGCGCTCCGTCCAGCTCTTCGAGAAGCCCGTCGGTCAGCTCCGTGCCGGCGCTCTGGCGCTCCGGCGCCATCCGGGCCTCGAAGAGCGAGACGAGCAGCCGGGTGGTGTGGACGTTGTTCTGGAGGGTGCTCTCCATGTAGTCCTGGCTGAACGTGGATCCGGCCTGGCGCAGGTACTTGGCGTAGGCGCGCAGCACCATGGCCTGCCGCCAGTTCAGCCCGGCACTCAGCACCAGCGCGTTGAAGCCGTCGTTCTCCGCCTCGCCGGTCCAGACCGAGGCGAAGGCCTCCTGGAACCGTTCGCGGGCGTCGTCGGCCAGATAGCCGCCGTTGCCCGTGGCCTGCGGCATGCGCAGCCCGAAGTCGTAGATCCAGGCGTGCGTACGGTCCGCGCAGCGCAGCTCGTACGGGCGCTCGTCGACGACCTCGACACCGAGCCGCTGGAGCGCCGGGAGGACGGCGGACAGGGAGACCTGCTCACCGGTCCGGTAGATCTTGAACCGTCGCTCGCCGGGGCCGGCGCCGACTGGTTCGTACAGGCTGAGGGCGAAGTCCTTCGCGTCCTTCTTGAGGGCTTCGAGGTGGACCAGGTCGGCCACGGCGGAGCGCGGCGAGTGGTCGGCCTTGTACCCCTCGGGGAACGAGTGGCCGTACTGGCGCAGCAGCTCGGCGGCGCGCTCCTCGCCGCACTCGGCGCCCAGCGCCTCCTGGAAGCCGTCGGCCCAGGAGCGGGCGGCCTCGACGAGCCGGGCCTCGATGCGGTCGGCCTCGGCGTCGGTGAGGGTGGTCAGCTCGCTGCCGGGGGCCACCCGGACGACGAAGTGCAGCCGGGAGAGGATCGACTCGGTGTTCCAGGCGGTGAAGTCGACGCTGGTGCCGTTCAGCTCCTCCTTGAGGATGTCGATCAGCCGCAGGCGCACACCGGTGGTGTAGCGGTCGCGCGGCAGGTAGACGATCGCGGAGTAGTAGCGCCCGTACTCGTCCTGACGCAGGTAGAGCCGGAGCCGGCGCCGCTCCTGGAGGTAGAGCACCGAGGTGACGACGGAGCGCAGCTGGTCGGGCGGCGTCTGGAAGAGCTCGTCGCGGGGGTACGTCTCCAGGATCTGGAGCAGGTCGCGGCCGTCGTGGCTGTTGTACGAGAAGCCCGCGCCCTCCAGCACCTCGGCGACCTTGCGGCGGATGACGGGCACCCGGCGCACGGACTCGGTGTAGGCGGCGGACGAGAACAGCCCGAGGAAGCGGCGCTCACCGATGACGTTGCCGTCGGCGTCGAACTTCTTCACGCCGACGTAGTCGAGGTAGCTGGGGCGGTGCACGGTCGCCCGGCTGTTGGCCTTGGTCAGGATGAGGAGCTTGTGCTCACGCGCCTTGGCGCGGGCGTCGGCGGGCAGCCGGTCGAAGGACGGGCTGACCGGGTGCGCCTCGTTCTCGCTGTGGTGCGGGTCGGAGCGCAGGATGCCGAGGCCGGTGCCGGGAACGGCGGCCAGCGCGTCGGAGTCCGTGAGTTCGTACTCGCGGTAGCCGAGGAAGGTGAAGTGGTCCGCGGCGAGCCAGCGCAGCAGCTCCCTGGCCTCGTTCACCTCGTCGTCGGCGAGGTCGTCGAGCGGCTCGCCGGGCAGGTCGTCGGCGATGCGCAGCGCGGCGTCCCGCATCTTCTCCCAGTCCTCGACGGTCTCCCGTACGTCGGACAGGACCCGCAGAAGGTCGGCCTGGATCTGCTTGAGGTCGGCGCGGTCGGTCTCGCGGTCGATCTCGACGTGGATCCAGGACTCGACGAGCGCGTCGTGCGGGAGGGCGGCCTTGGCGTCCTTCGCCCCCTTGGCGTTCTTCCGGCCGGCCTGCGGGTCCGTCGAGATGCCGACGCCCTCGGTGAGGACCTCGATCAGCTTGCCGGTCACGTCACGGCGGACGATGACCTGCGGGTGGATCACGACATGGATGCCGCGGCCCTGGCGGGACAGCTCGTTGGTGACGGAGTCGACCAGGAACGGCATGTCGTCGGTGACCACCTCGACGACGGAGTGACTGCAGGTCCAGCCGTTCTCCTCGACGGTCGGGGTGTGCACCCGGACGTTGGCCGTGCCCTGCGGGCGGTTCTCGGCGAGCCGGTAGTGGGAGGAGGCGGCGCCGAAGACATCGACCGGGTCCCGGCCCGCGATGTCCTCCGGAGCCGTGTGGAGGTAGTAGCGCTGGAGATAGGAGAGCAGGACGTCCTGGCGCGGACGCTCCTGCCCTGCCCCGGTGCCGTCGTCGGAGCCGGTGGCCGCGACGTGCACCCGGGGGGTACCGCCCGGGCCGCCGACACCACCGCCCGGGCTGTTGTCAGCTACCTTGGCAGCCCGTTCGAGCAGCTCGGCCTTGGCTTCGTCCAGCTTGGTCTGCATGTCCTCTGGCTCCTGTCGCGCGCCGTTGCGTGACGTAGGTGAAAAAAACGACGTACCGCCACGACACGGGGTTTCCGGTCTGACTCGACGCTATGCCGCTATGAGAGACGCCCGTGACCTTATTGGCCTTTTTTGGCAGTCGGGCCGGGCTGAGGGGACCAGTCATGGCCCGGGTGCTGTGGCACTCCGGGCGCAGTCGGGGGGCTTCACTGCCCCCGCGGCGTATCGCGCTGATCACGGGACCCAGGCTATCTCGCCCGCACCCATAACCGTCACGAGCCGCATGTACACAAAAGAACACCAGGAACTTTGACACTCCGAACAGCGCGCGGGCCGCCGCTGCCGCACTCTGGTACCGGTAAAAAGAACAGGCCGACGCACCGTGGGGAGCCCTGCCATGGCACCGAAGATCCTGATCGTCACCGGCGACGCCGCCGAGTCCCTCGAAGTCCTCTACCCGTACCAGCGACTGCGCGAGGAGGGGTACGAGGTCCATATCGCCGCCCCTTCCCGCAAGACGCTTCGCCTGGTGATCCACGACTTCGAGCCCGGCTTCGACACCTACACCGAGAAGCCCGGCTACACCTGGCCGGCCGACCTGGCCTTCTCGGAGGTCGACCCGGACGACTACGTGGCCCTGGTCGTCCCGGGCGGGCGTGCTCCCGAGTACCTGCGCAACGACGCCGACCTCCGCGCGATCCTCTCGGCGTTCTTCGACACGGACCGCCCGGTGGCCCAGATCTGCCACGGCCCGCTGATGACGGCAGCGGTCGGCGCACTGAAGAACCGCAGGGTCACGGCCTACCCCGCGCTGGAACCGGACATGGGGACGGCCGGGGCCACCTTCCAGGACACCGAGGTCGTGGTGGACGGCACGCTCGTCTCGTCCCGCGCCTGGCCGGACCACTCGGCCTGGATGCGCGAATTCCTCACCGTGCTCCGCACCAAGGCCCCGGTCGCCTGAGCCGGCACCCGCGGGCCGCCGGTCACTCGCCCAGTTGCCGGGCGAGGGCCGTGGCCTCGGCCAGGGTGTCCACCACGGGCACCCCGGCCGCCTCCAGACTGGTCCGGCTGTGCGAACCGCCGGTGAAGAGCACCGCCTTCGCGCCGACATGGGCAGCGGCCACCGCGTCGTCCACGGCGTCACCTATGACCACCGTGTGTTCGGGGGATATCCCGTCCAGCGCCGCGAAGTGCCGCTCCATGTGCTGCGCCTTGCTGCCGCCGGACGGTCCGGTGCGCCCGTCGACGCGCACGAAGTGCCGGTCGATGCCGTATCCCCGCACGGCAGGGACCAGGTGCTCGTGCCCGTACATGCTGAGCAGGGACTGGCTCCGGCCGGCCAGCTGCCACTGCGCGAGCAGCTCGGCGGCCCCCTCGGTCAGCCCGCACGCCTCGCGCCGCTCGGTGTAGCTGCGGTGGAAGACCCCGTCCATCCGCTCCCACTCGGTCTCGGTGGGCAGCCGGCCCATCAGGCGCTCGTAGAACCGGGGTATCGGGACGCAGTACGTCTCCCGGTACTGCTCAAGCGTGATCGGCGCCAGGCCGATCTCCATGAACGCGGCGTTCGTCGCACCGACGACGGCGGTGTTGTCGTCGAGCAGAGTGCCGTTCCAGTCCCAGACCAGATGTGTGCGGTGTTTCCCGTGCGTCCCCATACGAGAAAAATACCCGCTGCCACTGACATCGGCCCCGACAGGCCGACCCGGCCGACGGCCGGGCCCCGCGAAGAACTCTCCGCCGGAATCCTCACCCGATCAGGTTCGGGATCTCCTGGATGCCGAACCACAGCAGCTCGTGGTCCTCGGCGCCGTCGACGGTGAACTGGGCGTCGTCGTCACCGAGATCCGCCGCTCCCAGGGCGGCCGCGGCCGCGGTGACGTCCTTGTCGGCCTCGTCCGAGTCGACGTGCACGGCGGCGGCATCGGCCAGCGCGACCGGGGCGGCGACGGTGACCTCACCGAGCGAGGAGGCGTCCAGGATGTGGTCCGGGTCGGCAACCGCGGCCCCGTCCGGCACGTCGACGGCGACGACGACCCGGCGACGGGCGGCCGAGGGATCCCCGGCGATCAGCCGCAGCGACGCGGACGCGGCCCGGTTGAGCGCCGCGTACTCCAGCTCCTCGATGTCGTCGGAGACGTACCACTCCCGCAGCGCGGGGGTCACCGCGTAGGCGGTCAACGGCCCCGGGCCGACTTCGCCGGCCCGGTGCGCCGCTGCGAGCCCGGAGAGGGTCAGGGGGACGTACACGCGCATGGCTGAGGTCGCTTTCGTAGTCGGAACGCCCTCAGGATACGTGGGGCGTCCCCCTTTGGGGTTACGTGTCCGGGCCCCGCCCCGTCCACCCGGCAACCGGTCCTCACCCTGCCCGGCCCGCCCCGGGCCCCCTCACCGGACCGGCTCCCACCCGGATAGGTGAACCCGCCGCTCTCCACCCCTGGCCCACCGACGCTTGCGGCCGCATCCGCCGTCCCCGTAGAAGATCACCAAGCAGAAGTTACCGCCCGGTACTGGCCGGGCCTCTGAAGCACGGGGGCGACAGCGATGAGCACGAACAGGACCCGGCCCGCCGGACGGCACGACGCGCGCAGGCCCGAAACCGTACCCGGACAACGCCGCCGGACGCCCCAGCGGATCCGGCCCCACCAGTGGTTCGCGGAACGCCTCCTGGCCGTGCTCAGCGGCCAGCGCCCCGTCCACTGGATGCTCGGGCACACGATCGGCGACGCCTACGACCAGCTCGCCGAACTGACCCCCACCACCCCGCTCAGGAGCCGCGGCGCCCGCCCGGTCATCCGCATGTGCCGGGGCACCCAGCCGGCTCCGGGCGTGGTGGAGGCCTGCGCGAGCATCGCGGCGGGCGAACAGGTCCTCGCCATGGCCTTCCGCCTGGAACAGGGCCCCGACCTCCGCTGGCGCTGCGCCGCGGTGGAACTGGGCAACACCCCGGTACGCCGCTCCTGACCCCGCCCCGGGGCAGAACCCGCCCCTTCCCGCCCCGTCCGCCAACTCCAACTCCGGCTCCGGCTCCGGCTCCGGCTCCGGCTCCGGCTCCGGCTCCGGCTCCGGCTCCGGCTCCGGCAACGATCGAGGCCTGCCTGAACCCGGCCGTCTCCCGACACCGATCCAGGCCTCCGATCGACGCCTTCCTGACCCGGCCGCCCCGGAGGCCGGTCCAACCCGACCCGACCCGGCCCGCCCCTCCGACGCCGTTGCCCCTCCTGACCGGCTCCCGCCGACGCCCCGGCCTCCGACGACAGCCCCCTGCCCGGAGCCTCTACGGCCCCGCCCGCCGCCGCCGAGGCCCCATCCGCCCCCTTCCGGCCTCTTCCGGCCCCCGCACCCTCCGGCGCCCGTCCAAGCCCGTTCCGGCCCACCCGCTCACCCGTCGTCCGGCCACCGACCCAGCTCGTCCTGCCCCACCCGCCCGTCCGCCCGTCCGCCCTCCGGCCCAGCACGCGAACCGCCGGCCGCACCACACACAACGGCCGGGGCCGGACACCTCACGGTGTCCGGCCCCGGCCGACGACAGCAATCAGCGCACGCTACTTCTTGCGGCGCCGCCCACCACCGCCACCGCTCTTCTGCGCCTTGCGACGCTCCGCCCGCGTGAGCCCGTCCGACTCGGCCGAGCCGGCACCGTCGCCGTTGGAGAAGTCGCCCTCGACGACACCACCCTCCCCGTCCACCGTGGGAGCGGAGAAGTGCAGCCGGTCCGGACGCTGCGGAGCGTCGAGCCCCTTGGCCCGGATCTCCGGACGCGCCGCCGGAACGGCGTCCTCCTTGGACAGCGACGTCGCCGCGTCCTGCACAGGAACCTCCTCGACCTGCTGCTCCACCTGGACCTCCAGGTTGAACAGGTAGCCGACGGACTCCTCCTTGATGCCTTCCATCATGGCGTTGAACATGTCGAAGCCCTCGCGCTGGTACTCGACCAGCGGGTCCTTCTGCGCCATGGCCCGAAGGCCGATGCCCTCCTGGAGGTAGTCCATCTCGTAGAGGTGCTCACGCCACTTTCGGTCCAGGACGGACAGCACCACACGCCGCTCCAGCTCACGCATGATGTCGGAGCCGAGGGTCTTCTCACGCTCGTCGTACTGCTCGTGGATGTCGCCCTTGACGGACTCGGCGATGAACTCGGCGGTGACACCGGCAAGATCCCCGGCGGCCTCCTCCAGCTCGGCAACCGTGACCTTCACCGGGTAGAGCTGCTTGAACGCACCCCACAGCCGGTCCAGGTCCCACTCCTCGGCGAACCCCTCCGCCGTCTCCTGGCGGATGTAGTCGTCGATCGTGTCGTCCATGAAGTGGCGGATCTGGTCCTGCAGATCCTCACCCTCCAGGACCCGGCGCCGCTCGCCGTAGATGACCTCACGCTGCCGGTTGAGCACCTCGTCGTACTTCAGGACGTTCTTACGCGTCTCGAAGTTCTGCTGCTCGACCTGGGACTGCGCCGACGCGATCGCCCGGGTCACCATCTTGTTCTCGATCGGGACGTCGTCGGGCACATTGGCCATCGACATGACGCGCTCGACCATCTGCGCCTTGAACAGACGCATCAGGTCGTCGCCGAGCGAGAGGTAGAACCGGGACTCGCCCGGGTCGCCCTGACGGCCGGAACGACCGCGGAGCTGGTTGTCGATACGCCGCGACTCGTGGCGCTCGGTACCGAGGACATACAGCCCGCCGAGGTCCTTGACCTCCTCGAACTCCGCCTTCACGGCCTGCTCGGCCTTCTCCAGCGCCGCGGGCAGCGCGGCCGCCCACTCCTCGACGTGCTCCACGGGGTCGAGACCGCGCTGGCGCAGCTCGGCCTCGGCGAGGTCGTCCGGGTTGCCGCCCAGCTTGATGTCGGTACCTCGGCCGGCCATGTTCGTCGCGACGGTGACCGCGCCCTTGCGGCCGGCCTGGGCGACGATCGTCGCCTCACGGTCGTGCTGCTTGGCGTTGAGGACCTCGTGCTGGACACCGCGCTTGGAAAGCTGCTGCGAGAGGTACTCGGACTTCTCGACCGAGGTGGTGCCGACCAGGATCGGCTGGCCCTTCTCGTGCTTCTCCGCGATGTCGTCGACGACGGCGGCGAACTTCGCGACCTCGGTGCGATAGATCAGGTCCGACTGGTCGGCCCGGACCATCGGGCGGTTGGTCGGGATCGGCACCACGCCGAGCTTGTAGATCTGGTGGAACTCTGCGGCCTCGGTCGTCGCCGTACCGGTCATGCCCGAGAGCTTTCCGTAGAGGCGGAAGAAGTTCTGGAGGGTGATCGTGGCGAGCGTCTGGTTCTCGTCCTTGATGTCCACCCCTTCCTTCGCCTCGATCGCCTGGTGCATGCCCTCGTTGTAGCGGCGGCCGGCGAGGATACGGCCGGTGTGCTCGTCGACGATCATGACTTCGCCGTCGATGACGACGTAGTCCTTGTCCTTCTTGAAGAGCTCCTTGGCCTTGATGGCGTTGTTGAGGTACCCGACGAGGGGGGTGTTCACCGACTCGTAGAGGTTCTCGATGCCCAGCCAGTCCTCGACCTTCGCGACACCGGACTCATGGATCGCGACGGTCCGCTTCTTCTCGTCGACCTCGTAGTCGCCGGTCTCCTCGATGCCCTTGAGCGGGTTTCCGGCCTCGCCCTTGGTCAGGCGCGTGACCAGCTTGGCGAAGTCGCCGTACCACTTGGTGGCCTGGTCGGCGGGGCCGGAGATGATCAGCGGCGTACGGGCCTCGTCGACCAGGATCGAGTCGACCTCGTCGACGATCGCGAAGTTGTGACCGCGCTGGACGAGCTCGTCCTGCGCCCAGGCCATGTTGTCGCGGAGGTAGTCGAAGCCGAACTCGTTGTTCGTGCCGTACGTGATGTCGCAGCCGTACTGCTCGCGGCGCTGGGCCGGAGTCATGTTGGCGATGATGCAGCCGACCGTCAGTCCGAGGAACTTGTGGACCCGGCCCATCAGCTCCGAGTCACGCTCGGCCAGATAGTCGTTGACCGTGATCAGGTGCACGCCCTTGCCCGAGAGTGCGTTGAGATACGCGGGCAGGGTGCCGACGAGGGTCTTGCCCTCGCCGGTCTTCATCTCGGCCACGTAGCCGAGGTGCAGGGCAGCGCCGCCCATCATCTGGACGTCGTAGTGGCGCTGTCCGAGGACCCGCTTGGCGGCCTCACGGACAGTCGCGAATGCCTCGGGAAGCAGGTCGTCCAGGCTCTCGCCGTCCGCGTACCGTTCCTTGTACTCGTCGGTGAGCGCCCGCAGCTCGGCGTCGGAGAGGTTGACGAAGTCCTCTTCGATGGAGCTGACCTGGTCCGCGATGCGGTGCAGTTTGCGCAGGATCTTGCCTTCGCCTGCACGCATGAGCTTGTTGAAGACGGACACTGAGGCTGGTCTCCTTGCCGGTCGGGCCTGGCACTGGGTCGTGTTATGGACTCTGGCGCGGGCACGGCAGGTGGGCCCCACCGCAACGGCCATCGTAAGCGAGGACCCCGCCGCGCCGGGAGGGCTGCCACTGCGTTGACCTCGCAGCGCCCTCCCGGATCAACGGACGAAGGGTGCCGAAGGTGCCGGGAAGCCCGAAAAGTACTCGCCCCGCTCCCGCTCGATCAGCAGAATCCGTACATGGAGCCGATCACTCTCACCACCGACCGCCTGCTGCTGCGTCCCTTCGTCCCGGGCGACGCGGAGGAACTGCACACGGCCTGCCAGGACCCCGACATCCAGCGCTGGACGGTCGTCCCCTCGCCGTACACCCGCGCCGACGCGGAGCTCTTCGCCCGGCAGCTCTCGCCCGGCGGCTGGCAGGACGACTCCATGTACAACTTCGCCGTGACGGTACGCGGCAGCGGCGCCGTGACCGGTGCGCTCGGTATCAACCGGCGCACCGGTCCGGGCACGTACGAGGTCGGGTTCTGGACCGCGAGGGGGCACCGCGGTCTCGGCTACACGACGGAGGCAGTCCTCTGTGCCGCCCGCTGGACCTTCACCGCGCTCGGCGGGGACCGGCTGGAGTGGCGGGCCGAGACCGGCAACCACGCGTCGCGGGCCGTCGCGCTGCGCGCGGGCTTCCGGATGGAGGGCGATCAGCGCGCCGGAGTGATCAACAAGGGTGTGCGGCGCGACGCCTGGACCGGCGCCCTGCTCCCGTCCGACCTCGGCCTGCCCGGCACCGACACCTATCTGCCCTCCGCACCCTCCCTGCCCGGCACCGCCGCCTACCTCCCGCCCGCCCCCGCCCGCCCATGAGGGGCCGTGGCGGGCCCACGAAGGGCCGGGGCGGCCGCGGGAGAGGCCCGGGGACGGTCCTGCGAGAGGCAGGCGGCAGAGGGCAGCCCGTCGGTCTCCCGCGAGCGGCCTGGGCGGCCGGGATGCATCCATGTCAGTGCCGCCCTCTAGGGTGCGGAGCATGACGTCTGTGCAGCCTCCCGCAGCCGAGCTCTCCGCCGACCAGGCCCGCAGGATCGCGCTGCGCGCCCAGGGCTTCCTCGGCGCCCCGGACCGCCGGGCCGGGGTGTCCGGGATCCTGCGGCACCTCGGGGCCGTGCAGCTCGACACCATCTCGGTGCTCGCGCGTTCACACGAACTGATTCCCTACGCCCGCCTGGGCGCGGTCGACCGGCGCACGGTCGAGGAGGCCTACTGGTCGGGTGGCCGCGCCTTCGAGTACTGGTCGCACGCGGCCTGCGTCCTGCCGGTCGAGGAATGGCCGCACTTCGCCTTCCGCCGCCGCGCCTACCGCGCGCGCCCGCAGTGGCACCACGACCTGCCGGACGGCGCCTACGACACCGTGATCAGGCAGCTGCGCGACGAGGGCCCCCTGACGGCGACGGAACTGGGCGGCGCGAAGAACGGCGGGGAGTGGTGGGACTGGTCCGCCTCGAAGGTGGCCGTCGAGCGCGCGCTGATGTACGGCGAGGTGGTGTGCACCGAGCGGCGCGGCTGGAAGCGGGTCTACGACCTCGCGGAGCGTGCCCTGCCCGATGCCGTGCTCCACGACGATCTGGACGATGCCGAGTGCCTGCGCCGGCTGGTGGCACTCGCCGGGCAGTCACTGGGCGTGGGCACCCGCGCGGACATCGCCGACTACCACAGGCTCAAGGGCGAACAGTTCGACGCCGTGGTGGCCGACTCAGGGCTGGTCCCTGTCACGGTGCGGGGCTGGGCGAAGCCGGCCTGGGCGGATCCGGCCGCGCTGGCCGCCGAGCCGCGCGGACGCCACCGCACCACACTGCTGTCACCGTTCGACTCGCTGGTCTGGGAGCGTGCCAGGACCGAGCGGATCTTCGGCTTCACCCACCGGCTGGAGGCCTACGTTCCCAAGCCCAAGCGGATCCACGGCTACTTCGCGATGCCGCTGCTGGCGGGTGGCCGGCTGCGGGGCCGGGTCGACCCGGCACGCGAGGGCACGACGCTCGTCGCCCGGCAGGTGTCCCTGGAGGACGCCAAGGCCGTGGCGCCGATGGCACAGGCGCTCGTGGAAGCCGCGTCCTGGGTCGGCTGTACCGAGGTCCGGCTGGAGCGGGTGGACGCGCCGGAGCTACGCGGACCGCTCACCCGGGAAATCTCCCGCGCCCTGGCGTGACCGCGCATTCCCGGGGCTTTCCTCCCCGGGCCCGTCACCTGATCTCGAGGATCTTCTCCCGCATGGCATAGACCACGGCTTCCATCCGCGAGTGCAGCTGGAGCTTCTCCAGAATGTTGCGGACGTGGTTCTTCACGGTGTTCTCGGAAATGAAGAGTTCCTTCGCGATATCCCGATTGTTCATGCCCGTGGCAACCAGTTTGAGGACTTCCAGCTCACGTTCGGTGAGCCGGGGCGCCGGAACCAGTCGGCGCTCATCGGTCCGCTGGATCATCGATTTGAACTCGGTGAGCAGTTTCGACGCCATGGAGGGGCTGATCTGGGACTGCCCGTCAGCGACCGCGCGAATCGCGGTGGAGACCTCGTCCGTGGAGATCTCCTTGAGGAGATAGCCGGTGGCACCCGCCTTGATGGCGTCGTAGAGATCCGCTTCCTCGTCACTGATCGTCAGCATGATGATCTTCGCGCTGGGGGCCACCTCCTTGATGGAGGTGCAGGCCTCGATGCCGCCCCGCTTGGGCATGCGTACGTCCATCAGGACGATGTCGGGCAGCAGGTCGGCGGCCTTGTCGACCGCCTCCGCCCCGTCGCCCGCCTCGCCGACGACCTGGATGTCCTCCTCCTGCGCGAGGACGATCTCCAGGCCCCTGCGGAACAAGGCATGGTCGTCGACCACAAGGACCCGGATCGGTTCCTTACGGGAACCGCTGTCGTCGTCCGCACCGGTGCGGGCACCGGCAGCGTCGTCGGCATCATTCGCATCGCGCACGGGCCCGAAGGTGTCCGCCATCGTTCCTCCCCCTGAAGGCCACGGCCTGAAGTTCACAAGCTGTCTGCCAACGGCAGTTCACAGAACACCGATTGGCCTGGGCCGCCATGATTTCATGCCTGAACGTCGGAACGGTGATCCCGTGGTCGCACGAAGGTGCCCCTGGGGGCGCACAGGGCGCTCCAGGGGCACCACGAAGTGGTGGCGTCAGCCGCCGAGCGCACCGCCCGCGCCGCCCGCCTCATCAGCGGCCAGCGGGTCGGTCCTCAGGTGGATGACACCGTAGTCGTACGCGTGCCGCCGGTAGACGACACTGGGTTCCTTCGTCTCGGAATCGACGAACAGATAGAAGTCGTGACCGACCAGCTCCATCTCGTAGAGCGCCTGGTCGAGCGACATGGGTGCCGCGACGTGCGTCTTCTCGCGCATCACCAGCGGACCTTCGCCCTGTACCTCGAGCGATCCGATCCTGGTGGTGGGCACGGACTGTGCCGATTCGTCGGCGACCAGCTCACCGTCGCCGTTGAACGACGCCGCGTCCGGCACCATTTCGCCGACCTCCGCAGCGGGGATGCGCCCTGTGCCGCGGCGGCTGTAGCGCTTGTCGTGCTGCTTGCGCAGCCGCGCCTCCAGCTTGCCTGTGGCCAGATCCAGCGCTGCGTACGGGTCGCCTGCGGCCGCTTCTGCCCTGATGACGGGTCCACGCGAGCGGAGCGTGATCTCCACCCGGTCGGAACGGTCCGCCTGGCGAGGATTCGGCTCCTTGGACACCTCCACGTCGAGGCTGATCACCTTGCCGTCGAACTTCTGGATCTTGTCCAGCTTCAGCTTCTCGGCCACGTGCTTGCGGAACCGCTCGGGCACCTCGGTCTTGCGGCCCTTGACGACGATGTCCACGCAGAACTCCGTTCCCGGATCGCTCCGCTCAGCGGCGGAGCATCTCCCTTTTGCACCAGGCCCCGGTGTTGGCCGGAGCCGCGGACTCGGTGGCTTCCACCTCCTCCTCCCCCGCCGGCAGGGCCTCCACCCCACCGAATACCCGGTTCTCGAACTCCGGTGGGTCGCCTGCCCGAAACCTGGTGGTCCATTCGTCGAGGCCTGGCATTCACCATTCCTCACAACTGAACATAGCCTGCCCCGACGGATGTCGGCACCCGCTACTCGCACGTACCTCCGTTCAGGTCTTTTTACCCACTCACTACCTGCAACGATGCAAGTTCAGTTCCAGTTCCGGTTTATTTCGAAGGCGGACGGAGAAGCTGCGACCACGGCCGCGTGACGCACCCCCGAACCGGTGCCCTCCCAGCCCCTTGCTGCTTCGATCGCCCGCGCGGCCTCGGCCAGCGAGGCACCCGTCGTCAACAGGTCATCCACCAGCACCACCCGACCGGCGGCAAGCAGGCGTCCGCCCCCGGCCGCGACCCCCAGAGCACCCGCCAGGTTCGCCCGGCGCTCCCGGGCCCCGAGCCCCGCCTGGTCGGCCACCGGGCGTCGCTGCCGCAACACCCCGGCCACGCGGGCGGACGTGCCCGTACGCCGCAGTTCGGCCGCGGCGGCCAGGGCGATCCTGCGGGCTGGATCATGGCCGCGCGCGGCGACGGCCCGTCGCGCGGACGGTACGGGAACGAGCAGGAGAGGTCCGGCCCCGGCCGGCATCCCCGATCCGGCCCTCACGGCACCCGCCAGCGCTCTGCCGACGGCTCCGGCGAGGCCGAGCACCCCCCGCTCCTTGTGGGCCAGCAGTACCGCCCTCACCGCGTTCTCGTACGCGGCGGCCGCATGCACCACCGGCAGATCCGGAGGCTCAGGATCGGGGCTCACCCGGCGCGGCACCCCGCCGTACAACTGCGCGCGGCATTCCTCGCACAGCTCGGTCCGCGGCCTGCCACAGCCTCCGCAGTCCACCGGCAGGACCAGTCCGGCGATCTCCCGCCACCACCCGCGCATGACTCCACTGTGCACGCGGGCGGGGCAGCCCGGCCACCCCTGTGGACAACGCCCCGGGCAGCCCCGCCGCGACGCCCGCCACAGGGCGGCTGCGGGCCTCAGCCCGGATAGACCAGCGCCGAACCTTCCTTCAGGACGGTCTGCCAGTTGTCCCCCGGCAGCAGTTTCACTATCCCGTCGCCGACCGTGTCCGCCATCAGCGGCAACTGTTCGTCGTCCGCCGCCGCGATGGCCCGCACCTGATTGACGCCGGGCAGCACACCCGAGGAGGGTGTCGACCCGTCCGCCTGCACATAGCGGACCTGCTGCACCCCTCCCTGCACCTTGCCGACCACCACCAGGCGGCTGCCGCCCGACCACGACATCGCGGTCACATCGGCCAGCTGCGGGGCTGCCTGCCGCAGGTCCACCACGGAGACCTGCTCCTTGCCCTGCGGGCCCTTCCGCTCGATCCGGCCGATCTTCAGCGTCGTCGTCCCGTCCTCCCGCGTCAGCAGCAGGGCGATGCGCACCCCGTCCGAGGACAGGCGAAGGGCCGATATCCGGCCGCCGTCCAGGCTCGGCACGGTGACCTCCTGGGGCTTGCCCGTGCCGCCGGCCAGGCGCAGCAGCCGTGAGTTGCCGGGGTCGCGGTCGGCGATCCAGAGGTCGCCCCTGCCGTCCCAGCTGGGCGCCGTCAGCCGGTCCTTGGAGTGGCCGGCCTTGCTCGTCACCGCCGGGGCGGGAAGCTCACCGTCCACAGCGATGGAGGAGACGTAGAGCGCGTCCCCGTGCTGCGAGAGGACCGCAGCCGTCTGCTCGTCCCGGGCCACACCGACTGCGCTCACCTGCAACGACCCGCTGCCGAAGGGACCGGCCACCGGCTCCGGCTCACCGCTGCCCCTGGTACTCCCCGGAATACGCTCCACGTGCCCCTTGGCATCGACGAAGTACTGGCTCTGGGGCCCGCCCGACGATCCGTCGGGGGCGTACTCCTCGGCCTGGTCGGCCCCCAGCACGCAGAGCGACGATCCGTCGGAGCGCTGGAGCTCCACCTGCTCGACGCGTGCGGACGTCAGGTCCCGGAGGGTGAAGAGCACCTGCGAGGCCATCATCCGGCAGGAGCGCTGCCCAACTCCGTCGGCCTTCTTGTCGAGCGGGACCTTCAGCACGTTCCGGTCGTCGGGGGTGAGGGAGGTGGCGCCCTTCCGCAGCCCGGTTCCGGCCGGAAAGCGGGATGCGACCACGGGCCGCAGCCAGTCGGTGGGCCCCCTCAGAAGGCTGCGAACGGCCTGCGTCACCGTGTCCATTCCGGTGGCCGGATCGGTCCGGTTACGGATGTAGACGGGGTCGGCGACCAGCGTGGACTGTGCGTCGGTCCGCCCGGTGGCGAAGTAGAACTTGTTGACGGAACGGTAGAGCCGCTTGAAGTCCGACTGCCCGAGAACCAGGCCGTCCGGCACCATGTCGATGCGCCATTCGTTGCCGTCCGGACCCTTCTGCCGCACCAGGTGCAGGGTGCTGGAGTAGTCCGCGGGCGCCAGCGGCTGGTAGGCGTTCTGGTCGTCGACCGTCGCCACCTTCTCGCCCGTCAGCGTGTAGCTGACCTCGTCGGTGCCTCGGTCGCTGTCATGGACCGGCCGGTCGCTCCGGTTGGGCGCCTTGGCCAGCACCGTGGTGAGCGCGCTCGGCTTCCAGCCGCTCGACGCCTTTTTCGTGAGGTACTGGCGCGTGGTCCTGAAATCGGAGTCGTCGCTGGTCATCGACTCAAGGAAGCCGTCGACCACCTCGTTCGGAGTGGCGCCGTCGCGCGGAGCGACCGCGTACACCTGCACCTGGGAGTCGCCGGGCTGCGAGGCGTCCACGGCCTTGACGTCCCCCGTGACGGGCATCGAGCCGCATGCGGACAGCAGCACGGCGCCGCACCCGAGCAGCACGGTCGCCCCCGCCGTACGTCCACGGCCGCCCTGACGACGGTCAGTGACCACGAGTCGTGTCCTCCCGCCCCGGATCCTGCCCCGGAGAGTCGTTGTGACGGCCGGGCCGCTCCTCGGCGGGACGCGGCACCACACGTGCCCCGTTGCCCGGCAGAGCCGCCGGATGCACCGAGGCCGGCGCGGTCCGGGCCGGCATGGATGCGCGGGCCGGTACGGGCAGCGCCGCTCGGTCCGTGCCGCCCGGCTGCGAGGGCACCGCCACCAGCCGGTGGTCGCTGCCGCCGGCGGGAGCGGCCGCGTCCCGCAGCCGGTTCTCACGGTTGCGCCGCGAGTCCTCGGGCTCCAGAGGTATCGGCGAACCACGCAGCGGTTCGTCCGCCGTACGCGGCAGCGTCAGCCGGAACTGCGAACCTCCACCGGGCTCGCCCCAGGCCTGGAGCCACCCGCCGTGCAGCCGGGCGTCCTCGACAGCGATGGACAGACCGAGTCCGGTACCGCCCGTTGTCCGGGCGCGGGCCGGGTCGGCCCGCCAGAAACGGTTGAACACCCGCGTCGCCTCGCCGGGCTTCAGCCCCACCCCGTAGTCCCGGACTGCCACCGCGACCGCTCCACCGGCCACGCCCATCCGCACCACGACATCGCGTCCCTCGCCATGCTCGACGGCGTTGACGACCAGGTTGCGCAGAATCCTCTCGACCCGTCGCGCGTCGGCTTCGGCGATCACCGGCTGTTCGTCGCCGACCACCCGGATCCGGGTGCCCTTGCGCTCGGCC
Source organism: Streptomyces sp. NPDC026062 (assembly GCF_055568375.1). NCBI lineage: Bacteria > Bacillati > Actinomycetota > Actinomycetes > Kitasatosporales > Streptomycetaceae > Streptomyces > Streptomyces sp. NPDC026062. Next base: position 171,722 of record NZ_JBVHOQ010000014.1, read on the forward strand.
AGCGGCTCGGCGCCACCGATCACCCGTCGCACGACTTGCCGCAGGTCTATCGGCTCCGCCTCCAGAGCCGCCGCACCCGCATCGAACCGGCTGATCTCCAGCAGATCCGACAGCAGCGACTCGAAGCGGTCGAGCTGGTCCCCGAGGAGCTCCGCGGAACGCGCCGTGACCGGGTCGAAGTCGACGCGTGCCTCGTGAATCACATCGGCCGCCATGCGCACGGTCGTCAGTGGCGTCCGCAGCTCGTGCGAGACGTCCGAGACGAAGCGCCGCTGCATCCTGGAGAGCTCCTCCAACTGCTGGATCTTCAGCTGGAGGTTCTGTGCCATCTTGTTGAACGCCTCACCGAGCCGGGCGATGTCGTCCTCGCCGGTGACCTTCATCCGCTCCTGGAGCCGGCCCGCCGAGAGCCGTTCCGCGATCCCCGCCGCCATGCGTACGGGGGTGACGACCTGGCGCACCACGAACCACGCGATCGCCCCGAGCAGCACGACCACGAACAGACCCGCGGTCGCCAGCGTGCCCTTGACCAGCGTCAGGGACTTCTCCTCCTGCGTCAGCGGGAAGACGTAGTACAGCTGGTACGGATTGCGATCGATGTCGTAGAGCCGCTTCCCCACGACCAGACCGGGCTGCGATTCCTGCCCGTTCGCGTACTTGATCTGCGAGTACGTCTGAAACGCTCCCGGGCCCTTGTTCACCGACTCGCGCAGCTTCTGCGGAATGCTCGCGGTCTCGACGCTGCCGGAGCCGCGGGGTGCACGGGACCCCTCGTCGGCGCTGAGCGCCACCACGTTGAACGCGTTCTTCCCACCACTGGCGAGCTGGTCGACGAGCTCGGTCCGCCAGGAGTTGTTGGCCGTCGAGCCGTCTGCGGCGTCACCGCCAGGCGTGGGGGTGAGCGGAGCGTTCGCCTTCTCCTGGGCGGCCGCGAACCCACCGGCGGCCTGTGTCTGGGCAGCCTTTCCCTTGGCCTCCAGCAGGCCGTTGCGCACCTGCCCGATCACGACGAGGCCGAGCAGCAGCACCACGCCGAGCGACATCAGCAGCGTGCCGGCGACGACCCGCAGCTGGAGGTTGCGCCGCCACAACCGCACGGCGGGCAGCAGCGGGCGCCGCACCCACCGCATCAGCAGCCGTGGCAGCGGCCCGCCGGGCGCCCGGTCATGGAACAACCGGCCGCCCCGCAGGAAACGCCCGACCGAGGACGACGTGTGCCCTGAACCGGCAGCCCGCTCCGCACGGACTCCCGGCTCCCCGGGCTTCGGAGCAGTGCTGCCCAGGGACATGTCAGCTCGGTCCGGCCTTGTAGCCGACGCCTCGGACGGTCACGACGATCTCCGGCCGTTCCGGGTCCTTCTCGACCTTGGAACGGAGCCGCTGCACGTGCACATTGACCAGACGGGTGTCGGCGGCGTGCCGGTACCCCCAGACCTGCTCAAGGAGTACCTCACGAGTGAAGACCTGCCACGGCTTGCGTGCGAGCGCGACCAGCAGGTCGAACTCCAGCGGGGTCAGGGCGATGGACTGCCCCTCCCGCTTCACGGAGTGCCCGGCCACATCTATGACCAGATCCCCGATGGTCAACTGCTCCGGTGCCGGTTCCTCGGACCTGCGCAAACGTGCCCTGATCCGGGCAACCAACTCCTTAGGTTTGAACGGCTTGACGATGTAGTCGTCGGCCCCTGATTCCAGGCCCACCACCACGTCAACCGTGTCGCTCTTGGCAGTGAGCATGACGATCGGCACACCGGACTCGGCCCTGATCAGCCTGCAGACCTCGATGCCGTCCCTACCGGGCAGCATGAGATCCAGCAGGACCAGGTCCGGCTTTGCCTCACGAAATGCAGCAAGTGCCTTGTCGCCGTCCGCTACGAACGACGGCTCGAACCCCTCACCACGCAGCACAATCCCGAGCATCTCGGCCAGTGCGGTGTCGTCGTCGACGACAAGGACGCGTCCCTTCATAAACGACATCATCCCATTAGCTAATCGTTACCTGCGATGATCTGGCACACAGCTCCGCCAGTCCGGCCCCTGTGACCGGGGAGATTACGCCCTCTTCCGTCACGATCGCGGTGACCAGCTCCGGAGGCGTGATATCGAAGGCGGGGTTGTACGCCGGGGTTCCCACCGGCGCCACAGGAACCCCACCAGCTCCCCTCCCCTCAACCCCCCACTGCGGCGATGTGAGCTCGGTCACTTCACTCGCCGACCGCTGCTCCACCGTGATGGACGCACCGTCCGCGGTGTGGAGATCCACGGTCGTGGTCGGGGCCACCACGATGAACGGTACGTGGTGATACTTCGCGAGCACCGCGAGCGGATAGCTCCCCACCTTGTTGGCCACGGATCCGTCCGCGGCGATGCGGTCAGCCCCGATCAGCACGGCATCCACCTCCCCTGCCGCAAACAGTGACCCCGCCGCGTTGTCCGTGAGCAAGCTGTACGGCATGCCGTTGCGCGCCGCCTCGTACGCGGTCAGCCGGGCTCCCTGCAGCAGAGGGCGGGTCTCGTCCACCCACAGGCGCCTGAGCCGGCCCGCCCGGTGCGACCCGAGCGCGACCGCGAAGGCCGTTCCCTCACCCCCTGAGACCAGCGCCCCGGTGTTGCAGTGGGTCAGCAACCGATGACCGCCGCCGGGCAGCAGCTCGTTCAGGAGAGCAAGCCCGAACCCGGCCATCTGCCCGCTGGCCACGGCGTCTTCCCGGTGCAACGCCCGCGCCTCACCCAGCGCCGCTGCCGCTGCCTGCTCGGGACCTGCCCCCTTGTCGACAGCCGCCCAGTACGCGCCGGCGGCCCGCCGGACCCCGTACCCGAGATTCACCGCGGTGGGCCGCGCCTGCTCCAGCATCGCGGCGGCCTCCGCCACGTCGTATCCCCGCACGGCTGCGAGAGCCACTCCGTAGGCCCCCGCGATGCCCAGCAGCGGCGCTCCGCGCACCGCCAGCGTCCGGATCGCCTCCACCAGGGCGGGAACGTCGGTGCACGCCAACTCTGCCTCCTCCACCGGCAGCCTCGTCTGGTCGAGAAGCACCAGCACAGGCCCTTCCGGAGGCTCGTCCCAGCGAAGTACGGAAAGCACGGCGGGCTCGCAGCCCCCCGGCGATTGCGCGTCCTGATCAGCCATCCGCCCAGTCTGCCCCGTGAGCCGCCCGCGCATGAAGGAACGAAGGAGATACAGCGCCAGTCCCGGACTGGTGCCACGCGTGGCACGATGGCTGCCAACCTGACGCCCCGATGCGCGGACAGGACCGTGAAGGAGCGAGAATGAACGACACTCCGGGCTGGGCCTCGCCCGGATCTGCCCCCTCCGACGACCAGGAGACAGGCGTCCCCCGGCCTTCCGAACCCGTCGACGGCAACGGGCCTGCGGGAAACTGGTCTGCCACGCAGCCGCCCGCAGCGCAGTGGTCCCCGCCGAGCTCTTCCGGAACCGGCCCCGGCACGCCGCCTCCCTATCCCGGCTGGGGCGTACCCCCGCAGGGCCCGGGCTGGGGACGCCCGCCGGCTGCGGCCAAGCCCGGTGTCATCCCTCTCCGGCCGCTGGGCGTCGGCGAGATCCTGGACGGCACCGTTTCCACCATGCGCGCGCACTGGCGCACGGTCCTCGGCATCACACTCGCCGTCTCCGTGATCGCCCAGACCGCCAACCTGCTCGTGCAGCGGTACCTGTTGCCGGAGCCCCCGTCGATCGACCGGAACGCCACCGGCTCCGAGGCCCTGCGCCAGGCCACCGAGTCGCTCCGCTCCAGCCTTCTCAACACCGCCCCGTCCCTGCTCGTCCTGATGCTCGCCACGATCTTCACCACCGCGGTACTGACAGTGGTGATCAGCCGCTCGGTGCTGGGCCGTCCCGTCACGCTCTCCGGAGCGTGGGCCGAAGCCCGGCCCAGGCTGTTCCCGCTCCTGGGGCTGACCTTTCTGCTGGCCGCCATGGCCGCCGCCATCATGGCCGTGGGAATCCTCCCGGGCTACCTGATCGGCGACACCGCGGGCGTCGGCCTCGCCTTCATCGGAATGCTCGCCGCGGCCTGTGTGCTCCTCTGGCTCATGGTCCGTTTCTGCCTCGCGTCCCCGGCCCTGATGCTGGAACGGCAGTCGATCACCGCATCGATGCGGCGCTCCGCCAAACTGGTCCGCGGCGCCTGGTGGCGGACGTTCGGCATCCTCTCGCTCACCTGGCTGCTGACGCTCATCGTGACGCTGGTGATCGGCATCCCGTTCGGCCTCGTCGCGATGGCCGTGGACAACGGCGGCCTCAGTTCCTTCCTCACCGAGGGATCCACCAGTTTCGGCTGGCCGTTCCTGATCGTCTCCGCCATCGGCGATGTGGTCGTCGCCACGATCACCTATCCGCTGTCCGCCGGTGTCATGGCCCTCCTCTACGTGGACCAGCGCATCCGGCGCGAGGCGCTCGATCTCGAACTCGCCAGGGCAGCCGGTCTGCCGGGCTACGACAACAGGAGCTGACACCGTGTCGGGGGCGGGTGGCACAACGGGAGCTGCGGCAGAGCGACTGATCCGCGCGAGCGGTGACATACCCGTGGACATCCCACGGGTGCCCGCCCGCGAGGCGGCACAGCGCGAGCTTTCCAAACCGATGTACCACGAGAACGATCCGAACCCTCTCCAGAGTGCTCTGGACCATCTGTGGAGCTGGATCGGCGACCTCTTCTCGTCCGCATCCGGCGCCGCACCGGGCGGGCCCGCAGGACTGGTCGTACTCGTCCTGATCGTCATCGCTCTTGCCGCCGCGCTCCTGTGGCGCCTGGGCACCCCACAACGCGGCCGTAAGGCAGCGGACGCCCTCTTCGCGAGCGGCCCCCACAGCGCGCCGGAGCACCGCGCCACCGCCGAGGCCCACGCCGCTGCCGGCCGGTGGATCCCAGCCGTCCAGGAGCGGATGCGTGCCATCGTCCGTTCCCTGGAGGAACGCGCCCTGCTCGACGCCCGCCCCGGACGCACCGCCGACGAAGCCGCTGCGGAAGCGGGCCGCACACTCCCGGAGCACGCCGCACGACTCCGGGCCGCGGCCCGGACCTTCGACGACGTCACATACGGCGGCCGCTCAGCCGACGAGCAGGCATATCTGACCGTGCTCGCCCTGGACCTCGACCTCGAGTCCGCCGCACCGCGACTCTCCGGCATTCTCCCGGGGGCTGTCGAGTGACCACGACCACCACCCGTTCCACGTCTGTCTCCCCCACTCCGCGCCAGGTCTGGATCCGCGCTCGCGGAGTGCTGCTCGCCCTCCTCGTGCTCGTCGCCGCAGGAATCGCCCTGGCGGCCACTCGGTCGGGGGATCAGCACGGCAGGCTCGACCCCCGCTCCGCGGACCGTTACGGAAGCAGGGCCGTAGCCGAGCTCCTCAAGGACCGTGGTGTTTCCGTCCACGTCGTCACCACGCTCCAGGCCGCCACGTCTGCGGCCGGCCCCGATGCCACACTGCTCGTTGCCACCCCTAATCTTCTGACGCCGCATCAACAGAACCTGCTCCGTGCAAGGACCATCGGCACGGGTGGCCGGACGGTGCTCCTGGCCGCAGGCCCGACCTCGGTCGACGCGTTGGCCCCCGGCGTCCGCGCCAAACCATCTGCCCCGGTTTCCACACGGGCCCCGCAGTGCTCGCTGACCGCCGCGCGCCAGGCCGGTGACGCGGAGGCAGGGGGCTTCCGCTACACCTCGGACGGACTCGAAGCCCTCGCCTGCTACCCGGCCGACGGCCTTCCTTCCCTCCTCGTACTGGAGCAGCCGGCATCGGGTGACACCGTCCTGCTCGGATCCCCCGACTTCCTCTACAACAACCGTCTGGACAAGGACGGCAACGCCTCCCTGGCCCTCCAACTCCTCGGCTCGCGCCCACATCTGGTCTGGTACCTCCCCTCGCTCAGTGACTCCTCCACCACAGACAGCGCCCACGACAAGGACAACGGCACGAGCGGCGACAGCGCCGAGGACGAAAGCGGTTTCATCGATCTCATCCCGTCGGGCTGGCTCTGGGGAACCCTTCAACTCGCCCTCGCCGCCGTACTTGCCGCCATCTGGCGTGCCCGGCGTCTGGGCCCGGTAGTCGCCGAAGCTCTGCCCGTAGCCATCCGCGCCTCCGAGTCCACCGAGGGCCGTGCCCGCCTCCAGCGCAAGGCCAACGCCCGCGACCGGGCAGCCGACGCGCTGCGCGACGCCACCCGTACCCGCATCGCTCGCCTCATCGGCGTCTCCCCGCAGGACGCGCACTCCCCAGCGACGCTCCTCCCCGCTGTCTCGGCACACCGCGACCCCGGCGATACCGACCTCTACCAGCTGCTCTTCGGCACGGCCCCCTCCGACGACACCGCTCTCGTCCTTCTGGCAGACCAACTCGACACCCTCGAAAGAGAGGTCCGTACCTCATGAGCGCCCCGCCCCCCATCCCAACCGGGACAACCGGGACCGTCAGCGGCGACGCGGCGGCCCGCGCCTCCCTGGAAGCACTGCGCTCCGAGATCGCCAAGGCCGTGGTCGGCCAGGACCCGGCAGTCACCGGTCTCGTCGTCGCACTGCTCTGCCGCGGTCATGTCCTGCTCGAAGGGGTCCCTGGCGTGGCCAAGACCCTCTTGGTCAGAGCGCTCGCAGCATCACTCGAACTCGAAACCAAGCGCGTCCAGTTCACCCCCGACCTGATGCCCAGCGACGTGACCGGCTCACTCGTCTATGACGCCCGCACCGCCCAGTTCTCCTTCCAGCCCGGTCCGATCTTCACCAACCTTCTGCTCGCCGACGAAATCAACCGCACTCCTCCCAAGACGCAGTCCTCCCTCCTGGAGGCCATGGAGGAACGCCAGGTCACTGTCGATGGAATCCCCCGCCCCTTGCCGGAAACCTTCCTCGTTGCAGCGACCCAGAACCCGGTGGAGTACGAGGGCACATACCCTCTCCCTGAGGCCCAGCTGGACCGCTTCCTACTCAAGCTGACGGTCCCGCTTCCGTCCCGCGATGACGAGATCAACGTTCTGACCCGCCATGCGGATGGCTTCAACCCCCGTGACCTGCAGGCGGCGGGCATACGCCCGGTCGCCGGGCCGTCGGATCTCGAGGCGGCACGTACTGCTGTCTCCCGGACCGCTGTCTCTCCTGAGATCGCCGGCTACGTCGTAGATATCTGTCGTGCCACGCGTGAATCCCCCTCACTCGACCTCGGAGTCTCCCCCCGTGGCGCCACTGCTCTCCTGTCCACAGCCCGGGCCTGGGCCTGGCTGACCGGCCGCGACTACGTCACCCCTGATGACGTGAAAGCCCTTGCCCTCCCCACGCTTCGGCACCGCGTCCAACTGCGGCCCGAGGCAGAGATGGAGGGAGTCACCCCGGACTCCGTCATCACCGCAGTTCTCGCCCACGTCCCCGTACCCCGTTGAGGCGGTGAATGGTGGCCCTTACCGGACGCACCGCCCTGCTCGCCGCCCTGGGGTCACTCCCTGTAGGCATTCTGGCCCCGAGCTGGACGGGCATGCTCGCGGTCAACGCCCCGCTCTCACTAGCTATTCTGTGCGACTATGCCCTGGCAGCGCCAGTGCGTACGCTTCGGTTCACCCGATCCGGCGACACAACCGTTCGACTCGGTGACAGCGCCGAAGTGCAACTCACCGTAGTCAATCCTTCCCGCCGTCGCCTGAGGGCACACCTTCGTGACGCGTGGCCACCCAGCAGCTGGCTTCCGGGCACGGACCAGGCCGTGTCTCGTCACAAACTTGACGTCCCGCCAGGCGAGCGCCGTCGTGTCACGACATTTCTGCGCCCTACCCGCCGCGGTGACCGCCAGGCCGAGCGAATCACCATTCGGTCCTACGGCCCATTGGGACTCGCAGCACGCCAGGGCAGTCATCACACCCCCTGGAAGGTGCGTGTCCTGCCCCCCTTCACAAGTCGCAAGCACCTGCCGTCCCGCCTCGCCAGGCTGCGCGAGCTCGATGGTCGCACAAGCGTCCTCACCCGGGGTGAGGGGACGGAATTCGACAGCCTGCGCACCTACGTCCCCGGTGACGACACCCGCTCGATCGACTGGCGGGCCACTGCACGCCAGTCAGCGGTCGCTGTACGTACCTGGCGTCCTGAACGTGACCGTCACATCCTCATCGTCCTTGATACCGGCCGGACGTCGGCAGGCCGGGTGGGCGATGTTCCTCGTCTCGACGCGTCAATGGACGCGGCACTGCTCCTCACTGCCCTTGCCACCCGTGCCGGCGATCGTGTGGACCTTCTCGCCTACGACCGCCGTGTGCGGGCCCAGGTCCGAGGCCGCGCAGCCGGAGACATCCTGGCGGCGATGGTCGACGTCCTGGCGCCACTGGAGCCGGAACTCGTGGAAACCGACTCACGCGGCCTGAGCGTCGCCGCGCTGGCCAACGCTCCCCGAAGTTCCTTGATCGTGTTGCTCACCAGTCTTGAGGCGACGCCTGTCGAAGAGGGGCTGTTGCGCGTACTCCCGCATCTCACTCAGCGGCACACTGTGCTGCTGGCTGCCGTGAGCGACCCGCACGTCGAAGACATGGCAGGTGCGAGAGGAACAGTGGACGCGATCTATGACGCTGCCGCCGGTGCCCGGGCTCAGGCTGGTCGGCGTCGAACTGCGAGTCAGCTACAGCGTCATGGTGTGGTTGTCGTCGACGCTACACCGGACAACCTCGCGCCGGCCCTCTCCGATGCCTACTTGGCTCTCAAGGCAGCAGGTCGGCTGTAGCGTCACCGGCCGGTACACGAGTCAGCGGCTGCTACAGGGAGCCATACCACTCCGGCCGTCCGGTATCCGTTCCCGGCACGTTCTGGTCGTGAACGCAGAAAAGCCCCGTGCCACAAGGGCACGGGGCTTTTCCACAATGATTGTTCGGCGGCGTCCTACTCTCCCACAGGGTCCCCCCTGCAGTACCATCGGCGCTGAAAGGCTTAGCTTCCGGGTTCGGAATGTAACCGGGCGTTTCCCTAACGCAATGACCACCGAAACACTATGAAATTAACCAACACCGGAACAAAACACGGCCGTTCGTTATTTCAGAACTAACACAGTGGACGCGAGCAACTGAGGACAAGCCCTCGGCCTATTAGTACCAGTCAGCTCCACCCGTTACCGGGCTTCCACATCTGGCCTATCAAC